>JACPCS010000107.1 GCA_016184455.1 Acidobacteriota bacterium
CGAACCGAATCGGGACGCCCAGCTCGCGTCCGGCGGGCTCCCCCTCGCTCCTGATGAGGATGCCTGCCTCGAGCACCCGCGGCGCGATGCGGGTCGGCAGGCCTGCTCCGGCCGTGACGAGCGTCGTCGCCGGGCCGGCGTCAGCGGAGACGAGATCGACACGGCTCGGGCTCAATTCGCGCCAGATCTCATCCCGCAGCCGTTCGAGCGCGCGTCTGTCGTGCTCCTCATCGTGGACGAGCGCGACGAGCGCGGCAGCGGTGCCGACCTCAGGCGCGGCCGGCGGCGCGATCGTGCCGTATGCGGCGGGCGCTGGCTCCGATCCGGCGAGCCGATCGTCTATGGCGCGCCGCAGCAGCGCGGGGGCCACGCGTCGCAGCCGCGCCAGCCGCGCGAGCTCGCGGGCGGCATCGCGGCGCCGACCAGCCCGCCGCAAGGCGTCGTGCCACACCAGGCGCGCACGGGCGGCGCGAAACGGGGCATGCGCCTCCCGCGCCAGCGCGCAGAGCGCGAGGAGCCGCTCCTCCGCGGCGGGCAGGTCGCCCACCGCCGCCACCGCCCGAAGGTATGCCGTACCCGCGATCACGCGCGCGAGCGGATCGTCGTGCGCGGCGAGGCGATCGACGAGCGCGCGCGCCCGCTGCCCTGCCTCGAACACCTCTCCCGCCGCGAGCAGCACACGCACGCTCGTCGCCTCCACCGACGCCGCAATCACCGCGTCGCCGTGTACCGGTGCGTCGCCAGACGGAAGCTCGGCGCGCGCGTCGCGCAGCCGGTGCTGCCAGCAGAGGACGCGCGCAAGGGTCGCCTGCGCCCACGCCTGCCGGTCCGGCGCGAGCGCCTCCATCAGCCGCACGGCGCGGCAGAGCGACTCGGCGTCGGTCAGCCGGCCT
The DNA here is from genome assembly GCA_016184455.1 of Acidobacteriota bacterium. Classification (GTDB taxonomy): domain Bacteria; phylum Acidobacteriota; class Vicinamibacteria; order Vicinamibacterales; family UBA2999; genus MELF01. The sequence continues at coordinate 894 of JACPCS010000107.1, forward strand.
GCATCCGTGCGAGCGACCGCCTGCCACAGGCGTGCGTCAATCGCGATCGACTCCCCATCGGCCGCGGTCGCCAGTTGCGCCGCCTCCCCGAAGAGCTTCTCCGCGGCGGACGCCCGTCCACGCTCGAGGAGCAGGCGGCCGAGACCCATGAGCACCTGCGCCGCCGGTCCCCTGGCCTCGCGCCGAGTCAGCGTGCCAGCCACCTCGCGCAGCAGCCGTTCCGCGGCAGCATGCCGGCCGCTGCGTTCGAAGTCCACCGCCCGCACCGCCCGCTGCAGGTGACGCGTCACGTCGGCCGGAAGTGGAGCCGCAGCACCGTGCGCCGCGGGCTGCGGCCCATAGGCCGCCCGCGCTTCGCGGACGACACCCGCAGCGTCCGCTCTCGCCGTTCCACGGGCTCCGCGCGTGCGCTGCCTGGCGAAAGGTGAGCAGCACGTGGGGCCGAGGCGATCGCGACGCGGCGTCCAAGAGCGCCGCGCGTGCCGCGCCCGTATCGGTCGACGCGCTCCCGATGAGCAGCAGCGTCCGATCGTCCAGTTCCGCCGCGAGGCCGTCGCGCAGCCGCAGATAGAGCGGCACGAGCATCGGCACGAAGCCGCGCACCCGCGCCTCCGCCGCGGCGCGGCGACTGAATGCGGTGGCCTGCGAGGGCGACCGCACGTCGGCGACCACCCAGCGCGGGGTGCCGTCGCGCGCGTCGGCGAGCACCTCGCAGAATGCGGGGGCCGCGCCCGACGGCCGGTCGGCGGGGAGGCGGTCGAGACGGACCTCGTCGCCGGTGGCAAGGTCGCATCCGTGGAGATCGTCGTACGCGATGTAGCGGTCGTGGAGAAGGCGTGGCATGCGCCGCCCACCTGCAAAGGGGCGTGCCGCTCGGAACTGGCCGGAAAACGCCTGATCACCGCCGCGAGGTGGCAATTTCTGCACACCAAAACGGCGTCGAGCGATGAAATTTTGATCATGTCGCCGGAGGTCTGCAGGCCTCCGGCGTGGGGGTGGCGAGCCGCGCTACTGGGCGACGTCGACGGTGATCGTCGAGCAGAGCCCCTCGAGGGTGCGGTGGAGGTCGTCGCCGATCTGCAGCGTCAGCCGGTGCTTGCCGGGGGGCAGCTGCATGTCGATGGCGTTCTTTGCGTCGCCGAAATGGACCCACGGTGCCGCACGCGGGATCGTCGATCCGGGCGGCAGGCAATCGGCATCGACCGCGACGTGGTGATGCCCAAGGTTCGGCCGCGTCTCCTTCACCTCGCCCGGCGGCACGGCCGCAATCTGGAAGTTCTCGGCGCCGAACTCGAGCGCGACGGGGCTCTTCACCGTGGCGCCGTCCTGCGGCTGAACGAAGAACACGCGCGGCCCGGCCGGGGCCGACTGGCCGCACGCGGCGAGCGCCAGCGACGCCAGAAGCAGTGTCGTCATTCGGAATCGTGGTATCGGCATGGTGCGGCAGAGTGTATCGGCCCGTAGCGCAACTCGCAAGGGTACAATGCCGATCATGCTGCGCTTCCTGACCGCCGGCGAATCCCACGGGCAAGCGCTCGTGGTCACCGTGGACGGGATGCCGGCGGGGCTCGAGCTCGACATCGACGCGCTCAACGAGCAGCTCCGGCGACGCCAGGGCGGCTACGGACGCGGCCGCCGGATGGCGATCGAAAGCGACCGTGCCGAAATCCTGGCCGGCGTCCGCCAGGGACGGACCACCGGCGCGCCCGTCGCGTTTCTCATCCGCAACCGTGACTGGGTGAACTGGCAGCAGACGATGTGCGTCGAGCGGGAGATGCCCGAGGGCGCGAGCGGTACCCGCCGCGCCGAGGTCACGCGGCCGCGGCCGGGCCATGCCGACCTTGCAGGCGCGATCAAGTACGGCCACGACGACATCCGCGACGTGCTCGAGCGTGCGAGCGCGCGCGAAACGGCCGCGCGCGTGGCGGCCGGCAGCCTCGCGCGGCAGCTGCTCGCACGGTTCGGCATCCGCATCGCCAGTCACGTCTCGATGATCGGCGACGTGGCGCTTCCCGATGGGCGCACCGTCTCGTTTGCGGAGGCCGCCGCCATTTCGGACGAGGCGCCGCTGCGCTGCGCGGACGCCGCAGTCCAGCAGCGAATGATGGCCGCCATCGACCGCGCACGCGATGCGGGCGATACGCTCGGCGGCGTCTTCGAGGTCATCGCGACCGGCGTCTCACCGGGGCTCGGGTCGTACGTCCAGTGGGATCGCAAGCTCGATGGGCGCCTCGGCCAGGCACTCATGTGCATCCACGCGATCAAGGCGGTCGGCATCGGCATCGGCCCGGAGGCCGCGCTCCGGCCCGGGTCGCGCGTGCACGACGAGATTCTGCCGCCCGCTGCCGACACGGGCCTGCCGGTGCGGCCGACCAACAATGCCGGCGGGCTGGAGGGCGGCGTCACCAACGGCGAAGACATCCGCGTGAGCGGCTTCATGAAGCCGATCTCCACGCTGATGAAGCCGCTCCGATCCGTCGACCTCGCCACGATGACGCCCCAGCCGGCCGCGATCGAGCGGAGCGACGTCTGCGCGGTGCCCGCCGCGGCCGTCGTCGGCGAGGCGATGGTGGCGTTCGTCCTCGCCGACGCGTTTCTCGAGAAGTTCGGCGGCGACTCGATCGGCGAGATCGAGCGGCACTACGCGTCGACCGCCGAGGAGGTGCGCCGGCGGTTTTCCAAGCGGGCTACGCCCGCATGAGCAGACCTCAGGCCTCAGGCCTCTGGCCTCAGCCGGGCCCTGCGGCCTGGGGCCTGGGGCCTTCACCATCGTGATACGGCCGATCCTCCGCCACGGGGACGACATCCTTCATCAGCCCGCGGCGCCGGTCCAGGAGATCACGCCGGAGATCCAGCTACTCATCGACGACATGATCGAGACGATGTATGCGGCGCCTGGCATCGGGCTCGCGGCGCCGCAGGTTGGCGTCGGGCTCCGCATCTTTGTCGCCGACGTCTCGGGCGGGCACGATCCTGCCGACCTGCTGACCTTCATCAACCCGGAATTCGTGGAGCGCGACGGCACCCAGCGCGAGGACGAAGGCTGCCTGAGCGTTCCCGGGTTCAACGCCGCGGTCACGCGGTCGTCACGGGCGGTGGTGAAGGGCCTCGGCCGTGACGGCCGCGAGCACGTCGTGGAAGCGACGGGCCTCCTCGCCCGCTGCTTCGAGCACGAGATGGATCATCTCGACGGGACGCTCTTCGTCGATCGCCTGCACGGGCTCCAGAAAGATCTCATCGTCCGCAAGATCAGGAAGCTCTCGCGCGCGGGGAAATGGTGATGCGGATCGTGTTCTTCGGCACGCCGCAGTTCGCCGTGCCGACGCTTCAGACGCTCCTCGCGTCGCGGCATACCGTCTGCGGCGTGGTCACACAGCCGGACCGGCCGCGAGGCCGCGGCCAGCGCGTCTCCGAGTCGCCGGTCACAGTGTTGGCAGCTGGCGAGAGCGTTCCACTCCTGCAGCCAGATCGGCTCCGCGACCCTGTGGTGGTCGACACGCTGCGGGCCTGGCGTCCCGACCTCGGGGTCGTTGCCGCCTACGGGAAGCTCATTCCGGAATCGATCCTCACGCTGCCGGCGCACGGGATGATCAACGTCCACGCATCTCTGCTGCCCAAGTATCGGGGCGCCGCGCCGGTGCAGCGCGCGGTCATCGACGGCGAGCACGAGACGGGCGTGACCATCATGCAGATGGAGAAGATGCTCGACTCCGGTCCGATGCTGGCCAAGGTGAAGCGCCCGATCGGGCCCGATGAGACGGCCGACGTCATCGAGCGCGATCTCGCCGTGCTCGGCGCCGACCTGCTCCTCCAGGTCGTGGACCGGATCGAGGCGGGCACCGTGCAATCGGAGCTGCAGGATTTCATGTGCTGCAGCTACGCGCCCAAGGTGACGAAGGAAGAAGGGCTCATCGACTGGAGCCTCCCCGCGATCTACATCCATAACCGGGTGCGCGGCCTCTATCCGTGGCCGCATGCCTACACCTATCTCGACCTCGTCCGCCTCATCATCCTGAAGACGCACGTCGAAGAGGCGCCGACCGATGCGCGGCCCGGTACGGTGGTCGACGTGACGCGGGATGCCGTCCACGTCGCGGCGGGCCACGGGGGGCGCATCGTACTGAACCAGGTGCAGCTCGAAGGGGGCCGGTCGATGGCGGTGCGCGACTTCCTCGCGGGACATCGCGTCACCCCTGGCGCGTTCTTCACTGGCCCTCCTGCCTCGGTGCCCGACACGGCGGGCTCATGACCGCGCCGGCGCGTGTGGCGGCGTACGACGCGCTGCGCGCGATCGTCGCCGGGACGGTCGATCTGCCCGCCGCCCTCGCTCTCAGCCGCACACGCCTCGACGACGAACGCGACCGCGCTCTGACCGCCGACATCGTGACCGGCACGCTTCGCTGGCAGCGGAGCCTCGATTTCCTGATCGAGCACTTCACCAGGCGGCCGCTCTCGAGATTCGACGTCGAGGTCGTGATCGTCCTGCGCCTGAGCCTGTATCAGCTCCTGCACCTCGACCGCGTCCCCGCATCGGCCGTCGTCGATGACGCGGTCGATCTGACGCGATATGCGCGAAAAACGAGCGCGTCGGGCTTTGTCAACGCCGTCCTGCGGACGGTGCTGCGCCAGCGTCATCGTCTGCCGCTGCCGCGGCGACCGGACGCCGGCGACCGTGCGGCCGCCCTCGCGTATCTCGGGATCACGCACGCGCATCCCGACTGGCTCGTCGCCCGCTGGCTGGACCGACACGGCTTCGAGGCGACGGAGCGCTGGGTCCGCTTCAACAACGAGACGCCCCGGCTGACGCTGCGCGTGAACACGCTGCGGGCCCGCCGCGACGAGGTCGCGGCCGCGCTCGCCGGCGAAGGCGTCGAGACGGAGCCGACGCGCTACGCACCCGACGGTCTGGTCGTCACGGCGGGCAACGCGCTCGCGCCCCCTCACGCCGGAAGGTTCGTCGTGCAGGATGAGGCGTCGCAGCTCGTGAGCCTGGCGGTGGGCGCGCAACCGGGCGAGCGCGTCCTGGATCTCTGCGCCTCCCCCGGCGGCAAGACGCTCGCGATGGCCGCCGACATGCGCGACACGGGCCTTCTGGCGGCCTGCGATGTCCGAGTGCGCCGCGTCCAACTGCTGCGCGAGACCGTCCGTCCCGCCGGCGCCGTCTGTGTACGCCTCGTGCACGTGGCCGCCGCGGGGCCGCTGCCCTTCGCGCCGCGCTTCGATCGCGTGCTGGTGGATGCGCCGTGCTCGGGACTCGGCACGATTCGACGAGACCCCGATATCCGGTGGCGGCGGACCGAACGCGACCTCGTCGTGTTCGCGCGCGATCAACTGGCGCTCCTGGAGCGGGCGGCCGCAGCGGTGCGTCCCGGCGGCCGCCTCGTGTATGCCACCTGTTCCAGCGAGCCGGAGGAGAACGAGGCGGTGGTCGACGCGTTTCTCGCGGGCCGCTCCGAGTTCCGATCGCTCGATCTGCGGCGCGACGGACCTCGGTCGTTGACGGCGATCCTCGACGAGCGCGGCCGCCTGCGTACGCTGCCGTTCGCGCACGGGCTCGAGGCCTTCTTCGCCGCGGCGCTCGTCCGCCGTGGTACGATCTGACCGGACATGCCTCTTCGCACGCGTCTGTGGGGCCTCGGGAAGCTGCTGCTCCTCGTCTCGGCTCTGGCGGTCACCTACGTGGTGTTCGCGTTGATCGGCATGCGCGCGGCCGTGCGCGCGCGTGAGGTCGCCGTGCCGAATCTCGTCGGCGCACCCGTCGAGCAGGCGGCGCAGACGGTTGCGACCGTCGGCCTCGGCTTGCGCGTGGATCCGAACCAGCGGGCGGACGACACGGTGCCGGCGGGCCGGATCGTCCAGCAGGATCCGCCGGCGGGCATGGCGACCCGCCGCCAGCGCACCATTCGCGTCTGGGTCAGTGCCGGCCCGGCCACGACGACGGTCCCGGCGCTGGTCGGCCATACGGAGCGGACGGCGCTCATGCGTGTCGGCGAGGACGGGCTGCAGGTCGCGAGCGTCTCGGAAATCCGCTCACCCGACTACCCTGCCGATGCCGTCGTCGCGCAGGATCCTGCCCCTTCGGCTCGCGCGCCGCAGGTCTCATTGCTGCTCAACCGGGGCGAGCAGGCGACCACATACGTGATGCCGGATCTGATCGGCACCAATGGAGCGCGCGCGGCCGAGGCGCTCCGCACCCGCGGCTTCCGCGTCGCGATCGTCGGATCGCAGCCGTACGCGGGCGTCCCGGCGGGCACGGTCGTTCGCCAGCAGCCGGCGGGCGGCTTCCAGGTGGCGCCGTCGGAGCTCATCTCGCTCGAGGTGAGCCGGTGACCCAGCGCACGGTCGCCGTGCCGCCGGGCACGATCCAGATTGCAGCCTCGATTCTGTCCGCCGATTTCGCCGAGCTCGGACGCGACATCGCGGCAGTCGAGCGCGGCGGTGCCGATCTCATTCACATCGACGTGATGGACGGCCATTTCGTGCCGAACATCACCATCGGGACCCCGGTGGTGCGCGCGATCAAGCGCGTGGCGACGCGACCGCTCGATGTGCATCTCATGATCGAGCAGCCGGAGCGGTACGTGGACGACTTCGTGGGCGCCGGTGCCGACCTGCTCTCGGTGCACGTGGAGGCGGCGCGCCACCTGCACCGCACGATCGCGCACATCAAGAGCCGCGGCGTCCTCGCCGGGGCGGTGCTCAACCCGTCGACGCCGGCGTCGGCGCTCGAGGAGATTGCCGGCGAGCTCGACTTCGTGCTGGTGATGTCGGTCAATCCGGGATTTGGCGGCCAGGAGTTCATCCCGCAGAGCGTCGAGAAGCTGCGCCGCGTCCGCGAGGTGCTCGCCCGCGGCGGCTGCTCCGTCCCGATCGAGATCGACGGCGGGATCGACCACGCCAATGCCGCCGACGTGGTGGCGGCCGGCGCCACGATCCTGGTGGCCGGCAATGCGATCTTCGGCGCGGCCGACCCCGAGGCCGCCACTCGCGCCCTGCGCGCCGCCTGCGGCTCCGCGACGCGCGCATGAAAAGCAGGCCCAAGGCCTCAGGCCCCAGGCCTCAGAAGGGCTCGAGCCGCCAGTCGACATCGTCCAGACTGAGGCCTGAGGCCCGGGACCTGAGGCCTGCTGTGACCCGGCTGCGCGTCCGGTACGCCGACACCGATCGCATGGGCGTCGTGTACTACGCCAACTACCTGGTGTGGTTCGAGGTCGCGCGCACCGAGTGGCTGCGGGCCACCGGCTGGAGCTACCGCGAGATGGAACGCGACGGTCTGACGCTCCCCGTCATCGAGGCCCACTGCGAGTATCGGCAGCCGGCGCGGTACGACGACGAGGTGGACATCGCGGCACGCGCCACGCTGCTCACGCCCGTACGGATCCGCTTCGACTATGAGGTGACGCGGCCGGCCGACGCGACGCTCGCCGCGGTGGGCTATACCGTTCACGCAGCGGTCGATGCCGCGGGCAAGCCGTGCCGGCTGCCCGCTCGCGTGCGGGAGATGCTCGCGTGAAAGCACTCGTCACCGGCGCGGCCGGGTTCATCGGGTCGCATCTCTCGGAGCGCCTCGTCGACGCCGGGGTACCCGTCACCGGCATCGACTGCTTCACCGACTTCTATCCCCGCGCGATCAAAGAACGCAACCTCGAGCGGCTGCGGGAATCGCCGCGGTTTTCGCTCGTCGAGGGCGCGCTGGCCGACGCCGACCTGCCGACACTGCTCGACGACGTCACACACGTCTTTCACCTGGCCGCGCAGGCGGGCGTGCGCAGGAGCTGGGGTCGCGAGTTCCACATCTACTCGGTGCACAACGTGGAGGCGACGCAGCTCCTGCTGGAAGCGTGCATCGGCAAGCCGATCGAGCGGTTCGTCTTTGCGTCGAGCTCGTCGGTGTACGGCGACGAGGTGGCGCTGCCAATGCGCGAGGATGCGCGGCCGCAGCCTGTTTCCCCGTACGGGGTGACGAAACTGGCGGCCGAACAACTCTGCTACCTCTACCACGTGAACCACAGCGTGCCGACCGTCTCGCTGCGCTACTTCACCGTGTACGGCCCGCGGCAGCGTCCCGACATGGGCTTTTCGCGGTTCTTTTCGGCCGTCGCGCGCGATCAGCCGGTACCGGTGTTCGGCGACGGACGCCAGACGCGCGACTTCACGTTCGTGGCCGATGCCGTCTCGGCGACCGTCGCCGCCGCGACGCGCGGCAAACCGGGCGGTGTCTACAATATCGGTGGGGGCTCGCGTGTACAGTTGCTCGACGTGTTCGAGCTCATCCGCCAGGTCACGGGGCGTCCGCTCCGGGTCGAACGCCTCGAGCCGCAGCGTGGGGACATGCGCGACACGTACGCCGATACGACCCGAGCGCGGGCCGACCTCGGCTTTGCGCCGGGTGTCACGCTCGAGCAGGGTCTCCGTGCGCAGTACGAATGGATGACGGCAGGCCAATGAGCGTGCTTCGCAGTCAACTCCCACCCTCCAACACCCAACTCCCACATGAGAAGTGCTTGGGCGTTGGGTGTTGGGTGTTGGGACTTGTCTTTCTCGTCGCGCTCGCCGCATCCGGCTGCGGCGCCAGGCAGCAGGCGCCGCCGCCCGGCACCGCCCAACCCGACAAGTTCCTGTTCGAGCGCGCCACGCAGGCGCTCAAGGAGCGCAGCTGGGTGAACGCGCGTACCTACTTCCAGCAGATCGTCGACGGGTACCCGCAGAGCCCGTTCCGGCCCGACGCCAAGCTCGGGATGGGCGACGCCTATCTCGGGGAAAACACGCCGGAGTCGCTCGTCTCGGCGCAGAACGAGTTCCGTGAGTTCCTGCAGTTCTACCCGACGAACCCGCGCGCCGACTACGCCCAGTACAAGATCGCGATGAGCCACTTCCAGCAGATGCGGGCGGCCGATCGCGATCAGACCGAAACGCGGGCGGGGTTGAAGGAGTTCGAGGTCTTCTTCGACAAGTTCCCGAAAAGCCCGCTCATGCCCGAGGTCAAGGAGAAGTGGCGGATGGCGCGCGACCGCCTGAGCGAGCACTCCTACCGCGTCGGACTGCTCTACTACCGGCTGCGCTGGGATCCGGGTGCGATCAGCCGGTTTCAGGAAGTGCTGAAGGAAGACCCTGCCTACAGCGGCCGCGACGCCGTCTACTTCTATCTGGCGGAGTCGCTCGCCCGGTCCGATAAGAAAGCCGAGGCCATCCCGTACCTCGAACGGCTGCTCGCCGAGTTCGATCGCAGCGAGTACCTGGACGACGCCCGGGAACGGCTGCAAGAGCTGAAGAATCAGTAGTTTATGACACGACACCTGACGGCCATGGTCCTGCTCCTGGCAGGCTCTGGGACGGCTCTGGCGCAGCGCGCGCCGGCACCCGCCCCGGTGAACCTGCCGCCCGAGGTGATCTCGCTCGCCTGCGCGCCGAGCCTGACGTTCGAGGCGCCCCCGATGCCCATGCGCGTGACGGGCGGGCAGGACTCGGACATCCGGCGGAACTTCGCCCCCGGCGATCTCCTCTCGATCAACGCGGGCACCGATAACGGTATCGACGTCGGACAGGAGTACTACACGCGCCGTACGGTCCCCGTCGAGCGCCGGCCCATCGGCCGCGACAACCCTGCGACGATCCGCACGACCGGCTGGGTGCGCGTCTATGCCGTCGATCGCCAGAAGTCGCTCGCGACCATCGTGCACGCATGCGACGCGATCGAGCTGGACGACTACCTCGAGCCGTTCATCGTGCCGACGCCGCCCGCCGTGGCAGCCGATCGGCCGGCGGCCCAGCGCGGCAACTACGGACGCGTCCTCATCGGCAACGACAATCGCACCACATTCGGGCGCGGCGACTACTTCATGGTCGACCGCGGCAGCGACCACGGCGTCACCGTCGGCGCCCAGTTCGTCGTCTATCGCGACCACCAGCGGCGCGAACGGATGCTGCTCGAGCGTGCCGGCACTGTGCGCCAGGCCCGCCAGGCCGGCAGCGACGAGCCGCGCAATTTCCTGTTCGAGCTCGGGGAAGCGGTGGCGATGGACGTCGGACCCGACCGGTCGACGTTGCTCGTCACGCTCTCGCGCGACGCGTTCATCGCGGGCGACTGGGTCGCACTGAGGCGCTAGCCCGCCTTGCGGGCGCGCGCGATGTTCACGTCGACCACGCGCGCGTTGAGGAGCCGCTGGAAGCGCGCGTAATAGTCCACCGCGGACACGACGGCCGCGAGCAGCACGAACCAGAGCACCGCCTGCCCGAGCGGCGTCAGCACCGGCAGCGGTCCCCCGCCGAGAATCAGCAGCAGAATCGCCACGACCTGCGATGCCATCTTCGTCTTGCCGAGGGGCGAAGCGGGAATCGCGAAGCCCTTGGCGTGCGCGAGGCTGCGCAGGCCGGTGATGGCGAACTCGCGGCCGATGATGAGCGCCACCATCCACGCCGGCGCGAGGTTCAGCTGCACGAGAGAGATGAAGGCGGCTGATGTGAGCAGCTTGTCGGCGATCGGATCGAGCATCTGGCCGAGCCAGGTCACTTGCCGCCGGCGCCGCGCCAGATAACCGTCGAGCCAGTCGGTCATCGACGCCAGCGCGAAGATCGCCGCGCCGGCGAATTCCTTCGGCAGTCCGACAATCTGCCGCCCCTGGAACTCGGTCAGCAGCACGACGACCATCAGCGGCACGAGCACGATCCGACAAAGGGTCAGCGTGTTCGGCAGGTTCATCGCGATCGGTGCCCAATTCTACATCAGGTCTCGGAGTATGATCGTTGATTGTCATGAAGGCGATCCTTCTGGCTGGGGGCAAGGGTACCCGGCTGCGCCCCCTCACGATCCACACGCCGAAGCCGATCGTTCCCATCTTCGACCGCGCGTTCCTCCACTACCAGATCGACCTCCTCAAGCAGGTGCCGGAGATCGACGAGATCGTCCTGAGCCTCAACTATCAGCCGCGCCGCATCGAGGAGATCTTCGGCGATGGATCGGCGCTCGACATCCGGATCCGCTACGTCGTCGAGCCCGCGCCGCTCGGCACGGCGGGCGCCGTCAAGTACGCCGGCGACAACCTGACCGGATCGGTCGTCGTCTTCAACGGCGACGTGCTCACGCAGATCGATCTCGGCTCCGTCATCCGACTGCACCGTGAGCGGCGCGCCAAGGCCACGATCGTGCTCACGCCCGTCGAGAACCCGAGCGCCTACGGGCTCGTCGAGACCGACGCCGATGGCAACGTGGCGCGGTTCCTCGAGAAGCCGCGGCCGGACGAGATCACCACGAACCATATCAACGCCGGCATCTATGTCCTGGAGCCCGACACGTTCGATCGCATTCCGAGCGCCGTCCCGTGGTCGATCGAGCGGAGCTACTTTCCGTCGCTCGTCGAACGGGGCGAGACGTTCGTCGCGTACGTCTACAACGGCTACTGGATCGACATCGGGACGCCGGACAAGTACCTGCAGGTTCACCGCGACATCATGGATGGCCGGTTTGCGGCGCCGCCGTTCGCCAACATGCCGCCGCCGCGCGCGTCGGTGTCGCCCGACGCGCGGGTCGAGGATGGCGCCACGATCGAGGGGCCCTGTTTCATCGATGCGGGCGTGGTCGTCAAGGGCGGCGCGCGGATCGGACCGTACTCGGTCATCGGCCGGCAGACGCAGATCGACGAGCGGGCCACCATCGAGGGCGCCATCGTCTGGCCCAACTGCCGCGTCAGCGAGGAGGCGGTCGTCCGCAACGCCATTCTCGGCCGGCACTGTCACCTGGGCCGGAGCGTGACGCTCGACCGCGGCGCCGTCCTCGGCGACAAGACCACGCTGACGGACTACACGCGGGCGTGACCAGACAATTGCCAACTCCCAAGACGCCAACTCCCAATGCAGATCAACTCTGAGATCTTCAAGGCGTACGACGTTCGAGGCCTGTACCCCGGCGAAATCAACGAGGAGATTGCCCGCCTGATCGGCCGCGGGTTCGCGGCCCATCTCCAGACGGATCGCGTCGCGGTCTCACGCGACATGCGCGTCTCGTCGCCGGCGCTCGCCGCGGCGTTCATCGAAGGCGTTCGTGAGCAGGGAACACACGTCGTCGACTACGGGATGCTCGGAACCGACATGCTGTATTTCGCGGTGGTCCGAGACAGCCTCGGAGGCGGGGCGCAGATCACGGCATCGCACAACCCGAAGGAGTACAACGGCGTCAAGATGGTGCGGGCCGGGGCGCAGGCGCTGAGCGGCGATGCCGGCATCGGCGACATCCGCGACATGATCGCGCACGACCGGCTGCCGCCACCGGCCGCTCGCCGGGGGTCGCTGACGACGCGCGACGTCGTCGGCGAGTACGTCGAGAAGGTGCTGTCGTTCATCGATCCGTCGGCCGTCCGGCCCTTCTCGGTGGTGCTCGACGCGGGGAGCGGCATGGCGGGCCTGGTCGCTCCGGCACTCTTCGATCGGCTCCCGTGCCGGACGACCCGCCTCTGCTTCGAGATCGACGGCACGTTCCCCAACCATGAGGCCAATCCGCTCATCGAAGAGAACCGCCGCGACATCACCGCGGAGGTGATCCGGCAGAAGGCCGATATCGGCATTGCGTGGGACGGCGACGCGGACCGCTGTTTCTTCGTCGATGGCACCGGCGACTTCGTCTCCGGCGATTTCGTGACGGCGCTCCTGGCCGAGGCGTTCCTGCTGAAGCATCCCGGCGCGACAATCATCTACGACCTTCGCGCCAGCCACGCCGTTCGCGACCTGGTGGCGCGGTACGGCGGACGCGCGCTGCGGAACCGCGTCGGCCACGCGTTCATCAAGCGGAGGATGCGCGAGGAGGACGCACTCTTCGGCGGCGAGGTGACCGGCCACTACTACTTCCGCGATTTCTTCTACGCCGACAACGGCTTCCTCCCGGCGCTGCTCATGCTGGAGCTGATGTCGCGCAAGAACCAGTCGCTGCGCGAACTGCTCCAGCCGTTCCGGGAGCGCTACTTCATCTCCGGCGAGATCAACACGCGGCTGGGCAGCATGGCGGACGTGCCGCGCACGCTCGCCGCCCTGGAGGCGCGGTACAGGGACGCGGCGCTCGATCACATGGACGGGATCTCGGTCGACTATCCCGACTGGCACTTCAACGTCCGGCCGTCGAACACCGAGCCGCTCCTGCGCCTGAACCTGGAGGCGGTCACGCCCGGGCTGATGGCAGAGAAGCGGGACGAGGTCCTGGGCCTGATTCGGGGTTAGGCTACAATGACAGAACAGCCGAGCGAGCGGGAGTAGTTCAGCGGTAGAACGCGAGCTTCCCAAGCTCGATGTCGCGGGTTCGATCCCCGTCTCCCGCTCCAAATTCATCAACAACGCTGCGCCCACAATGCCTGCGCGCGTGACACGCGCACGGCGCGGTGCGTAGAGAGCATCCACTGCGTCGGTGCGCCTGCAGCATCAGGCGCCGCAAGAGGGAACCCGGTTCGAATCCGGGACTGCCCCGCAGCGGTAATCGGGAACGACCGCGTCATCACGCACTGGCTCTCCGAGCCGGGAAGCGACGCCAGTAGGCCCGCGGCACACGTGCCGCTTGCCCGTAAGTCCGAAGACCTGCCGACGTGCACATCAGGACCCGACCTCCGAGGGCGAGGCGTGGGGGCCATGCCTCTCCTCGATTAACCGTCGGGCCATGCCTTGACGCCGCGAAGGGCGGCAGGAGGGGCCATGTCCACGTACGTTCGGGTCTTGTGCGCCGTCATCGGCGCGCTCCTGCTCCACGCACACTCCCTGCTGGCGCAATCTGCGCCCATCTTATCGGTAGCCGTCGTCATCACCGCCTTGGTCGGCGTGCACGCGCGGCGACGAATCGGTGGCGTGACAGCGGATGTCTTTGGCGCATGTATTGAGCTCACCGAGACGAGCGTGCTCGTGACGGGAGTCCTGCTCACATGAGGTCGACGACGTCGGCGGTGGCGGCCACGCGGCTCATACTCGTCCGCCACGGCGAACCGTGCGAGAGCGTGCGCGGAAGATGCTACGGCCGTCTCGATCCGCCACTCTCGCACACCGGCCAGGAGCAGATGGCGGCACTCGGGCGGCATCTTATGGCGTGGGGCGACGCAGCCGTGTACAGCAGCCCGCTGCGCCGGGCGGTCGAAAGCGCAGTGTGTCTCACTGGCGCCGCCGCGCGACCGATCATTGACGATCGATTCCGTGAGCTCGATTTCGGTGTCATCGAAGGCCTGATGTACGACGAGGTCGAGCGCGCGTACCCGGCCGTCTTCCAGGCATGGATGCAGCGGCCAACCGAGGTGACGTGTCCTGGAGGCGAATCGGTGGCCGCGATGGCGGCGCGCGTGCGCGAGGCAGTCGCCGATCTCTTGCGCGCCCGCCCGAATCAGACGACGGTAGTCGTCTCCCATGGCGGCGTGAATCGCATTGTCCTCGCCGATGCGTTGGGGCTGCCGCTCGCGTCGATGTTCCGGCTCGGCCAGGACTATGCCTGCTTCAATGTCGTCGAATACTGCAATGGCCACACGGCCGTCCGCGCCATGAACGTGCCGGCGGGACTGCCGTGCTGACGCTCGTACTCGGCGGCGCACGCAGCGGAAAGAGCCGTCATGCACAGTCGCTCGTCGAAGGCCGGCAGGCGATCTACATTGCCACGGCGCACCGGGATCCACGCGACCGCGAGATGCTCGCGCGCATTGCGCGCCACCGTGCCGATCGCCCTGCGTCGTGGATCACCATCGAGGAGCCTGAGGCGGTTCCCCGCGTCGTGCGGCAGGCGCAGCCTCATGACGCGCCCGTCGTGGTGGAGTGCGTCACGTTGTGGCTTTCCAACCTTCTGCATCACGAGGCGCAGACGCCCTCACGCAAGCAGCAGGAGATCCTCCTCGCGGAGGTCCGGGCGCTTGTCGCCGCAGGCGAGTGTCGCGAGCTCATCGTCGTGAGCAACGATGTCAGCGGCGGCCTTCATCCACTGACGAAGCTGGGCCGCCGCTTTCAGGATCTTCAGGGGTGGGCGAATCAGATCCTGGCGGAAGCCGCCCAGGAGGTCGTTCTCGTGGTCGCGGGGATTCCTCTTCGCATCAAGACGTCTGCCCTTCGTCCTACTTGAACGACAACCCTGCCGATGCGGTCACGAGCGTGACCGGCACCGTCGAGACGCCTTCTTTGGTCCGCCCGCCCGCCTTGTGGAACCGCACGTCGAACGAGAACGCCAGGTGCTCGGTGTTGAACCACCGGGCGCCGCCGCCGATGTTGATCGTCTGGAGCGCCGCCGTTTCACGCGTGCGCGCCGGCGTGAGCGGCGCCGTGCTGCTGCTGCCGCTGGCAAACTCCGACGTCGACGTGTGCACCGTAATCTGCCCCACCCCCGCGCTGACGTAGCTCCAGCCGCGCGACGACCCGAAGTTGAAGGAGAGCTGCGGCGTGAACATCCGGACGCGCGTCTCCACTGACGGCAGCGTCGGGCGCGGGGGCGGCGTGCTCCCGCTGCCGGAGGGAGACGGCGGCGCCGCCCCACCGCCGACGCGAATCAGGTTGACGCCCAGCCCAATCCGCGCGGGCCCGAGGTGAAAGACGTACACGTGGCCGCCGATGTCGAACCCGAGACTCGCGGTCGGAATCGGGGTCGCCGTCGGGGCAGGTGGGAAGAAGCTGGCGTCCTGCGGCAGCGAGCCGGTCGTGGCGCGGACGTCGATCGCGTACGGTCCGGGCGGACCTTCGGTCTGCTGGGCGACCGCGGCGCTCGGCAGAAGCGCCGCGACGACGAGCAGGGCCGACGCCCTCAGCCCCAAGCCCAAAGCCCGAAGCCTGAAGCCCAACCCCTAATAGCCCTTGGCCGCGCCGGTCGGCTGCTGGCCCCGCGATTCCTGCACGATGCGTACGCCGGCGCTGGCGCCGATGCGTGTGGCCCCGGCGGCCACCATCGCCTTGAGCGACTCGAGATCCCGCACGCCGCCCGCCGCCTTCACGCCCATCTCCTCGCCAACCACGCGGCGCATCAGCGCGACATCGTGCGCGGTGGCGCCTCCTGGGCCGAAGCCGGTGGAGGTCTTCACGAAATCCGCGCCGGCCGCCTTCGCCAGCGTGCACGCGGCGATCTTCTCCTCGTCCGTGAGGAGCGCCGCCTCGATGATCACCTTGCTCACCGCGCCTGCGTCGCGGCACGGGGCGGTGACCGCCTCGATGTCGCGCTCGACGAGCCGGAGGTCGCCCGACTTGAGCGCGCCCACGTTGATGACCATGTCGATCTCTTTCGCGCCGTCAAAGATGGCCCGCCGCGTCTCGTAATGCTTGGTGTCGGCCGTCGTGGCCCCCAGCGGAAACCCGACGACCGAGCACACCGTGACTCGACTGCCCTGCAGCAGCTTCGCGCAGAGCGCGACCCACGTCGGGTTCACGCAGACGCTGGCGAACTCGTACTGCGCCGCCTCCCGGCAGAGCGTCTCGATGTCGCTCCGCGTTGCGTCGGGCTTGAGGAGCGTGTGGTCGATCATCGCAGCCACGCCGCCCGCCGATCCGCCCGAGGCGTGCAGACCGAGGCGTTCCGCGCCGGCATCGAGAATGCCGCGCAGACGATCGGGGCAGCACTCGTAGAGCACCGCATGGCAGGGGCAGCGGGCCGGCGCGCCGGGACGGGCAACTGCCGCCATCTCCTCGACGACGATCCGAATCAGGCGCTCAATCTCGGCGGGCTGCACCCTCCAGCTCCCGAATCTTCGCGAGCCGCCGCAGGTAGCGGGGCTCGCGCATCGTGGTGGCGAGAAACGTGTCGACAATCGTCAGCGCGTCGACGGGCGTCACGAGCGTGGCGCCGAGCGCCAGCACGTTGGCGCCGGTGTGCTCCCGCGCATAGCGCGCCAGCGTCTGGTTCGGGCACATCGCGGCGCGAATGCCGCCGATCTTGTTCGCCGCAATCGTCGAGCCAAGGCCGGCGCCGTCGATCACGATGCCCGCATCCGCCTCGCGGCGCGCGACCTGCCGCGCCACCGCGGCGGCGACGTCGGGGTAATCCACCGGCTCCGGCCCATCCGTCCCAAGGTCATGGACCGCGATGCCGCGTCCACGCAGGTGCTCACGGATCGCGCGCTTGAGGGCCACGCCGGTGTGATCGGCGCCGATCGCGACCACGCGGATCGTCGCGGGCGGCGCCAGCGACTCGGCATCGACGTCGGTGCCCTCCCGCACGACGGCGATCCGCCGCGCCTTCAGCGTGTCGTGCGCCAGCGGCGTGATATGTCCGCCCGCTACCAGAACGACCGTGCTCCCGTACTCGAGCACACGGGCGTCGGCCTCGGTGATCATCTGGAAGCGTTTCATGCGGCGGGACGCTATGTTACTCTCGCGTGGAACCGTCCCTCAAGGATGCAGGTGCTCATTCCTTCCGACGAGATCCAGCAACGCGTGCGCGCGATGGCGCACGAGATCCATCGCGATCATCCCGACGGTGTGCACCTCGTCGCCGTGCTGAAGGGTGCGTTCGTGTTTCTCTCGGATCTGGCGCGTGCGCTGCCCGGCCGCTGTTCGCTCGACTTCATGGCGGTGTCGAGCTACGGCACCAGCACGAAGTCGTCGGGGCAGGTTCAACTGCTGAAAGACCTCGAGAGCACGCTCGAGGGGCGCGACGTCGTCATCGTCGAGGACATCGTCGACACGGGCCTCACGCTGAAGTACATGCAGAACATCCTGCGCGCGCGGTCGCCGCGCCACCTGCGCACGGCCTGCCTGCTGAGCAAGCCGTCGCGCCGCCTGGTCGACGTGAAGGTCGACTACGTCGGATTCGAGATCGAGGATCGCTTCGTCGTCGGCTACGGGCTCGACTTCGGCGAGCAGTACCGGAACCTGCCGTATATCGCGGTGCTCGACGGATCCCCGAAGCCTAGTTGACGGCCGCGCGCACCTTCGGCACCCACGCGCGCGCCTCCGTGAGGACCGCCGCCTCGTCGAGCGTCAGCATCTTCCGGTCGCGCATCAGCACCCGCCCGTTCACGATCGTCGTGCGCACGTCGTCGCCTCGCGTGGTGTAGACGAGGTGCGATACCGGGTCGTACATCGGCGTCTGCCGCGCGGCCGACATGCCGACGACGATGAGGTCGGCGCGCTTGCCCGGCTCGAGCGAGCCGATCTGCGACGCGAGACCGAGCGCCCGCGCACCGCCGATCGTCGCCATCTCGAGCGCGGTCCCCGCGCCAAGCGCCCGCGGATCGCCGGTCCGGACTTTCTGCAGCAGCGACGCCGTCCGCATCGCGTCGAACATGTCGAGGTCGTTGTTGCTGGCCGCGCCGTCGGTCCCCAGACCTGTCGCGACGCCCGCGCGTACGTACTCGGTGACCGGGGCGATGCCGCTCGCCAGCTTCATGTTGCTTTCCGGGTTGTGTGAGACGCTGACGCCGCGCGCCTGCAGCAGGCGGATTTCGGGCTCGGACACCCAGATGGCGTGGGCCGCGAGCACGCCGGCGCCCAGAAATCCGAGGCCGTCGAGATACGCCACCGGGGTGGCCCTGAACCGCTCCTGCGCGGTCTTCATCTCGTCGGCGGACTCGGCCAGATGAATCAGCGTCGGGACGGCGTGGCGGCGGCTCAGATCGCGCGCGGCCCGCAGCGTCTCGGCGTCGAGCGTATACACCGCGTGCGGCGCCACGGCCGGCGTGATGAGCGGGTCGCCTGTGAAGGCCGTGATGAAGGCCTCGGCCCGCGCGAGCGCGTCGGCCGGCGTCTTCGCATCCGCGACCGGAAACTGGATGATGGTCTGGCCCAGCACGCCGCGGAGGCCGGCGGCCTTCGTCGTGCGCGCGATCTCCTCCTCGAAGTAGTACATGTCGGCGTAGGTCGTCGTGCCCGACTGGATCATCTCGAGCGCGGCCAGTCGCGTGCCCGCGCGCACGAATTCGGGCGACACGGTCCTGGCTTCCGCCGGGAACATGTATTTGGTGAGCCAGTCCATGAGCGCCAGGTCGTCGGCGAGACCGCGGTAGAGCACCATCGGGGCGTGCGTGTGCGTGTTGATCAGCCCCGGGAGTACGACCTGTCCGGACGCGTCGATGGTCTCGCCGCCTCGAAACTGCGCGGCGATGGCATCGGCCGTGTCGACCGCCACGATGTCGGTCCCGTCAATCACGACCGCCCCGCCGGGAATCACCCGGCGGCTCGCGTCCATCGTGACCACAGTGCCATTGCTGACGATGAGCGACACCTGCCGCTGCCCCGTCTGCGTCGACACGACGACGAGCGCCACGAGCACCACCAGCAGCGCGCCGACGACCACGAACGCGATCTTCATCCGCGATCCCTCGCACTATCATAGAGGCAGTGCCGCTTCACCTCGTCGACCATCCGCTCGTGCACGATGCCCTGATGGAGCTGCGCGACGTCCGCACCGCGCCGCCGGCGTTCCGGCGCGCGGCCAATCGCATCAGCGTGCTGCTCGCCACCGAGGCGCTCCGCGACGTGCCGACGAAGGCGGAAGAGGTGGCCACGCCGCTCGGGCCCGCCGCCGGCCGCGTGGTCGACGGCGACGTCGTGGTGGTGCCGGTACTCCGCGCCGGTCTCGGGATGCTCGACGCGGTGCTCGAGCTGCTGCCGGCCGCGCGCGTCGGTCACATCGGCCTGCAGCGCGACGAGGCCACGGCGATCGCGTCGAAGTACTACTCGAAGCTGCCACCGAGCGTGGCCGAGAGCTACGTGCTGATGATCGACCCGATGCTCGCCACCGGCGGGAGCGCCGTGGCCGCGATCGATCTCCTGAAGCAGGCTGGCGCGAAGACCATCCGCACGATCTGCATCGTCGCGGCGCCCGAGGGCATCGCGCTCGTGGAGCGGCATCACCCCGACGTGCACCTCTACACGCCCGTGGTCGACCGCCACCTCAACGCGCACAAGTACATCGTGCCCGGGCTCGGCGACTTCGGCGATCGGCTGTACGGAACGGAATAGCGCCTGGCGACTCACCAGGGCCGCAGACACGCCATGTTAGACTGAGGGTTGCTCCGGACGCGTAGCTCAGTTGGTTAGAGCGCGCGCTTCACACGCGCGAGGTCACTGGTTCGAGTCCAGTCGCGTCCACCACCTCCAACTCATTGATTCCCAAGGGGCCGGAATCGCGATCCCAGCCTGTGTATCGAACCGTCGCCATCGAGTTGAGGCTGGGCTCGAAAGACTGCCGCTGTGCACCTGGTTGTAGAATCGAATGAGTGATCAAGACAGTTGGAAGTCGTCGGCTCGAGGGGGGTGAAGTCGGCGCCCTTCAACGCACGATGGCTGCCGTGCGCGCCACGGGCGCCATTGTTCCTCGAGGCGTCTACCGGTTCCGGAGTTTCGAGGAGGCCGACGCGTGGATGACACGCACGATGGCCCGTACGCACGCGAACCTCAAGTCGAGGACCTCGCCCGCATCTGCCGAGCGCTGAACGACGCCGGCGCGCGCTACATCCTCATCGGCGGCTTTGCCGTCATTGCGCATGGCGGGTCCAGGACGACCAAGGACATCGACCTGCTGGTAGATGCCTCGCCTGACAATATTGCCCGCGTCAAGCAAGCCCTTCGCATTCTCGAAGATCGGGCCATTGATGAAGTGGCCGAGACTGACGTCGCGCGCTATGCGGTGGTCAGAGTGGCTGACGAGATCGTCGTCGATCTGATGGCACGGGCCTGTGGAATCGAGTATGCGGATGCAGTCAGCGACGTCGAGCGATTGACGATCGCAGGCGTTGACATCCCGGTCGCCAGTCTCGCCACACTCATCCGCACCAAGGACACTCTGCGACCATCAGACGCGGCCGATCGTCGCTATCTCGAAGAGCTACTGCGCGCCGAACGCGAATAGTCATGATCGTCGGGTCTCCGTTCCGCGGTGCGCAGTCGGTCGAGCTGGCGCAGCCACACGGTCGTCTGGTTCCAACTGGCGCCAATTAGGGCCACCAATCATGCTCCCAGCGCTGCGGTGACGGTGCGGGCCGCCGTGAGGAGCTCCTCCTGCGTGGGGAACTTCCCGAGCCCCGACAATCCCTCTTTCCCGCACTCGACATTCGCCCAGCGGATCATGCCGTCGCGATCGATGAGGAATTGTCCCTTCATCTGCGTGAAGGTGGATTCGGCCTCGCGCCTGTCTGTTGCCGTCGGCTGGAAACCATCGAGCCGGTTCAGCGCGTCGCCGGCCTCCATCACGGGCAAAGGCTCCTGGAGATCGCCGAACGGGTTGATTCGGACCTTTTCGACCGCCCGCATCATCTCCGGCGTCGGCTCGGGCCGCGGAACTCCAAAGGATCGGTGCGTCTCGAGCTGCGGATCGGCGCCGATCGGGAGCCGCGTCGGCCGGTACCGGAAATACAAGCGCGCGTTCTCGAGCTCGGTGCCGACGATGGCGAGGCACTCGACGCCGAGGGGCTTCAGCGCGTCGGAAGTGGCGGCCATCTGCGCGAGCGCCCGCCGGCAGAACGGACAATACAGTCCGGGAAACAGCCCGAGCAGCAGCGGCGTGCGGCCACGATAATCCGAGAGCGCAATCGTCCGGTCTTCGTGCACCGCGGGAACGGCAAAATGGGGCGCCTGCTCCCCCGGCATGATCGGTATTCGCCTTCCCTGCATGGTCGTGCCCCCTCAACACAGAAACGGTAAGAGCAGCAGCGTATCAGGATCGAGTCCCGTCCGGACACACAGCTGGCGGGCCCGCTCCATGTACTCGGCCGCGCGCTCGCGATCGCCCCGGTCGAGCGACACGGTCGCGAGGCCGTCATAGCACGGCAGGAGGAGCTGCGGCTCGCCGATCCGCTCGGCGAGCGCCAGCGCCTCGCGATAGGCGTCCTGCGCGCGCTGCAGCTCGCCCCGGCACTGATGAATCTGCGCGATGACGATGAGCGGCACCGCGAGATGGTCGAGCTGGCCGAGCTCGCGGTCGATCGTCGCCGCCGCCTGTGCCGCCTCGAGTCCCTCCTTCTCGCAGCGATCGGTCAGTGCGCAGTAGGCGGCCGCCAGGTTGGCGTAGATGTACGGCTGGAGCGACGCAGCGCCGATCTTCGACGCCAGGTCGAGGCCTGTGAGCGAGACCTCGATGGCGCGCTGGGGCTCGACCGTGCTGTACAGCACGCCGAGATTCGCGTAGCCGCGGCAGGCGACATCGAGAAGCCCGAGCTCCCTCGCCGCCGCCACGCTGCGCTCGATGCGCTGCCGTGCGCCGTCGAGGTTGCCGCTGCGCGCCAACGCCACGCCAATCGTATTGGTGGCATGGGCGATGGCGGCCGTGGCCGTCCGGCGCACGTCCGGCCCCGCGGCGAGGTCGGCGAGCGCCGCCTCGGCCGCCTGCAGAGCCTGCTCCGCCCACTGAATCGCCTGCGCGCTGTCGCCACTGCGAAATGCCGCGCGCCCAAGCTCGTGGTACAGGTGTGCCGACTCGAGATGCGCCGCCGATCCGTCGAGTGTCTCCAGCGCGCGCCGGTACCACGTCATCGCCGCCGTCCGGTCGCCGCCCTGCCAGTGCAGCGTTCCAATCTTCCTGCTCATCCGCGCGTGATCCACCCGCTCGGCGTGGACGGACTCTTCCAGGATGCGCTGGTACGCCTCGAGGGCAGCCCAGCGGTCGCCGACCAGTGCGAGCAGATCCGCCAGCCGCTCCTCGACCCCGCGCCGTATCGGTGCCGTTCCATCGCCGTCGCGGAGCACCTCGAGCGCCCGCCGGTAGTGACCCGTCGCCTCGTCGGTCGCGTACATCATGTACGCGGCATCTCCGGCGGCAACGAGCGCGCGCGCCGTGCGTCCCGCATCGGCCTGCCGTCCGGCGCTGTACAGGTGGTGCGCGATCTCGGCCGCGTAGCGCTCGGATGCGGGGTCGAGCCGCGTCATGGCGTCCGCGATGCGAAGGTGAAGGCGCTGCCGCCGCAGCTGCGGCGTCGAGGCGGCCAGCGTCTGGCAGACGAGCTGATGTGGAAACCGCCAGAGGATGTCGTGGCGCCCCGACGGACCCTTCAGCAGCCGTGCCTGCTCGGCTTCCTCGAGGGCCCGGACGACCGCATCGGCGTCGGCGTCGGCGACCGCCTCCAGCAGGTCGAGGTCGAACTGGCGCCCGATGATCGCGGCCGCGCGCAGCACCTTCTGTGTGTCGGCGGGCACGCGCGCGAGCCGCCGCTCGAGCAGGCTGCGGACCGATTCCGGAATGTCGGCCTCGTCGATCTCGAGGTCGCGCCGCCACCGGCCCTGTGCGTTGAACAGCCGGCCGTCCTCTTTGAGGTGCCGGTACAGCTCGGCCACGAAGAATGGATTGCCTCCCGTCTGCTCGACGAACCGCCGGACCAGCCGCGCGGGCGGGTCGTCATGCGCGAACGCCGCCAGCATGCCGCGCACGTCGACCTCGGCAAACGGCTGCAGCCCGATGCGTCTCGCCGCGCCCTGCCGCACGATGTCGGCGATCACCGCTCGAACGGTCTGCGCGGCCGACGCGTCGCGGCCCTGACCGCGGACGCGATCCAGCAGGTGCTGCAGCGCGCCCTTCGCCTCGCCCGCCGGCGGATCCTCGCTCTCGCGGCACGCCGTGACGAGCAGGATCGCGTGTCCCGCCAGGCGTCCCGCCAGATGCTGGGTGAGCTGCACCGTCGGTTCATCGGCCCACTGCAGGTCGTCGACGAACAGGATGAGCGGCGCGATCCGGCTGCAGCGGACGAAGAGCTCCTCGACGTTCTTGAACAGAAACCGCTGCCGCAGCTGCGGCGGCAGGTCGAGCGGAGCCGCCAGATCGGGGAAGAGGCGGTGCAGCTCGGGCAGCAGCATCGCCAGCTCCGGCGCGCCCGGCGCGACGACCCGCCGGAACGAGGCCGCCGGCAGCACGCGCGATGCGTCCTCCAGCAGCTCGATGTACGCGAGGAGCGCCGGCGCGCTCTCCTGCTCGTCGCACCGGCCCACGAGGGTCACGCATCCGATCTGACGCGCCGCGCGAAGCGTCTCCTCGGCGAGACGGGTCTTGCCGACACCCGCGTCGCCCTCCAGCACCACGACGCCTCCGCGTCCCGCAGCGGCCTGCCGCACGCGATCGAGCAACTGTGCACGCTCGGCGTCACGGCCGATCAGCCGGGCGCTGGCCTCGGCGTGAGGCAGATCCGGAACGATCGGCGCGACCGGGTGTGCCGCCGCCGGCGTCGGATCCACCGCAACGCGCCGCAGGCTCATCCGGATGTCGCCGAACGACGCCGGACGTGCGGCCGGATCCTTCGCCAGCAGCCGCGCGACGAGCGCGGCGACGGGCGCCGGCACGCCCGCCGTTCGCTCCCGCAGATCGGCGGCAGGCTCGCCGAGGATCGCCGCGAGCGTCTCGTCCACACTTCCCCGATGAAACGGGTTGCTGCCCGACAGCAGCTCGTACAGCACGATGCCACACGCGAAGATGTCCGATCGACGGTCAGCCGGCTCCCCGCGAATCTGCTCGGGCGCCATGTACGCCGGCGTCCCCCGCACGACGCCGACCTCCGCCGGCATGGCCCGCCCGGCAGCCGCCGGCTCGAGGCTCTCCACGGGCAACCGCGTCGCGAGGCCGAAGTCCATCACCTTGACGTGCTGGTCCTCGGTCAGCATCACGTTCGCAGGTTTCAGGTCGCGGTGAATGACGCGCCGCTTGTGCGCCGCCTCGAGCGCCTCGGCGACCTCTTCGGCCACGTGGAGCGCGTCGGCAAGCGGCATTGGCCCCCGCCGCAGCCGGCGCTCCAGCGTTTCCCCGCGGACGTACTCCATGACGATGCACGGCCGGCCGTCGAGCGTCGCGACCTCATAGATCGAGCAGATGAACGGATGATCGAGCGCGGCGGCGGCGCGCGCCTCACCGAGCAGTTGGTCGAGCGCATCCTGCTCGCTCTGTTCGCCGGGCGACATGAGGAACTTCAGCGCCACCTGGCGGTGGAGCACGAGGTCGTCGGCGAGGCACACCTCGCCCATCCCTCCGCGTCCCAGACTCTCGACGATGCGGTACCGGCTCATGACACAAAAGGGGCAGCCCCGAAGGACTGCCCCCTTTTGCCTCGCAGCATTGGCGCCACTGCGCCGCCTACGAGGTCTTCTTCAGCTGAGCGACGAGCGCTTCCAACATTTTCACATATTCGCCCTCGGTCGCCTGGAAGGCCTTCATGTACTCCTGCTCCGACAGCTTGGCCTTGCCCCACTCGCCGTCGAACGAATAGCTCCGCCCGCCGATGTCAGCCGTATCGAACTGGTTCTCGCGACGGCGCGGGTAGAGGCCGTTCGCCCCGAGATCGGCAATCAGCACCTTCGACGCGGGCACGGAGGCGCTGTTGAGATCGATATAGACGTCGCGGTAGGCCTTCTTCGCGAGCTGCTCATCCATGCGCTCGGGCACGCTGTACCGGGCCCTGACGACGAGCAGCTGGCTGCCGGGAAAGTACAGTGCGCCGACGTATTCGTCGCCCTGCACCTTCGCGGCGATGCTGTCGAGTTTCATGGAGTCGAGGAGCTTGGCGAGCTCCGCGGCAAGTCCGGCGGAATTCGACTCCTGCGCGCCGGCAACGACGGAGACGAGCAGCAGCACGCACGCGCAGACGCCCCACCGCACAGCACGAGTGATCATGGTGCCCCCCGGTAAGTACGGCGACTTGTATCACCCGCAGGCGCAGGCGTCAATCAGCAGTAGGCGGTAGGCAGTAGGCAGAAAGGCATGCCGGTGCGTCGCACCGACCGCCGGTTGCCTACTGCCTACTATCCGATGAAGAGCGGGCCTTCCTCGTCGCCCGCGGCGGCGTGCGACTCCTTCTGCGGTCCGCGGAAGATCGCCAGAATCGCCTTGAAGACCGAGGTCGCCCGTGCGGCGTCGGCGGTGAGCGCCTGCAGACTCGCGACGATCGGCCGGATGTCCTGCTCGACGCGGTCGGCGAACCGATCGACGCGCCGCACCAGCCGGACGGCCACGACGACCGCGGCCACCTGGATGGCGGCCATGACGAGCACCGCGACGGCTATGATGCCGAGGAATACGTCAGTCACTAGAACAGGCTCACGCGGACGTTGAGGAATTTGCGCGGGTCGGCGCGGATGTCGCGTACGAGCTGCCGCAGCTCGGCGACCGCGCTGTTCATGTTCTCATACAACTGCCGATCCCGCAGCAACTGGCCGGCGGTCCCCTGCCCCTCCTGGAGGCCCGCCACCACTTTGTCGAGCCGATCGGACATGGAGTTGAGCCGGTCGTACAGCTGGCGATCGTTGACGAGCCGACCGGCCGTCCCCTCGCCGCGGCTGATGCTGCCGGTAATCGCGTCCAGATTGGCGCCGGTCGACGAGAGCGACCGCGCGAACGCGTCATCGGTCAGGAACCGGCCGAGCGTGCCCTCGCCCGCGCGAATGCGCGCGGTGATCGTCTCGAAGCTCTGGAGCGACGCTTCGAGCGCCTTGGCGGCGGTCGGATCGTTGATCAACCGGGGGAGCGTCCCGCGGCCGCGGTTTACGCTGTGCACGACGGCTTCGGCCGCCTTCACGAGCGCCGACATCTCCTTGTACAGCGCCTCGTCGGTGAACAACCGGCCGACGGTGCCCTTGCCGAGGCGGATCTCCTGGATCAGATACGTCAGCTCTTGGATGCCCTGCGACGCCTGGGCCGTCACCTCGGTGAGCGAGGCGGCCGTCGGCCGCGTCCGCACGTACCCCCACTCCGGAATCGGCGTGCCGGCGGTCGAGGCGGTGATATCGATGGCGCTTTCCCCGAGCAGCGAGACCGAACCGAGCGCCGCGGTCGAGGCGGTCGTCACGCGGGGGCGCATCCGATCCGACAGCTCGAACGTGACCTCCACGCGGTCGCCGATGAAGTCGATCCCGGTGACCGAGCCGACCTCGACGCCAGCGACGCGCACGGGCGAGCCCTCATTGAGCCCGGTGATGTTGTCGAACACCGCTTTGAGCGAGTAGCGCTGCCAGCTGAACCCGCCTTCGCCGCTCAGCAGGAAGATCAGCATGGCCGCGAGCGCCAGGGCGACGACCGACACGATCCCGATCTTCAGTTCGGCCCAGGCAAGTGAACGAGTGCGTGGCATGACGTGTGTGCCTCTACGATGACAGGAATGTACGGAGGTACGGGTCGCGCGCGCCGCGGAGCTCCGCGGCGTTCCCTTCGAAATGGATGCCCCCGTCCTTCAGCATAATGAACTCCGCCTCTCGCGCCTTGGCCGCATCGGCCTCCACGATCCGGATCCCGTCGCCGTTCAGGACCGCTTCGTGCGTCGCGATGTGGAAGGCGTCGCGGAGCTGATGCGTCACGACGATCGAGCTGATCTCTTCGAGGTCGCGCAGCTTGATGATCTCGTTGTCGACCGTGTCGGCCGTGATCGGATCGAGGCCCGTGGTGGCCTCGTCGTACAGCAGGATACGCGGTTTGTACGACATCGCCCTCGCGATCGCGACGCGGCGGCGCTGGCCCCCCGACAGCTCCGACGGCATCCGGTCGGCGAACTCGGCGAGGCCGATGAACCCCAGCACCTCATCGACGCGCGCCCACACCTGGTCCTCGGGCATCCCCTCCTCCAGGAGCTTGTACCCGACGTTTTCGGCCACCGTCAGGGAATCGAACAGCGCCCCTTCCTGGAATACCATCCCGAGGTCCGCCCGCACCTTCATCAGCCCCGCTTCCGCCATCTGATCCACGCGTTCGCCGTTCACCCAGATGACCCCGGCGTCGGGCTTCCACAACCCGAGGATCAACTTCAGAATCGTCGACTTCCCGGACCCGCTCGCCCCCAGGAAGATCTTCGTATGCCCCTTGATGAGCGTGAAGCTGATCTCGCGCAGGACCACGTGGTCGTCGAACGCCAGCGACACCCGGTCGAACACCACGATGGGCGAACCCGGGCCGAGCGCCTCTTCGAGCGCCGGTGCACGCTGGGTGGCGAAGGTCATCCCTACGGGTACGTCCTTCCCACGACGAGACTGGCCGCTCCGTTGTCGCGGCCAGCAGAACCGCGGTCGAAGGGCTGTCTCTGGTGGTAGTGCATCAGTTGATACAGGCCATTAGTAGAGCACGCGCATGAGGACGGGCGTCAGGAAGAAGTCGACCGCAATGACCAGCACCGAGGCGACCACCACCGCATTGGTGGTCGATCGGCCGACGCCCTGCGTGCCACCC
The DNA here is from genome assembly GCA_016184455.1 of Acidobacteriota bacterium. GTDB lineage: Bacteria > Acidobacteriota > Vicinamibacteria > Vicinamibacterales > UBA2999 > MELF01. Next base: position 28,939 of record JACPCS010000107.1, read on the forward strand.
CGCGTCCGCAGCCCGACGTGGCAGCCGATCGTGCCGATCACGAACCCGAGCACGAACGGCTTGACGATCCCCTGCCATGCATCACCTAGATACAACCCTTCCTGTACCTGCGTCCAGTAGGTGCTCGAGCCGACACCCAGGTTCGTGACGGAGATGATCCAGCCGGCGATGATGGCGAACGTGTCGGCAATCACCGTCAGCACGGGCGCCATCATCGTCGTCGCGAGCACCCGTGGGATGACGAGCTTGCGGAGCGGGTCGGTGCCGAGCGTGCGCAGCGCGTTGATCTGGTCCGTGACGGCCATCGACCCGAGCTCAGCCGCGATGCCGGAGCCGACGCGCCCCGCCAGCATCAGCGCGGTCAGCACCGGGCCGAGCTCCCGGATCATGGAGGCGCTGACGAGCTGCCCGACCAGCGTCCGCGCGCCGAATCGATCGAGCGTCTGACCTGTCTGGAGCGCGAGCGCCGCCCCGGTGAAGAAGCCGGTCAGCGAGACCACGGTCAGCGATCCGATGCCGATCGCCTCGAACTGCATCACCACATCGCGCCGGTAGAACGGCGCCGTCACCGCGGCCCGGACGATGTGCCCGAGGAGCAGGACGTATTCCTGCACCTCGAGCACCGCGGCCTTCATCCAGCGCTCGGTGTGGGTCAGCACGCGATCATCGGCCTGCGGAGAGGCGGGTCAGCCCGAGCTCACGGCTGCGCAGCGCCTTGAGCCGGTCGCGGATCGAGGCGGCCCGCTCGAAGTCGAGGTTCGCCGCCGCGGCCTTCATCTCCTTCTCGAGCCGTGCGATCTCGGCATCGAGCTCCGCCTGCGTGCGGAACGGCAGCCGCTCTTCCTCGACCTCGGGCGCGCTCACGTAGTCGCGCTCGTAGACGCTCGACAGCACGTCGTCGATCTGGCGCACGACCGACTCCGGCGTGATGCCGTGCTCGGCGTTGTAGGCCGCCTGGAGCGCCCGCCGGCGCTCGGTCTCGGCAATCGCCGACTTCATCGAGGCGGTGATCGTGTCCGCGTACATGATCACGCGGCCGTTGATGTTGCGTGCGGCGCGGCCCGATGTCTGTATCAGCGACCCCGAGGAGCGCAGGAAGCCCTCCTTGTCGGCGTCGAGGATCGCGACCAGCGAGACCTCCGGCAGGTCGAGCCCCTCCCGGAGGAGGTTGATGCCCACGAGCACGTCGAAGGCGCCGCGGCGCAGATCGCGCAGGATGTCCACCCGCTCGAGTGTATCGATGTCCGAGTGCAGGTATCGCACCCGCACGCCCAGCTCCTGGTAGTACGCCGTCAGGTCTTCCGCCATGCGTTTGGTGAGCGTCGTCACGAGCACGCGCTCGTGCGTGCCGACCCGATCCCGGATCTCGGTGAGCAGATCGTCCACCTGGCCCCGCACGGGACGCACCTCGATCGGCGGGTCCATCAGGCCCGTCGGCCGGATCACCTGCTCGACGACCACGCCGCCGGCCCTGGCCAGCTCGTACGGGCCCGGCGTCGCCGAGACGAAGACCACCTGCTTCACGCGCGCTTCCCACTCTTCGAAACTGAGGGGGCGATTGTCGAGCGCCGAAGGGAGACGGAAGCCGTAGGCCACGAGCACTTCCTTTCGCGAGCGATCGCCGTGGTACATGCCGCGAATCTGCGGCACGGTCTGATGGCTTTCGTCGACGACGACGAGCGCGTCGTCCGGGAGGTAGTCGAGCAAGGTCGGCGGCGGCTCGCCCGGCGCCCGTCCGGTCAGGTGCCGCGCGTAGTTCTCGATGCCGTGACAGTAGCCGATCTCGCGAATCATCTCGAGATCGAACATCGTGCGCTGGTGCAGCCGCTGCGCTTCGAGCAGCTTGCCTTCGGACTCGAGCTGGCCTCGGTACCATTCCAGCTCCTGTTTGATCGCTTCGACCGCGCGCTTCGTGCGGTCGCGCGAGGTGACGAAGTGCGATTTCGGATAGACGGCGACCTTCTCGACGCGGCGGATGACCTTCCCCGTCAGCGGGTCGAACCATGCCAGCTCGTCGACCTCGTCGCCGAACAGCCCGATGCGCAGCGCGTGCTCCTCGTACGACGGCACCACCTCGACGATGTCGCCGCGCACGCGGAAGGCGCCGCGGCCGAATTCGGCGTCGTTGCGCTCGTACTGGATCTCGACGAGCTTCCGCAGGATCTGGTCGCGATCGATCCGCTGCCCGAGCTGCAGCGGCAGGAGCATCCCGTAGTACGCCTCCGGGGAGCCGAGGCCGTAGATGCACGAGACGCTCGCGACGATGATGACGTCGCGCCGCTCGAAGAGCGACCGGGTGGCGGAGAGGCGCATGCGGTCGATCTCGTCGTTGATCGTCGCTTCCTTCTCGATGTACGAGTCGGTCGCGGGCACGTAGGCCTCGGGCTGGTAGTAGTCGTAGTAGCTGACGAAGTACTCGACGGCGTTCTCGGGGAAGAAGCGCTTGAACTCCTGATAGAGCTGCGCCGCCAGCGTCTTGTTGTGCGCCATCACCAGCGTCGGCCGGTTCACCGCGGCGACGACCTGCGCCATCGTGAACGTCTTGCCGGAGCCGGTGACGCCCAGCAGCACCTGGTGCGTGTCGCCGCGGTTCAGGCCCTCGACGAGCTCCGGGATGGCGTGAACCTGATCGCCACGGACTTCGAAGTCACTGACGAGGGCAAAATTCATTTACGATTTGCGATTCGTGATTGGTGATTCGGGACAGATGGCCGGGCCCAAATCGCCAATCACAAATCACTAATCATAAATGATTTATCGCCCTTCTTTATAGAGCGCGAAGTAGCCCTTGCGGGTGTGGACGCGGAGATCGCGCAGCCCGGGCCGCTTGACCCTGATCTCGACGCGGCGCCAGCTGCCGTCCTGGGCCGTGTTGGTGGAGACGTACCCGAGGGTGTACTGGTTGCGAATCTGGGCGACGATCTTTTCGTAGGCCGCCTCCACGTCCTTCATCGCCGTGGGGAAGAACGCCTGGCCGCCCGTCGCCTCCGCGATGTCCATGAGCCGCATGCGCTGGCCGATGCGGACGCTGCTCGGCTGGTTCTCGAGAAAGCCGACCGCATGAATGGTGACGTCCGAGGCGCGGACGAGCGTCATCGCGTCGCTGAACGTGATCGTGCTGCGTGTGTCGCCGCCGTCGGTGTAGAGCACGAGGATCTTCCGGCCGTCAGCCTCGGCCGCGCCGTCGAGATACACGCCGAGCGCGTCGTACAGCGCCGTCCAGCCGTCCGGCTTCCGGTTGCGGATACGCTCGACCATGCGTGGAAAGTTGGCCTGGTCGTAGCGGGCCACCCTGACCTCGGTGTCGAAGTCGACGAGCGTCATGTCGACGGCGTCGCTGAGGGTGTTGAGGAACTTCACCGCCGCCGACCGGGCGAGCTTGATGTCCTCGCCCATGCTGCCGCTCGTGTCGAAGAGCAGCCCGAGATGGAGCGGCAGTTCCTCGGTCTCGCTGTCGCCGCGCGCAAACGAGGTGAGGGTCTGCGGCTTGCCGTCCTCGCGGATCTCGAAGTCGTCGCGTGTCAGATCACTGAGGAAATTCCCGCGCCGATCCGTGACCGTCACGCCCATGGTCACGAGATCGATCCGCGATCGGAACTGCGCGTCGATGACGCTCGGGACGAGTCCGCCCAGCACTGCGGCCGTCATCAGGGCCCTGCGCATCCGCATCATCCTCAGAGACCTCCGATCCTACACCGGGTACCGGGGAAACCCGATAGATCAGAGGGGCGTATAATTAGAGTTTCGCGTCTATGGTGCAGGTGGTTCCGGGGGCGGCCGTGGTCATCCTATGAGGTGCCTCGCCGTCTGCCAGACCGAGCTGGTCATCAGGATGCTCCACGAAATCCTGCTGCCCAGCTTCGAGGTCGAATTCCTCGTCGAGAGCAAACCGGTCGCCCGCCGCCTCCATGAAGCGCGCCTGAACGTCACAGCCGCGGACCCGCGGCGCACCGATACCTACCTCAGAGCCGACCTGACCCCTGGCACCTGCGTGGTGGTCGAAGACAACGGCCGCCGCAGCCTGAAGAAGATCCTCGAGGCGATCCGCGACGCGGGCGGAACGCTGGTCTACGTGCTCGGCGTCGGCATCTCGCACGCGCGGGAGCGCGAGCACGCGCTCAAGGCGCAGTTTCCCGAGCTGAACTACCTCGCGCTCTCGGAGCTCTTCGGCGGCCCGCTCCTCACCGAGTTCAGCCGGTCGCTGACGCGCCTGCGCGTCCAGCAGTACCAGCGGTTCTTCACTGACGCCGAGCGCGTCCTGATCCTGCTGCACAACGAGCCCGATCCCGATGCGCTCGCCAGCGGCCTCGCGCTGCGCAATGCGCTCCGGCGGACGCGTCAGACGGCCGTCATCGCGGCGCTCGAAGGGGTGACGCGGCCGGAGAACGTGCGCATGGTCAACCTGCTCGACCTGCACGTCGAGCAGATCACGCCGGCGCAGGTGGCCGAGTACGACCGCGTGGCGATGGTCGACGTGCAGCCGCACTACTTCGGCGGCGCCATCGATCGCGTCGACCTGGTCATCGATCATCATCCGGAGCAGCCCGGATATACGGCGGTGTTCAAGGACATCCGCCCCGACTACGGCTCGACCTCCACGATCATGACCGAGCACCTGCGGGCGGTCGACGCCAACATCTCGGAGCGCACCGCCACGGCGATGCTGTACGCCATCAAGTCGGACACGCTCTTCTTCAACCGCCAGGCGAACCGGGTCGACATCGAGGCGTTCTCGTATCTCTATCCGCTCGCCGACGCGGCGCTCATCCGCAAGATGGAGGGGGCGGAAATCACGATGGAGCGGCTGGAGTACGTGCTCCGCGCCAAGCAGCACGGCCGGCTGGTCGAGCAGGTGTTCTGCGCCTTCCTCGGCGCGCTGCCCCGCGAGGACTTCATCCCGTACGTGGCCGACTTCTATCTGCAGCTCGAGAACGTGAAGTGGACGATCGTGGCCGGCGTCGTCCACGACTCGCTCGTCATCTCGGTGCGGAACCTCGGCTACTCGCGCAACGCCGGCGAGTTCGTGCGGAAGTACTTCGCCGATATCGGCAGCGCCGGCGGCCACCGCGCCATGGCGAAGGCCGTCGTCCCGCTCCGCGCCTTCCGCGACAAGTTCGGTAACATCCAGGCGGACGGCCTGACGGAGCGCATCCTGACGATGGCGCTCGACTTCCTGCACGAGCACCAACCGGCCGGCCGGCTGGTCAGAGCGTAGGAGAAAAGCGTGAAAGACGCACGTGTCTGCTCGATCGAGCTCGAGTCGGAAAAGATCGCGTTTCTCGAACAGATGGCGGCGACCTACGGCCTGCCCGACGTCGGGAAGGCCGTGCGGTGCCTGGTCAATTACGCACGGGAGAACCCCGACAGGCACGAGGCGATCTTCGCCGAGGTGCGCTGCCTCGACTGCTGATTACTGTGGCGGCGTGGGCGCCGCGGCCGCGCCGGTCGCCGGAGGCAGGTTCGAGTTGCCGATGTCCTCGATCACCTTCCAGGTCCCCTCGGGCTGCTTCTTCCAGATCGTGACGTACTTGCCGCGCTCCTTCGCGCCGTTGGCCGTCAGCTCGTAGGAGCCAACGGTGTAGCCGAGATCGCCGGCGGCTGACACTTCAGCCCGTTCCGGCGTCCACGACAGCGAGACGCCCGGGGCCGTCACCGGTTCGGCGAATGCCTTTCGGATGGCGTCGGTGCCTCGGACGGCGGCGCGTCCCGACAGGTGCGCCGTGGCATCGGGTGCCCAGTACGACATGAACAGATCGACGTCCTTCGTCGACTGCGCGAACTGCCGATCGGCCTCGAGGAGCCCGGTGCGCTCCTCGTCGAGGTTGACCGAACGGCCGCAGCCGACGGCGATCAACGCCAGCATGGCGGCCATGCACACCGAGCGGCGCATGCGTCTCTCCTTTCGCAGCCTCGCAGCGCGGATTGTACATCCGCTCGCCGGCAGTGGCCGTTGCGCGTCAGCCGCCAACGGACTTACTGTGTACTGTGAAGAGGTAGGCCATGTTGAGCACACGTCCAGCCAAGGAAATCGTCGTCAGGATGCCAAACGAGATTGGCGGGCTCGACCGGCTGGCCAAGTCAATCGCGGACAAGGGCGCCAATGTCCTCGGCGTCTGCGCGTGGGTAGAAGGGAGCGACGCCGTCATTCGGCTGCTGACCGACGACAGCGTGCGCGTCGCCGACGCCTTGAAGCCGCAGTACAGCGTGCGCCAGACCGATGTGCTGGTCGCCGAGCTGCCGCACAAGCCGGGCATGCTCCACCGCCTCACGGAAAGGCTCGCGCAGGAGCAGATCGACATCCATCACTTGTACGCGGCCGCCTCAGGCAGTCAGGACAAGTGCCTGGTCGTGTTCGCCACGGCGAACAACGACCGCGCCATGGTGCTGCTGAACGCCTCGACCACGGCACGCTGAGCCTCGGCGAGATCTGCTTGTGGCGATGGGGCCTCCAGAGGTGGGCCCTCCAGAGGTTGACAGCGCTCCAGGCGAGGAACATATTGGACATGGAGGTCTTGTGGGCCTCCGGTCCCCGGAGACTCGCGACCGCCATCCGAACTCCTTCAAGGAGGGAAGTATCGACAGCTGCTCAACAGGCGCGGCGACCACCCGCTACGACCGCCTGGGCTGTGGCCGTTTCGCTTCCAGGGCCGAGCTTCCTCATCGGCACAGCGGAGTCCTTCCGCCGGCGAGCGTGACACAGCCCCGCGACCGGATATCCAGCTCAGTGCCGCACGGCACAGCGCGGGACAGCATCCCTCAGATCGCGGAGAGCGGTTGACGGCGGTGGTCGCCCAACCCTGACGCCTTCCGCCCATCAACCAGCTCGACGACCGAACGGCCCCGGTGGGAGCCTGTCCGATGACCGGGCCTCGGGGTCCTAGGCGAGGATCACCTCGTCATCCTGCGTCTTCGCCATGATCCCCGTGGCAGGATGGATGCCAAGGACGATGGGATCCTCGACATAGCGTGCGACCTGGAAGCCTTTGCGCAGCTCGGGATAGACGATCTGCCGCGGCAACCCCTTGGCCTGCACCATGTTGGGCATCTCCTGGATATCGATCTCGAAGAGCCCGTCGCTGGTCGCGAGCACCGAGCGCACGTGGTTGAAGTCCCCTGGTGATGGTCTGCGTGGACCGATGGAGCGCCCGACGGCGCCGAAGAAGCGGGGCGACGCATGAAGACGTCACGCTGGACCGCAGCGAGCACTGCGGCTCTGCGGGACGTGTGCGAAAGATCCGGCATGGCCCTGGCGCAACGGGGAATTCTCAGCAGTACATACGAACGCCGCCGCGCCAGCGGCAGGCCGGTGATCAGCGTCGGCGGCGCTGGCCGGAACGCGCCCTTCCGGCCGCGTGCCGGCCGCGCGTGCGCGCCGTCTTCAGCGTGCCACGCTGGCGGCGGGGCGCCGCGGCGGCGCGCGTGATGAGCGGAATCGCGCGGTCGGCATCCTCGCGGCTCTCGAAGCCGATCACGGTGGTATGCCGGCCTCCGATGACTTGGCCGAGAACAAAATCCGCATTGATCCCCGCCTCGCCCAGCGCCCACGCGATGGCATGTCCGAGCCCGGGACGGTTGTCACCGTCGACCCGAAGCGCACCGATGGCCGCCTCCTGCAGGCCCGCCGCTGCCGCCGCCGCGGCGGCGCGGGCGCCGCTGATTGGCGCTACCTCGATCGCCGCCCGCGTGCGATCACCGGGCAGCCGATATCCCATCACCACCTGCAGGTTGACTCTTGCCGTGGCCAGCGGTTCGAGCGCTCTGGCGAGCGCGCCCGGTTGGTTGTCGACTTCGACGCGCCACAGGGTCATCGGCTTGACGCGAACGGGCATGTTCTCTGTCCTCGAGAGGGCGCGCGGAACGCGCGTTGAGGCCGCATTATACGCCTCACAGCGTGTCCGCCCGGCCAGGCTGCTCCTCCTCCGCCGTCGGTACCCGATGCCTGGGCCGGCCCTACGAGCGCGGGCGGGTGGGCGTCAGATCTGCCGGGATGTAGTGCACGTACGCGTTCAGCAGGTGAATCGCCTCGTCGCGCTCGTCGAGCTCCAGCGCCAGCAGATCGCGCATCGAAAGGATCCCCGCAAGCCGGCCCTCCTTCAGCACGAGCAGGTGCCGCACGTGCGCCTGCTGCATCCGGCGAAGGCATGTCTCGTGGTGATCGGCGATGTCGGCGACCACTAGGTCGGTGCTCATGACCGCGCTGACGGGCGTGCGCACCGGATCGACGCCGGCCGCCACCACGCGCGAGAGCACGTCGCGTTCGGTGAAGATGCCGGCGACGCGTTCGCCGTCGAGGACCGGCACGGCGCCCACGTGGCGGTCGGTCATGAGGCGCGCCACCTGGGCAATCGACGTGGAGATGTCGACCGCCACGACGTCCTGGTTGTCAACGAGAGGCCGGATGGACTTCATCGGGCACCTCCCGGGGCCGATCATACTCCCGGGATTCGGGATCCGGGACCCGGGACCCGAGTCAGCGGGTGCGATCGAGCGCCTGTTCCACGTCGGCAATAATGTCCTCGGCCGCCTCACAGCCGACGCTGAACCGGATGAAGCCGTCGCTGATCGCGTCGCCGCCCCAGCGGGCCCGGCGCTCGGCCATCGAGAGGACGCCGCCAAAGCTCGTCGCTTCACGGACGAGCGAGAGTGCGCCGAGGAACGCCTCGGCGCGGGGCCGCGTGGCGAGATCGAAGCTGACGAGCGTCCCGAACGCCCGCATCTGGCGCCGCGCCGTGGCGTGCGCCGGGTGCGACGGCAGGCCGGGATAGTGCACGCCTGCCACATCGGGTCGCGCGGCGAGAAATGCGGCGAGGCGCTCGGCCGAGGCGCACTGCCGGCTCAGCCGCAGCGGCAGCGTCGGGAGCGACCGGTGTGCAAGCCACACTTCCATCGGGCCGGGGATCGCGCCGTGGTGGGTGCGCCACGTGCGCAGCGCCGCGATGAGCGCCTCGTCGCGCGTCGCGACATGTCCAAGCAGCAGATCGCTGTGCCCGGTCAGCGCCTTCGTGTCAGAGGCGACCACGAGCGCGGCGCCCAGTTCGAGCGGCTGCTGAAGGTAGGCTGTCGCGGTCGTATTGTCGACCGCGACGAGCGCGCCACGCGCCCTCGCGTGTTCCGCCAGCCCCTGAATGTCACACACGTCGAGGAGCGGATTCGACGGCGTCTCGAGCCAGAGGAGCCGCGCGCCCTCGAGAGCGGCGGCGTGATCGCCGTGCGTGGGCACCAGGCGCACCTCGACGCCGATCGGCTCGAGCCACGAGGCGGCCAGCCGGCGGATGGCGTAATAGCAGTCTGAGGGCAGCACCAGCACGTCGCCGCGCTTCAGCGTGACGCCGAAGGTCGCCGCCACGGCGGCCATGCCCGACGCGAACGCGACCGCGTGACCGCCCTCGAGCGCCCCGAGTGCCGCCTCCCACGCGGTCCAGGTGGGATTGTGAAAGCGTCCGTACGTCAGCGCGTGCTCGGCGGGGTCGCCCGGCGTGGTGTAGGTGGACGAGAACTGCGGGCCGGCGAGAAACGGGCCCGGCTCGCCGCGCGGCCGGTACCCGGCGTGGACGATTAAGGTATCGCGGTGCATCGAGCCCCATGATACGCGCGGCAGCGATGCAGGTCGTGACGGTTTCATGACATTTCGCCGCGCTATCGCCCGTAGAATGCCGCCGTGCGACAGGATCCGGTGCCGCACCGTAGAGTCCGCACGCGACAGGTCCTGCTGTTCGTCCTCGCGATCGGCCTGCCGTGCCTCGTCCTCGTGGCTCTCAGCCTGCGGATGCTCGCGCAGGAGCGTGAGCTCGCCGAAAAACGCCTGGCCGACGAGCGTCGCCGCATGGCCGCCGACGTGCGGCAGGACTTGCTGACGCGGCTCGAACGCCTGCGCCTGCAGGCCGCCGGCACGGTCCACGCCGATCCGATCGTGCTGGTCGCTGACGCCCAGGGCGACCGGCTGCTATTACCGTGGGACGCACAATCGACCGGCGGTGCAGCACTCGACGATCCCACATTTTCCGCCGCCGCCCGCGAGGGCGAACGCGAGGAACTCGTGTCGCGCCGGTTCGAAGCGGCTGGCGCCGCGTATCGCCGCGCGCTCGGACGCGCACATCATCCAGCGCAGACGGCGTTCGCACAGCTGTTGCTCGCGCGTGCACTCGCCAGGGGAGGCCATCAGCGCGCCGCCGACAAGCTGTATCGAACGATCCTGGCCGCGCCGCTGGCCGTGGCGGACGAGCACGGGATTCCGTTCGCGCTGTACGCGGCGCGCCGGCTGCTGGACCGGCCCGCGGTGGCAGACGAGACCGACGCGGCCGTTCTCGAGCTTGTGCGGGCGGCCCTGGCGTGCGCGTCCTGCCACGATCCTGAACGCGCGTTCACCGACGGACGGCGCCTCGCGGTCGGCGTCTTCGGCCGGGCCGGCCGCCGAAATGTCCCCGCGATCATCAACCGGGCCTGGGGACGATCGTTCTTCTGGGATGGGCGCGTGACGACCCTTGAAGAGCAGGTGCTCACGCCGATTGAAGATCCCGACGAGATGGATCTGGCGGTCTCCCAGGCCGCCCGGCGAGTTGACCTGACGGTCGATCAGCTGTCGCGCGCGCTGGCCAGCTACGTGCGATCCATCCTGTCAGGCAATTCCCGGTACGACCGCTTTGCGGCTGGCGAGCGGACGGCGCTCTCACCCGAAGAGCAGGCCGGACTCCAGATTTTCAGCGGGAAGGGCAATTGCACAGCCTGCCACGTCGGTCCTACGCTCACCGACGAGCGGCTGCACAATACAGGCGTCGCGTGGACCGACCGACGCCTGCTCGATCCAGGGGGCGGCAACGGCACCTTCAAGACGCCCACGCTGCGCGAAGTCACCCGCACCGCGCCTTACATGCACGATGGCAGCCTCGCCACACTGGAGGAAGTCGTCGACTACTACGACCGCGGCGGCAACGCGAATCCGTTCCTTGATCCGGAACTGCGCCCACTGCGGCTGACGCCGGGCGAAAAGAACGCGCTCGTCGCCTTCCTGCGGACGCTCAACGGCGACGTGTCGGAAGGCCCGTCGCAGTAATTACATCCGGTATCGCCGCACGCGCGGCAGTTTCTGCGTACTGGTCGTGACGCGATCCCGCTAAACGTCTTTGTGACCGAACGCGGCGCACCAGCGTCGCGACGACGGATCAAAGGCGTTCACTTGCCGGAACCCTGCTCGCGAGCCGCTCGCCGCTGGCGCCCACGACAGGCTCGATGAACTGGTGGGAGGCGTCCTCGTAGGCGCGCGCCATCAGCTCCACCAGATCCTGCGTTCGATCCGAGGCTTCGTCGTATGCGCCCGCCATGTCGAACGGGCCCACGGGGTTGTGAGCCGGCGCGATCACATAGACGGAGTCGAACCGCAGCCGGGCCATCTCCAGCGCGTCGCGCAGCGCGGCGGCTTCGGCCGCCCCGAGGAATTCGCTGAGGCGGTGTCGCAGCTCAAGTCGAGGCGTCGACAGCCGGTGCGGGTTCTGCGGGTGCGTGACGGCGCTCACGACGACCACCTGCGTCACCCCAGCCGACGCCAGTTCCTCCAGCAAGCGGAAGATGGCGCCCGGCCGGTCACAGAGCCGATGCGTTTCGCCGCGCCAGTAACTGTCGACGCCGAAGGTGACGGCCTGCGGATCGCAGGCGAGCGGCGGCGTCAGTGCGCCGGCCACGAGATCGCCCGCCTGATCGCGGCCCGTCCCGCTCAGGTCGACGACCTCGGCGCCGCGCTCGCGCCCCGGCCGCGGGGCGACGAACTCGCGCTGGTGCGGTTCGCGCAGCAACGCCGCCACCAGATCGGTCCGGGCGTCCAGGTCCGTCACGGCGACCATCACTTCGCGGAAGCCCGGCTGCCCCAGGTTCTCACCAAGTACCTCGGCGTACCGTCGGCCGAGCTCCGAGGCCGCGGGCCCGGACGCCGGCGACGCTCCGCGAATCAGCTGCCACAGCGCACGGGCAAACGCCTGTTGAATGGGGTCGGCGTCGAACGGCGCGCCGAGCAGCCGCCACCACGGACGGCCGCTCATGCGGCGTCTTCGTCGACCGCTGCGACCGGTCACGACGCCGCCAACAGCGAGCGTCACTGCGACGAGCAGCAGGAGCACGAGCGGCGCGAGAGGCACCCATGGCGGTGCCGCGAGACCGAGCGCGCCGAGCGCGCCGACGGCTGCTGTGACCGCCGCCAGCAGGATCACGAGCCACGCGCTCGCGCGCAGCGGCCACTTCCATCGATAGAACGCCGCGACCGACGGACTGCGCCACAATCCGTCTGCCTCCCACAATCGGGACGCGCCACCGATCGCCGCCAGCGCCGCCGATGCCGCACCGACGCCGTGACCGGCGACCACGTCGATCTTGACGCCCGCCTCCTCGAGCGCGCGCAGCACGCCGGCGTGGTACGCGCCGTGCGCGCCCGTCCCGCAGAGCACGAGCGCCGTTCGACGCTCAGGGGAATACGGCTGCACGGCGCATCCGGATCAGGCTAGTCGTTGTGGATGGTAATGAGCTTGACGAGCTCGAACTCGCGGTTCCCGGCGGGCGTCACGACTTTGATCTCGTCGCCCTCTTCCTTGTTGAGAATCGCGCGCCCGATCGGCGAGGAGGTGGAGATCAGCCCCTTTTCCGCGTCGGCTTCCTCCGGCATCACCAGCTGGTACACGATGATGTCGCCGTTGCCGCCGCGCAGATGGACCGTCGACCCGAAGCCGGCCCGGCCGCGCGGGATGCGATCGAGGTTCATGAGCTGAATCTCGCGGACGCGCTTCTGCAGCATCGCAATGCGCGCCTGCACGATCTCCTGGCGCTCCTTGGCCGCTTTGTACTCAGCGTTCTCCCGCAGATCGCCGAGCTCGCGCGCGCGCTTGATCTCCTTCGGCAGCTCGAACTTCAGCTCGCGGTCGAGCGCGGTAATCTCATCGCTGAAACGCTTCAAAATGCGTTCTTTCATCGAGACGTTGACTTTAACATAGCCGGTAGTTGGTGGTTGGTGGTTGGTGGTTGGTGGTTGGTGGTTCATGAAGACGATCTCGAGTCGCCAGAATCCGATCGTCCAGCGGTTTCGCGCGCTCGCGCGTACGCCCGATCCGACGGGCGCGCGCCTGCTCCTCGACGGCGTGCACCTGGTGCAGGAGGCGCGCGCGGCGGGCGCCGAGATCGAGGTCGCGGCGATCGCCTCCCGCGCTCGGGCGTCGAGCGAGGAGGCGGAGGTGGCGCGCCGCCTCGAGGCGGAGGGCACGTCCGTGCTCAGCGCGCACGACCAGGCGTTTGCGGCGATGAGTCCCGTGCGGTCGCCGTCGGGGCTGGTGGCGATCGCACGCCGGGCGCCTGTCGAGGCTCGCGCGATCAGCGCGAGGCGCGACGCCTTCGTCATCGTCGTGGCCGACGTCCAGGACCCGGGCAATCTCGGATCGCTCCTGCGCGCCGCCGAAGCCGGTGGCGCCACGGGCGTGCTCGTCTGCGGTCGGTCGGCGAATCCGTTCTCGTGGAAGGCGGTGCGCGGGAGCATGGGAGCCGTCCTGCGGCTGCCGGTCGCCGCGGGGCTGGGCGTGGACGAGGCCGTCGCGGCCGTCCGGTCGCACGGCGGTCGCCTGGTCGCGGCCGCCCCGCGCGGCGGCCGTGCGCCCGACGCCGTCGACTGGCGCGGACGGCTCGGGCTGCTCCTCGGCGGCGAAGGACCGGGCCTGAGCGAGGCGGTACTCGCGGCGGCGGACGATCTGGTCACCATCCCGATGACCGCGCCCGTCGAATCACTGAACGTCGCCGTGGCGGCGGGGATTCTCGTGTACGCTGCCAGGCGGCAACGGCATGGGTGATTCGCTCTTCGACGACGCACCTTCACCGCAACGGGCCGCGGAGGCACGGAGGCACGGAGCCCTGGAGGGAACACCGCTCGCCGAGCGGATACGGCCGCGCACGCTCGACGAGGTCGTGGGCCAGGAGCACATGCTCGCGCCCGGCACGCCGCTGCGCGAGGCGATCGAGCGCGACCTGCTGCAGTCGGTCATCTTCTGGGGCCCGCCCGGCACGGGCAAGACGACGCTCGCGCGGATCATCGCGGAGATGACGCGGGCGCGCTTCGTGCAGTTCAGCGCCGTGCTGTCGGGCATCAAGGAGATTCGCGACGTGATGGCGGCGGCCGAGCGCGAACGGCGCGCGACCGGGCGCCGCACGATTCTCTTCGTCGATGAGATTCACCGCTTCAACAAGGCGCAGCAGGACGCGTTCCTCCCCCGCGTCGAAGCCGGCGACATCGTCCTCATCGGCGCGACCACCGAGAACCCCTCGTTCGAGGTGAACGCGGCGCTCCTCTCGCGATCGAAGGTATTCGTGCTGCGGCCGCTGACCGTCGAGGGGATTGAAGGCATCCTTCGCCGCGCGCTGAGGGACCGCGAGCGCGGCCTCGGGTCGGCGGATCTGACCGTGAGCGACGCCGCCGTTGCCGCCATCGCGCGGTTTGCCAACGGCGACGCGCGGGCCGCCCTGAACCTGCTCGAGTTCTCGGCGGCGGCCGCGCCCGTGGATCCGGCGACCGGCGGACGAACGATCGACGTGCCGCAGCTCGAGCAGGCCATTCAGCGCCGGGCGCTCCTCTACGACAAGTCGGGCGAGGAGCACTACAACCTGATCTCCGCGCTCCACAAATCGATGCGCAACAGCGATCCGGATGCGGCGGTGTACTGGATCGCGCGCATGCTCGAGGCGGGCGAGGATCCGCTCTACATCGCGCGGCGCCTGATCCGCTTCGCCTCCGAGGACATCGGCAATGCCGACCCGCAGGCGCTGACCGTCGCGGTCGCGGCCAAGGACGCCGTGCACTTCATCGGGATGCCCGAAGGGAACACGGCGCTCGCCCAGGCAGCCATCTATCTCGCCACTGCCCCGAAGAGCAATGCGGTCTATACGGCCTACGCGTCAGCGGCCGCCGACGCCCACACGCAGGCCGCGGATCCGGTGCCGCTGCACCTGCGCAACGCGCCGACAGGTCTGATGAAGGAACTGGGCTACGGCAAGGGCTACCGGTACGCCCACGAGGAGCCGGAGGCGATCGCCGACATGCCGTGTCTGCCCGAGTCGGTCGCCGGGAAGAAGTACTACGAGCCGACCGATCGCGGATTCGAGAAAGAGATCAGGCGGCGACTCGAGGAGTGGAAGCAACTGAAAACGCAAAGCTCAAAACTCAAGAAATAGGTTCGAGGCCTAATCAGTCTCGATCGCAGCAGTCCCGAACCCGGGCACCTTGCGGAACATCTCGCTGCGCACCGGCAGGATGAACGAGAAGCGGTAGTCGCCCTGCATCCGGCCGACCGGGATCCCCACGAGGTCTCCCCGCTGATTCAGCACGCCGCCGCCCGAGACGCCCGGATGACCGTCGGTGAGGCACGTCACCAGGCCGTTGTCCATGTGCTGCCCGACGTAGCCGGTGCTGAGGATGATGCCCTTCGAGTAGTCGTTGCCGAGGCGGAAGATCGGCTCGGCGAACTCGAACGGGAACGACGCGTCGACGCGCAGCGGCGGCAGCGCGATCGGCTCGCGCACGCGGACGATCGCCCAGTCGCCCGGATGGACCTCGGCGGTCGCGTCGCCGCTGTCGATGATCTGCGCCGGCAGATCCCGGTCGCGATACCGGATCGTCACCGACGAAATCCGTCGGCGCTCACGGCCCGGCGGCTCGTCGAGCGTGGTCACCCCGTGCTTGACGGTGATGAAATAGCCGTGGCCCAGGTACCCCGCCGTGCCGTAGCTCGTCTTGCCGAAATTGTCCGTGGCGTTGAGCTCCACGAAGCTCTGGCGGCGCTCCCGGAGCAGCCGCACCGGCAGAAGCCCCATCTCCGCCTGGAGCTGCCGCTTGATCTCGTCGATCAGCGCGCTCTGTGGCGAGCCCGCCGCCGCGACGGCGTCCCCTCCGGAGGGCTGAAGCCCTCCGGCTGCCTCTCCTCCCGCGACCTGCTCACCGGTGGTCGCCGACGGCAGGATCGATGCCTCACGCGTCCGCAGGATGCTGCGCGCGACGTGCTCCTGCAGCACCTCCAGCCGCGCATCGTTGGCGGCAAGCTGCGCAGCCATCGAGCGCTGCGCCGTCCAGCTGCCGAGGCTGAACGCCAGCGACGAGAGCGATACGGTGAGGCCGGCGAAGAGGACGAGGCGACGTACGGACACTGCGATGCTCCGATCCGCTACCTGAAGACTGGGAACCGACGCGGACCTGAGGGGCCGCAGTGATCCAGGCTCGGCAGCCGCTCTCCGCACACGGATACCCCGCGCGCGGGATGAGCTAAACGCTTGGTTGTCAGTCGGATGCGAGCGAAACCTTAATCTAGCAACGGCTCAGGAGCGTGTCAAACAACTTCGCCTTATGAAACCTGTCGTTCACGCTTCTGGGTTCCGGAGCTTCTCGGTTCGTGTTCACGTTCGGTTCTGTGTTCCTCGTTCTGCTTCGGAAGGTTCTCAGTTCGCCGGCCGTCCGGAGAAATCTCGCCGTTCTGTTCGTTATACGGCGCGCGAAGAAGCAGCTCCACCCGACGCTCGCCGGCCAGCGTGACCACACCGAGGTCCCATGGAGGTGCGTCCGGCTGGCTGAAAATCAGTTGCCGCCCGTCCGGTGAAAACGAGTTCGGAACCTGAATGCCCGGCCCCTGGCTCAGGCGTTCCGGAGCGCCTGTCCCGTCGGCCGCCTGCCAGTAAATGGTTTCGACCCCTCCTGTGCCGCCGTAAAGGCGACGCGTTGCCCGTCCGGTGTCCATACCGGTCCTCGGTTGTTGCCGGGATCGAACGTCAGACGGGTCATCGTCTTCCGCGCCAGATCCCAGAGCCAGATATCGTTGTCGTCCTCGCGTACATCGAGGGCGACCCGTGTTCCGTCCGGCGACAGTCGCGCGTACGCATACGTGCGCGGCGGCGCAGCGATCGGTTCCTCGCGCCCCATCCGATCCACCCAGACCAGTGAAAGCGCGAGCGTGCCGAGGCGGCCCGGCACGTACACGAGCGTTCCGTTGGCAGCTACGGCCCACTGCACCGCCCCTGTCGGCGTGGTCATAACGCCTTCGAGCACCGGAACCGGCGTGCCGGCGATTTCCCGCCGATCAAGGTCGAAGGCCACGGCACGCAGCGTGCCGGCCGCGCCATACACGAGATGTCCCGTCGGGACATAGTGCGCGTGGTGCCCGCCGCGCAGGAGCACCTTGTAGTCACGGGACGCCACATCGAGAACGGCGATCTGGGCGCTGTCGAGGCCTCCGCTCGTCGGCATAATGGTGAAGAGCACGGCCTGTCCGCCCGGCAAGCGCTCCGGCCACAGGTGATCGGCCTCCCCTCGCCCGCGGTCTGGCTTCGAGAGCATCATCGGTTCACCGCCCGCCGCGGAGACCTGCTGAAGGCCGGTCGTCTGAGTGCTCGTGGCGAAGATCACCGTCTCGTCCGGCAGCCAAGTTGCGCCGCGCGAGGGGCCATCCATCTGCGCAATCGTTACCGCGGGCCCACCCGTGATGGCGACCTTCTTCAGGGCCGACGTGGTAACGCCGGACGTTCGGGATCGGCCGGGGTGGAGCTGAAGACGCTGAGCGCGACGAACTCGTCGAGCGCGAAGAGCAGTGTCGACGTTATCCGCCACACGCTTCCGGACGTCGCGCTCCAGACACCTGCGCAGCAGGGAGCGCACCGAGGGAGGCGTGCCGGCCGGCAGAGCATTCCAGTCCGGCTCCTTCGTCAGCACAAAGGCGAGCGTCTCACTCAAGTCCTCGCCTTCGAATGCGCGGTTCCCCGTGAGCATTTCATAGAGCAGGCAGCCAAACGCCCAGATGTCGGCGCGTTTGTCGGCCGGCTTGCCCCGCGCCTGCTCCGGCGCCATGTACGCAGCCGTGCCGAGAATGACGCCAGCCTGCGGGGCGGCCATACTCAACGTGGGCGAGTTCGTGACGGTCGGCGTCACAGATGAAGCCTCGGTCGGGCCGAGCGCCTTGGCCAGCCCGAAGTCGAGCACCTTCACCTGGCCGTCGGTCGTCAGCGCGATGTTCGCGGGTTTGAGGTCGCGATGGCGATGTGTGGATGATTCAGCGCGGCGAGGAGCTGCGCCTCACGCTCGAAGCGCGCAACCCGCTCAGGATCGGTGACGACACTGTCGGGAAGAACTTTGATGGCAACGTCGCGTCCGAGCTTCGTGTCGCGAGCGCGATATACGTCGCCCATGCCGCCAGCGCCGAGAGCGGCCTGAATCTCGTACACGCCCACACGCGTACCGGGCGACAGCATCAAGCCGAGCCGGGCGCATTATATGCCGCGGGATGCGCGGCCGCCCGGCCGGCCTACTCAATTCCGGTGTGTTTCTCGAGACCGGAGAGGCGCCGCTCATGGTCGTCGCCGATGCGGCGCACGAAATCACGGATGTCGCCGAGCGGCGCAAGCTCCTGCTTGATGTCGCGCAGGAGCCTGCCGTGCTCCTCGAGCTGACGGCCGTGATGCGCCTGCACTTCCGCAATCATGCGAATCTGCGTGTCGTGCTGCTCGTAGAGCGCACGCAGCCGATGTACGTCGTCCTTCAGCACGCGCACATCGTCCTTCAGCACGCGCACATCGTCCTTCAGTACGCGCACATCGTCTTTCAGCACGCCCATGTCCGCGCCGAGCGCGTCGAGCCGCCCCTCGACCCTGGTCATCCGATCGTCGTTGTCAGTCATCGGTCCTCCGGGATCGACGACGAGCCAACGGCGTGCCACGCGGTGTTGGCCGGTTTTTCGCGGATCGTCGGCGGAACGTGGCAATTTCTGCCGCGTGCCGCCGCTCCAGCCGCCGCAAATTCTGCCGACGCTGCGCCAGGGACGGCTCTGGGCGGAGCGACTCGAGACCCAGCGAGCGGAGGCGGCGATTGGTCTCGGCAATCTCCCGGTTGTCGGCCCGACGCGTCGCCTCTCGCGCTCGCCAGGCGGCGGGATTCGTCCGACGCAGTTCTTCCTCGCGGGCGATTGTTCGCCGAAGTCGCTCCTCCTCGAGAATCGAGAACCGCAGTTGACTGGCCGTGAGGTCGTCTATGGTGGTCCGAACCGCGGTCGCGTGCCCCAACGTCTTCCTCATGCGCTCACCGTCGCGACCGACGACGGTGCCATCGTCAACCGGAGAAGTCAAGCACGCGTGCGGGCGCGTGTGCGGGCGCGGGTGAGAAGTGTGACCGACTAGATGCGCTGGAAGTTCTTCTCCACTTCCCGCCGCGTGAGGCGCAGCATGACGGGCCGTCCGTGAGGGCAGATCGTGGAATACGCGGTCGCGCGCAGCTCCTCCAGGATGTGCGCCATCTTCTCCGCCGTCAGCGGGTAGTTGGCCTTCACCGCGGCGTGGCAGGCCATCGTCGCGGCGATGCGCCGGAGCGCTTCCTCGACGCGCGCGCCGCGATCGAGCCCCTCGAGGTCTTCGGCCAGGGCGCGGATTGCCGCCTCGCAGTCCTCGCGGCGCAGCAGTGCCGGTACCGCCGCCACGCGCACCGACGCTCCGCCGAACTCCTCCAGCTCGAATCCGAGCCGCTCGAGCTGGGCGGTGTGGGCCGCCAGACCCTGGCGGGCGGCCGGCGGCAGCTCGACCAGCATCGGCTCGAGCAGCCGCTGGCTTTCGAGCCGCCCGGCCGTCAGCCGCTCCATGATCCGCTCGAAGAGCACGCGCTCGTGCGCGACGTGCTGATCGATGATCGCAATCCCCTCCTCGTCGACGGCGATGATGAACGTGTCGCGGAACTGGCCGAGCGCGATCATCGGGCGGATCGTCGGTGCGATCCCCCTGTCGCTGGTCGGTGCGAACTGGGCTTCGCTCGTCGGTGCGATCGCGCTGCCGGTTGTCGGTGCGAACCCGCTGTCGCCCGTCGGTGCCACCCCACCTGCCCATCTACTAGGGAACGTCGGCGCGTACCCAGCCGGCAGCGGCAGCGTCGACGGGAGCGGATCGGCGGGCCGCGGCGCCTGCAGCTGCAGCTCCGGCGCCGGACCGCGCCCGAGCGCGTCGCCGAGCGTCCGCCGGATCACCTCGTGCACGTACGACTGATCCCGGAATCGGACTTCCGCTTTCGTCGGGTGCACGTTCACGTCGACGGCCGTGTACGGCATCGTGATGAACAGGTGCACTTCCGGGCTGCGCTCCTTGATCGACGCCACGCTGTACGCGTCGATGATCGCGTGCGCGATCGTACGGTCGCGCACGATCCGGCGATTGACGAACAGGTGCTGCGGGCCGCGCGTCGGCCCGCCCTGAGCCCGGTCGAAGGGCCCGCCCAGACCGCCGCCGGCGGCACCGGGCTCCGCCAGCGCTGCGATGTAGCCGACGATCTGCACGTCGCCGGTCTCGCGGCGCACCTCGATCAGGTCGGCACGCTCGCCGTAGAGCTGGTAGAGCCGGTCGCGCAGGCTGCCGACCGGCGGACACTGCAGCACCGTCCGCCCGCCGCTCGTCAGCGTGAACCCGATCTCCGGGTAGCACAGGGCCATCTGCGTGACGACGCGCGAGACTTGCGCAGCCTCGGCGCTGTCGGACTTGAGGAACTTGCGGCGAGCCGGCAGGTTGTAGAAGAGGTCGGCGACCCCGACGGAGGTCCCCTCGGGCATGCCGACCTCCGTCACGGCGGAGACAGTGCCGCCGTTCACACGGATCTCGCTGCCCGAGGCGGCGCCGCGCGCGCGGCTGCGCAAGGTACAGTGCGACACCGACGCGATGGCCGGCAGCGCTTCGCCGCGAAACCCGAGCGTCGCGATGCCGTCGAGGTCGTCGGCGTGCCGAATCTTGCTCGTCGCGTGCCGCTCCACGGCCAGCCGCACGTCCTCCGCCGCCATTCCTTCCCCGTCGTCGTCCACGCGGATCCGCTTTTTGCCGCCGAGCTCCACCGCGATGGCGATGCGGTGCGCGTCCGCGTCGATCGCGTTCTCGACGAGCTCCTTGACGACCGACGCGGGACGCTCGACGACTTCCCCCGCGGCAATCTGATTGGCAAGGTCCGGCGGCAGGACGCGGATGCGGCCTCCGCTCACATCCACCTCTTCCGCCAGAACACCGCGAGCATCCCAGCCGCGATCGTCGCCATCATCGCCGCGACCCACCAGAACTGCGCGGTGTGGCTCCCTGGAAACATCGGGAGCGGGATGTTCATGCCCCACATGCCGGTCAGCACGGTCAACGGAAGAAAGATCGTCGAGATCACGGTCAACACCTTCATCACCACGTTGAGGCGATTCGAGATGGTCGTCAGGTGGGCTTCGAGGATGCTCGTGACCCGGTCCTGGAACAACATGGCTTCCTCGGACATCCGGACGAAGTGATCGTAGACGTCGCGGAAGCGGTACGTGATCTCGTCGTTGATCTGCGGAAACTCGCGGCGCGCCAGACGCCCCACCGCGTCGCGCTGCGGCAGAACGACGCGTCGGAGCGATGCGAGGTCGCGCTTCAGCAGGAGAATCTGGCGAACGAGATTCTGCCGGCGTCCGAGAATCGCGATCTCCTCGAGCTCATCCAGCTGCTCCTCGAGCGCGTCGATCTCCGGCCGGTAGTTGTCGACCATGGTGTCGACGATCCGGTGCAGGAGCGCCGCCGGCCCCTCCGCCAGCACGTGCTCGTGATGCTCGCAGACCTCCTTCCAGCGGGCGATGCTGCGCGAGTGCCCGTCGTGGACGGTGACCAGATAGTTCCGCCCGAGGAAGAAATCGACGTCGCGCGTCGCGAAGCCGCCTCGCCGGTTGTCGACGTCGATTCCGTGCAGGATCAGGTACAGGTAGTTCGGGTAGGGCTCGATCTTCGGGTGGTGGATCTCGCTGAGCGCGTCTTCCACCGACAGCGGATGGAAGTGGAAGACGTCGCTCAGCAGCCGCGCTTCCTGCTCGCCCGGCGCCACCAGATCCACCCAGAGGGTGACGCTCGAGCTCGGCTCGAGCCAGGCCGGGTCAACCTGCGCCGCGGTGGTCGTGTCGCCGTTCCGGTGGACGAAGATGGTGATCAATCACCAACCTTGACCGCCAGTGCCGCCTGCGCCGCCGCGAGCCGCGCCACGGGAATGCGGTACGGACCGCAGCTCACGTAGTCGAGGCCCACCTGCTCGAAGAAGTGAATCGACGCGGTGTCGCCGCCGTGCTCGCCGCAGACGCCCAGCTTCAGGTCCGGACGCGCCTTCCGGCCCAGCTGTACGGCCATGCGCACCAGCGGTCCCGTCCCCTCCGCGTCGAAGGTGGCGAAGGGGTCTTTCTCCAGAATCTTCTTGTCCTGGTAGATCCGGAGGAACTTGCCGATGTCGTCGCGCGAGAAGCCGAACGACAGCTGCGTCAGGTCGTTGGTGCCGAAGGAGAAGAACTCGGCGTCGGCCGCAATCTGATCGGCCGTGGTGGCACCGCGCGGCACCTCGATCATCGTGCCGACGAGGTATTTGACGCGGACACCCTGCTCCTTCATCACGTCGCCGGCCACGCGGTCGACGATCGCCTTCTGGTCGCGGAACTCCCGCACGTGGCCCACCAGCGGAATCATGATCTCGGGAATGACCTTGATCTTCTCCTTCGCGAGCTGGCACGCCGCCTCGATGATGGCGCGCGTCTGCATCTCGGTGATCTCGGGGTACGTGATGGCGAGGCGGACGCCGCGATGGCCGAGCATCGGGTTGAACTCGTGGAGCTGTTCGACGCGCCGCAGCAGTGCGCGCTTCTGGTCCAGCTCGGGCCCCGTCACGCCCCTCGTCTCGAGCCGCGCGATGTCGACCATCAGCTCTTCCCGCTTGGGCAGGAATTCGTGGAGCGGCGGATCGATCAGGCGGATGGTGACGGGGAGGCCCTTCATCGCCTTGAACACGCCGTAGAAATCGCCGCGCTGCAGCGGCAGGAGCGAGGCGAGCGCGGCACGACGGTCGGCTTCGCTCTCCGCGAGGATCATCCGCTGGACGATTTCGATCCGCCCCTCACCGAAGAACATGTGCTCGGTCCGGCAGAGGCCGATGCCGTTGGCGCCGAAGGCGTACGCCACTTCTGCCTGATCGGGCTGGTCCGCGTTGGCGCGGACGCCGAGACGCCGGACCTTGTCGGCCCACGCCAGAATCTGCGCGAAGCGCCGGTACAGGTCCGACTGCGCCGGCTTGAGCTGGCCGCTCACCACCCGCAGGATCTCGCTCGGCCGTGAGGCGACCTTCGCCAGCTTCACTTCGCCCGTCAGGCCGTCGAACGAGATGAAGTCGCCCTCGCGCACCTCGCGGCCGTTCACCGAGAAGCGCCTGGCGTCTTCGTCGATCTGCAGTTCTCCGGCCCCGACGACCGACGGCTTGCCCATCTGGCGCCCGACGACGGCCGCGTGCGAGGTCATCCCGCCGGTGGCGGTCAGGATGCCCTGCGACACGTACATCCCGTGAATGTCGTCCGGCACCGTCTCGCGGCGCACGAGAATGACGGGCTTTCCTTCGTCCGCCCACTTCACCGCGTCGTCTGCGCTGAAGACGACCTGCCCGCTGGCCGCACCGGGCGAGGCGGGCAGCCCCGTGGTCGCAACCGGAATCGACCTCCACTCCTTCTGGTCGAATCCCGGCGCGAGGAGCTGCGACAGCGACTCCGGATCGATCTGGAGGATGGCGTCCTTCGGCGTGATCAGCCGCTCCTTCACGAGGTCGGTGGCGATGATCACGGCGGCGTACCCGGTGCGCTTGCCGTTGCGCGTCTGCAGCATGAACAGCCGCTCGTCCTGGATGGTGAACTCGAAGTCCTGGACGTCCTTGTAATGCCGCTCCAGCCGCGTCGTGATGTCGCGCAGCTGCTTGTACGCCTTCGGCATCACCTTCTCGAGCTCGCGGATCGGCTGCGGCGTGCGGATGCCGGCGACGACGTCCTCCCCCTGCGCGTTGATGAGGAACTCGCCGTAGAACTCCCTGGCGCCGGTGGCGGGGTTGCGGGTGAACCCGACGCCGGTGGCCGAGCGGTCGCCGGTGTTGCCGAACACCATCATCTGCACGTTGACGGCCGTGCCGATGTGATCGGGAATGTCATAGATGCGCCGGTATTCGCGCGCGCGGGGGTTCATCCAGGACCGGAACACCGCGGCGCGCGCCATCGCGAGCTGTCTATTGGGATCCTGCGGAAACGGATGGCCCGTCCGCTCGCGCACCAGGCGCTTGTACCGCTCGACGACGTCGCGCAACGCCGCCTCGTCCAGATCCGTATCCTGCGACGCGCCGCGCGCCTTCTTCACCGCCTCGAACTCGTGCTCGAACGCGCTCTTCGGAATCTCGAGCACGACGCTCCCGAACATCTGAATGAAGCGGCGGTAGCTGTCGTAGGCGAAGCGGCCGTTCGAGGTCCGCGCCTTCAGGCCTTCGACGGAGGCGTCGTTCAGGCCGAGGTTCAGAATCGTGTCCATCATCCCCGGCATCGAGAACTTCGAGCCCGATCGCACGGAGACGAGCAGCGGATTCGTCGTGGAACCGAGCGTCGCGCCGGCGGCCTTCTCGAGTTTGCGGAGGTTCTCCGTAATCTCCCGCTCGATCGCCGTGGGGATGTGTCCCTTCTCCTTGTAGTAGATCGTGCAGACGTCGGTGGAGATCGTGAACCCGGGCGGCACCGGCAGGCCTGCGTTCGTCATCTCCGCCAGACCGGCGCCCTTGCCCCCGAGCGTGTCACGCATGTGGCGGTTGCCGCCGGCCTTGCCGTGGCCGAAGAAATACACGTGCCTCCCGCGCCGCTTGCTCGCTGTCTTTTTCGCCATTCGTCTATTCCCTCACGCCTCCGTGACCATTTCCGAGAGGTCCGCAATGTCCAGGATCAGGTCGCGGAGCGCCGCCACGAGCGTCAACCGCGCCTGCCGGAGCGCCTCATCCTCCGTCATGACGAGCACATCGTCAAAGAACTTGGCGACGGCCGGCTCGAGCGCGGCGATGGCGGTAAATGCCTCGCGGTAGTCGCCGCGCGCCGCCGCGTCGCGGATACGCGCGGCCCGGCCGTCGAGCTGCGCCCACAGCGCCCGCTCGGCCGATTCCACCAGCCGCCCCTTGATCGCGTCCAGATCGCCAGCCTCCGCCATCCCTTTCGTGATGTTCTTCACCCGTTTGAGGAGCGTCGCGACGCCATGGAGGGGCGACGCATGCGTCGCGCCTCCCGCGCTCATCTGCGCCAGCGCCTCCAGCTTCAACCGCGCTTCGAGCGGGCTCACGCGTTCGATGCCGCCGTGGAGCACCGCACGGACGTTCCGGACGTCGTAGCCCCGCTGCTCGAGCAGATAGGTCAGCCGGTCGCCCATGAACGACAGCAGGGGCGCGCGGTCACCCTGCGCGAACGGCGCGCCCGCCCGTTCGAGCAGCGCTCCGATGCGCAGCCGCGCGGTGAGCCCGGTCAGCTCCGGCAGGTCGGTGAGAATCTTCACCGCTCCCTGCGCCTGCCGGCGAAGGCCGAGCGGGTCGCGCGAGCCGGTGGGGCGCTCGCCGACGATGAACATGCCCACGACCGAGTCGAGCTTGTCGGCCAGCGACACCGCGGCCCAGGCAATCGCCGCACTCCCGAGCTGCGGACGCGCCGGCGGCGCGTCCGCCTCGACCCCGATCGGCAGGTAGTGAAAGTAGATCGCCTTCCAGATCGGCTCTGGCACGCCTTCTTCGCGGGCGTAAATGCCGCCCATGGTCCCCTGCAGCTCGGTCAGCTCGCGCACCATGTCGGTGGCGAGATCCGCTTTGGCGAGCAGACCGGCGCGACCGGCCTGATCGGCGGACGCGTCCGGCTGTCCGAACGCCTCCTTCGCAATCCAGCGCGCCAGCGAGGAGACACGCTCCGCCTTCTCACGGTAGCTGCCGAGCTTCGCGTGGAACAGGATCGTCGACAGCCGGTCGATGCGCGACTCGAGCGTCGCCTTGCGGTCCTCCTCCCAGAAGAACTGCGCGTCGCGCAACCGCGCGGCGAGCACGCGCTCGGCATTGCGGGCGATGATCTCCGGCCGCTCCGGCTGCAGGTTGATCACCGCCAGAAAGGCCGACTTGAGCTTCCCCTCCTCGTCGACCACCGGAAAGAAGTGCTGATGATGAATCATCGTCGTGGTCAGCACCTCTTCGGGCAGCCGGAGGAACTCGGGCCCGAAATGCCCCGCCACGACCGACGGGTACTCGACGAGATCCGGCACTTCCTGCAGCAGCGACGACTGCGCGGCAACCAGCCCGGACACACGGCCGCCCAGCCTGCGCGCGTGCGCTTCCAGCTCACGGCGAATCCGCGACTCACGCTCCCCGCGGTCGAGAATGACGAAATTCTCGAGCAGGCGCGCCTGATAGTCGTCGAAGGTCTTAATCTTGATGGCGCGGCCGGCCCGACCGCTGGTCGTCTGGAACCGATGGCCGTAGGTCTGCGATCCCGACCGGATCTCCTGCACGTTGGGCCCCTCGGCCATCTCCGTCCGCCGGATGACGAACGGGACGACGCGCCCCCCGTACATCAGGACGAGCCAGCGGATCGGCCGCGCGAAGAGCAGATCGCCCTTGCCGTCGTCGAGGAACGCGTCCCACCGCATCGGCTTGGGGAACGTCAGGTCGCGCAGGAGCGCCGTCATGACGTCGGCCAGCACGTCGACGGTCGCCTTGCCGCGCTGCCGCACGCGATACGCGAGATACGTTCCCTTGGGCGTCTCGTGCTTCTCGAGCGAGGCCACGTCGACGCCGTATTTCTTCGCAAATCCAAGCGCGGCGGGGGTCGGCGTCCCGTCCGCGGCGTAGGCGGCGGACACGGGCGGTCCGGTCACGAGCTCTTCGAGTTCAGTCTGCCGCTCGGCGACCTTCGCCACGCGGGCGGTCAGCCGCCGGGGCGTGCTGTAGCTCTCGGCGGGCGCATCGGTCGTCAGCCGGAACTCCTTGAGGCGCTGGTCGAGCTGCCGGGCGAGCTGCGCGGTGAGCGCCGGCAGCCAGCTCGCGGGAATCTCCTCGCACCCGATCTCGATGAGCAGCTCGCGGTCCATGGCGCTAGAGACCCTGCGGAACGTTCGTGGGTTCGCCCTGTTCCACGTACGCCTTCGCAATCCTCACCGCGAGCTGACGGACCCGCAGGATGTAGGCCGTCCGCTCGGTGACGCCGATGCTCCCGCTCGAATCGAGGATGTTGAACAGGTGCGAGCACTTGAGGCAGTGCTCCAGCGCCGGCCAGATGAGTCCCGAGGCGAGCAGCTGCTCCGCAAAGCCGTACGTGCGATCGAACAGTTCCCGATGCAGCGCGGCGAACGCCTCGGGCGGCATGTCGACCTGTCCGAAGGCGTACTTCGACTGGTCGATTTCCTCCTGCAGCCGGACCTCGCTGTACTTGACGCCGCCGCCCCACTCGAGATCGAAGACGTTGTCGACCCGCTGCAGGAACATGGCGATCCGCTCGAGCCCGTAGGTGATCTCGCACGAGATCGGTGACAGATCGATCCCGCCCACCTGCTGGAAGTACGTGAACTGCGTGATCTCCAGGCCGTCGAGCAGCACCTGCCAACCGATGCCCCACGCGCCGAGCGTCGGCGATTCCCAGTTGTCCTCCTCGAAGCGGATGTCGTGCTGGCGCGGATTGATGCCGCACGCCTCGAGGCTCTCGAGATAGATCCGCTGCACCTCGTCGGGCGACGGCTTGAGGATCACCTGGTACTGATGGTGCTTGAAGAGCCGGTTCGGGTTCTGCCCGAAGCGGCCGTCGTCGGGACGGCGCGACGGCTGCACGTAGCCGACGCTCCAGGGCTTCGGCCCGAGCACACGAAAGAGCGTTTCCGGGTGTGAGGTGCCCGCGCCAACCTCGAGGTCGAGCGGCTGCTGCAGCAGGCAGCCGTGCGACGCCCAGAAGGCGGAGAGCTTGAGAATGAGGTCCTGGAATGTCACGAGGTTGAGTGTGGCGCTATCCGCGGCGACGCAGTGCTCGAAGCACGCGCTCGGATTTCAACGTCTTCTCCAGATGCATCGTAATCAGTCCCCGGTGCAGCTGCTCGAGCTCGCGGAGCGTCGCGCGCGCGGCGGGCACATCACCGATCCGTTCCGGGGCGACGGTCCGCGCCGCCGAGAGAAACGCAGCCGCGCTGGCCGAGAGCGCACCACGCGCTTCCGGGTAGACGCCCTGGAGGCGCAGCAGCCAGTACTCGAAGTAGCGCGCCAGCGGCTCGACAGGCGCTCCTCCGCCGAGCGCGCTCAGCATCGACGCGCCCAGGCGATAGAGCCGCTCGTCGGCGTCGGCCTCCTGCGCCCACTCGTCGAGCAGCTCCGCAAAATAGCCCACGTACCCCAGCGCATTGCCCTCGAGTGGGTGGCGGCCGGCTTTCGCCGGACCTCCGAGCGCCAGCGGCGATCGAATCGGCTCGGCGAAATTGAGGCCGACCAGCTCACGCCGCTCTTTCTCGAAATAGGCGACGCGCGCTTCGGTCAGCGGCTCGAGCGCGCCGAGAAACCGCGACCGCACGCGCCGCGCCCCTTTCGCCACGCCCCGCTTCTTGCCCCGATCGCGAGTAAGGAACACGACAATGCGATCGGCCTCGCCGAGCGTGTACGTGCGGAGGATCAGCGCGTCGGCGGTGTACAGAGGCACAAAACCACGTCTATTTTACCCGCCGGGTGCGAGATAGCGCATGAACACCGTCGCGAGGCCCAGGAACGAAAAGAAGCCAAAGACGTCGGTCAGCGTGGTGACGAAGACGGATGAGGCGAGCGCCGGATCGACGTTGGCGGCGCGCAGACCGAGCGGAATCAGCGTCCCGGCCGTGGCCGCCACGAACATGTTGATGATCATCGCCGCGCACAGCACCAGACCGAGGACAGGGCTGCCGCGGGTGACCCATGCCACGGCGGCCGCGACCAGACCCAGCACGACACCATTGCCGACACCGACCGCCGCCTCCTTGACGAGCGCCTTGCGCGAGTTGCTCCACGTCAGCTCTCCGAGCGCAATGCCGCGAATGATCACCGTCAAGGTCTGCGTGGCCGCATTGCCGCCCATCCCGGCCACGATCGGCATGAAGACGGCGAGCGCCGTGATGCGCTCGATCGTCCCCTCGAACAGCGCGACCACCGAGGCCGCCACGAACGCGGTCACGAGATTGACGCCGAGCCACGGCAGCCGCTTCCGCAGTGACTCGCCGGCCGGCGTGAACGCCCGCTCGTCGCCCGCGACGCCTGCCAGCCGGTAAATGTCCTCGGTCGCCTCTTCCTTGATGACGTCGATGACGTCGTCCACGGTGATGACGCCGACCAGCTTGTTCTCCTCATCGACGACGGGAATCGCCAGCAGGTTGTACGAAGCAACCTGCCGCGCCACCTCCTCCTGGTCCATGTCGACTCGGGCGCTGATGAGGTCGGTCGTCATGATCCGCTTGAGCGGCGTCTCGGGCGAAACGAGCAGCAGGCGGCGCAGCGACGTGACGCCGACCAGATGGCGCCGCTCGTCGACGACGTAGAGATAGAAGACCATCTCGACGTCGCGGTTGGTCTGCAGCTCGGTGATCGCCTCGCCGACCGTCATGTCCTCGTTGAGCGCGAAGACGTGCGGGTTCATGATGCGGCCGGCGGTCTGCTCGTCGTACTCGAGGAGGTTCTCGACCTCGCCCGACTGCTTCGGCCGCATGAGTTCCAGGACGGCGGCCGAGAGTTCCTCCGGCAGGTGATCGATCAGTGCCGCCGCATCATCGGAGGGAATCTCCTGGGCCAGACGGGCGATGTCCTCGGCCGAGCGCGTCGCCAGCAGCGCCGCGCCCGCCTCCGGGCCCAGCTCGGAAATCGCCTCCATCGCCAGTCGGCCGTTGCGCTCGGCGAGCAGGCTGAAGGTGGCCTGACGGTCGCGTTCGGGAAGCTCGCTGAAGATCTGGGCGAGGTCGGCCGGATGCTGCTTCTGCAGCAGGTTCAGCAGGTTGGCGGTCGCACCGATGCGCAGCAGCCGTCTGACCGAGTCGAGGACGAGATCGATTCTTCGCTGCGCCGCCATGATGCAGGTCCGTCTGGCACGTGCAAACAGCTCAATGTAGCACGCGAAACTGCGCTATTGACAGCGTTTTGGCGACGATGGCATCGTCGTCCCGAGGTCGGGCGCCTGGAAAGGTCATGCATGGACACGCTGATTGTTCCAGGCCCGTTGCAAGCCACGCTCGGTCACCAAGCATCCGAGGGGCTGGGTGAAATGTTCGGGCTGTACCACCAGATCGCGACCGACCGCTTCGAACGGCGCCTCGCCGAAGAGATCGCGGCCGTCCGCGTAGAGATGCACCAGGGCTTCGCGGGCCTGCGACAGGAAATGGCGAGCCTGCGGGTCGAATGGCTGAAGTGGTCCTTCCTCTTCTGGATCGGCCACGTGGGGATTACGCTCGGCGTCGTTGCCTACATGGTCCGGTAGCGGCGTTGTCTACCGCCGCGGCCGTTGCAACCCCATTTCGTCGAGCACCCGATCGTCGTCGCGCCACTCGGATTTCACTTTCACGCGAAGGTCGAGATAGACGCGCGTGCCGAAGAAGCGCTCCAGCTCTCCACGCGCGGCGGTGCCGATCTGCTTGATCATGGCGCCGCCCTTGCCGACGACGATCGGCTTCTGCGACTCGCGCTCGACGAGAATGGTGCCGTAGATCCGTACGAGCTTCTGCGCGGCC
This sequence comes from Acidobacteriota bacterium, assembly GCA_016184455.1. Taxonomy (GTDB): domain Bacteria; phylum Acidobacteriota; class Vicinamibacteria; order Vicinamibacterales; family UBA2999; genus MELF01. Next base: position 59,485 of record JACPCS010000107.1, read on the forward strand.
ACTTCCTCGAAGTGATCGACCACGACGGCCGTTGAAAACGGCAGCTCGGCGTGCGTGAGCTGCAGCACCTGCTCGCGCACGATCTCGGCCACGAAGAAGGTCTCGGGCTGATCGGTCACGAAGTCGGGCGGATAGAGCGGCTCACCCTCTGGCAGGTACTGCAGGAACAGCCGCTCCAGCACGTCGACGTTGGTGCCGCCGGTCGCGGAGATCGGCACGATCTCGACGAACGGATGCTCCCGGTGGTACTGGTCGATCATCGGCAGCAGCTTCGGCTTCGCGATCAGATCCACCTTGTTCAACGCCAGGATCGCGGGCGTCTTCGCCTCCTTCACCAGCGAGAGCAGATGGCGATCGCCCGGGCCGGGCTTGACCGAGACATCGACGACGAGCGTCAGCAGGTCGACTTCGCGCATCGCCTCGAGCGCCAGATCGACCATGCGCACGTTCATGCGGTGCGTCGGCTTGTGCACGCCGGGCGTGTCGACGAACACGACCTGGCCGTCCGGATAGTTCTTCACGCCGACGATGCGCGTACGGGTCGTCTGAGGCTTGTCGGAGACGATCGCCAGCTTGTGGCCGACGATGCGGTTGAGCAGCGTCGATTTGCCGGCGTTCGGCCGGCCGATGAAGGAGACGAAGCCCGCTTTCATCCGTCGTGGCGCGCCGCGCGGCGCGCCGGCACGGCGATGATAGCCGAGGCGTGCCGGCCGCCGGCGCTCAAGCGGCGTGGGCCGAATCCGCCACCTCGGCCGGCGCGGCAGTGCGTATCGGAGAACGGCTCGTCCTGCGATGAATAGAACGTCAGCACGCCGACCAGCCGGTCGCCCGCGATGGACGCGACCGCGAGCGCACTGCGCAGCCCCAACTGCCCGGTGCCTCGTCGGGGAGCTCGAGGTGCGGATCCGCGTTGATCATTCTGTCTCTGCGGGCGCGCCGGCACGACGGCGCGCCCGCACTTTCGTGATCCGCCGCCGCTCCACTTCCAGCACTTCCACGGCCAGATCGTCGATCTCGAACGTCTCGCCCACGTACGGCATGCGGCCCAGGTGCGACAGCAGGTAGCCGCCGAGCGTCTCGAATCCCTCGCGCTCGATCTCGACGCCCAGCCGCTCGCGCACCTCGTCGACGCTCACCTTGCCGCTGAAGACGAACACGCCCTCGCCTTCGTCGGTCACCGTCTCGGCCTCCACGTCGTACTCGTCGCGAATCTCGCCGACGATCTCCTCGAGCAGGTCCTCGACGGTCACGAGGCCCGCGGTCCCGCCGTACTCGTCGACGACGATCGCCATCTGCGCCTGACGCCGCTGCATCTCCTTCAGCAGCTCGGAGACTCGCTTGCTCTCCGGCACCATGTACGCCGACCGCATCAGCGTCGTCAGCGGCGGCTCGGCGCCGGGCGGGAGCGCCACCAGGTCCTTGACGAAGACGATGCCGAGGATATTGTCGAGGTCCTTGCGATAGACCGGGATGCGCGAGTACTGCTCCTCGCGGAAGAGCGTGCGCAGGTCCGTCAGCGTCGCATCGGCCGGAATCGCCACGATGTCGGGCCGCGGCGTCATCACCTCGCGCACGACCGTCTCGGTGAAGTCGACGATCGACTGCAGCAGCTCGCGCCCTTCTTCTTCCGAGATGGCGGCCTCGCCGGCGGCCGCCTCGGCGGCCGCTGCCGCGCTCGGCGCCGCGCCGGCGTCTGCGCCCGCGGTCGCGGCAGCCTCACGTTCGCTGCGAATGCCCGCCAGATCGATGAGGGTCCGCGTGACGGGCCGCAGCGCCCGCCCGAGCGGATCGAAGGCGGGCAGCAGCACGTCGAGCACGCGCTCGGGGTCGCGCCGCGCCATCAGCATCGGGAGCAGATGCTCGCAGACGACGACGAACGCGACCAGCGAGACGAAGAAGGTTGCGGTGGACCGCGCATCCTCGAGCGTGCTCAGACGGGCGATCAGGACGCCCGCCATCACGGTGCAGAGGCCGATCAGAATCCGTGCAGGAATGAAGAGCTGGAGCGGATCGTCGAGGTAGCGGCCGAGGCGATCGCTGCGGCCGCCGCGCTCGGCCATGAGCCGCAGCGACAGCCGCATCAGCGCGCTGAATGCGGCCTGGATCGAGCCCAGAACCACGGTGGCGCACGCGAGAAGGAACAGAGCGAGCGGGATCACCGGTGCCTCTCGATCAGGCCTGCACGCAGGCCGCCGCGGGCTCGCAGCCTGGCCTCGAGCCGGGCCATCTGCCCCGCGTCGCGCTCGTGATCATAGCCAAGAAGGTGCAGCAGGCCGTGGAGCGCCAGCACGCGCAGTTCCGCCTGGAGCGAGTGCCCCGCCTCGCGCGCCTGCCGGCGCGCCACGCCGGCGGCGACGACGATGTCGCCCAGATTGTCGGGCTCTTCGGCGGGGAACGACAGCACGTCGGTGGGCCGGTCGATCCGGCGGTAGCGCCGGTTGAGCCGGCGGACGTCGCCGTCCGAGACGATAGCGACCGTCACCACGCCACGCGCGCGCGCGGGCGCCACCGAACCGAGCCAGCGCGCGAGCCCCGGCGCGCGGACGCCGAGGGGCGCCACGACCTCGACGTGCAGTCGGGCCCGCCGGGATCGCGACCCGGATCCCGGCTCCCGGCTCCCGGCTCCCGGCTGATCAGTCATTCGAGCGGGCGCCGTTCGCGTAGGCTTCGTACGCCTTGACGATCTGCTGCACCAGCTTGTGGCGCACGACGTCCTTGTCGTCGAAGTAGGCGAACCCGATCCCTTCCACGTCTTTGACGATCTTGAGCACCTCGACGAGGCCCGACATGCGCGCGTGCGGCAGGTCGATCTGGGTGATGTCGCCCGTCACCACCGCCTTCGACCCGAAACCGAGCCGCGTGAGGAACATCTTCATCTGCTCGGAGGTGGTGTTCTGCGCCTCGTCCAGAATGACGAAGGCGTCGTTCAGCGTGCGCCCGCGCATGAACGCAATCGGCGCCACCTCGATCACGCCGCGCTCGATGAGCCGCGTCGCCTTTTCGACGTCCATCATGTCGAAGAGCGCGTCGTAGAGGGGGCGGAGGTACGGATTGACCTTTTCCTGCAGGTCGCCCGGCAGGAACCCGAGCTTCTCCCCCGCCTCGACGGCCGGCCGCGCCAGAATGATCCGGCTCACCTTCTTGGCCACCAGGTAGCTGACGGCCTGCGCCATCGCCAGGTACGTCTTGCCGGTGCCGGCGGGACCCACGCCAAAGACGATGTCGAAGCGATCGATCGCGTCGAGGTACTTCCGCTGGTTGACGCTCTTCGGGGTGACGCGCCGGCGCGTGGTCTGGCGGGCGCCCCCCTTCATGAAGTAGTCGCGCAGATCGAGGTCGGCGTTCTCGACGAGCAGATCCGCCGCGATCTTCACGTCGCCGTTGGCGAGCGCGTACCCCTCGTCCATGAGGATGCGAAGCTGGTCGAAGATCTGCTGCGCCCGCAGCTCGTCGGCCGGGCTCCCTTCGACCGTCAGCTGCGCGCCATGGGTGCGGATGTCGACGTTCAGGAGCGACTCGATGTGCTTCAGGTTGGCGTCGTGGGCGCCGTAGAGCGTCTCGATGCGTTCCTCGGGCAGGGCAATCTTTCTCATTTCTTGATCGTGATGTGCAACTCCCTCAATTGTTTGGAATCGACGGGTGACGGCGCGTCCGACATCAGGTCCACCGCGTTGGCCGTCTTGGGAAACGCGATGACCTCGCGAATCGAGCTCTCGCCGGCGAGAATCGCGCAGAGGCGGTCGAGGCCGATCGCGATGCCGCCGTGCGGCGGCGTCCCGTACTCGAGCGCCTCGAGGAAGAACCCGAATCGCAGCGTCGCTTCCTCCGGGCTGATGTTGAGCAGCGAGAAGATCCGACGCTGCAGCTCGGCGTCGTGGATACGAATGCTGCCGCCGGCGACCTCGCTCCCATTCAACACCAGATCGTACGCCTTGGCCCGCACGGCTCCCGGCTCGGCTTCGAGACGGCCGAGGTCCTCGTCGCTCGGCGAGGTGAACGGATGGTGCATCGAGACGTAGCGCCGCTCCGTCGGATCCCACTCCAGCAAGGGAAAGTCCACGACCCACGTGAACGCGTACTGGTTGGCGTCGAGCAGCCCTTTCTGCCGAGCCAGGTTGAGCCTGAGCTGGCCGAGGAGCTTCGACGTCGGGTCGGGCTCGCCCGCCGCCACGAGCAGCAGGTCGCCGTTGCCGGCGCCCGCGGCATCGAGCATCTGCCTCACGCCCTCGTCGCCGAGCGCCTTCATGATCGAGCTGGTGATCGTCCCGTCCGCAGCGCGGCGCGCCCACACGAGACCCGCCGCCCCCATCTGCTTCGCCTGATCGACCATGCCGTCGACCTCGCTCCGCGAATAGCCGCCGGCGTTCGTCACGACGAAGCCGCGGACGGTGCCGCCCCCCGCCACGATCTCGCGGAACACGCGGAAGCCCGACTCCCGGAACACCTCGCGCAGATCCTGGATCGGCATCCCGCAGCGGAGGTCGGGCTTGTCGGACCCGTATGTCGCGATCGCCTCGGCGTACGGCAGCCGCGGAAACGGGATGGCGATCTCGCGGCCCACGACGCCGAAGACTTCGCGCATGAGCGGCTCGATAATCCCGAACACCGTGTCCGGCCGCGCGAACGACATCTCCACGTCGACCTGCGTGAACTCGGGTTGACGGTCGGCGCGCAGATCCTCGTCGCGGAAGCAGCGGCAGATCTGCACGTAGCGATCGACGCCGCCGATCATCAGAATCTGCTTGAAGAGCTGCGGCGACTGCGGGAGCGCGTAGAACTCCCCCGGGTGCACGCGGCTCGGAACAAGATAGTCGCGCGCTCCCTCCGGCGTCGACTTGGTGAGGATCGGCGTTTCGATCTCCCAGAACCCGTTCGCGTCGAAGAACCGCCGGACGACCGTCGTCACCCGGTGACGGAGGCCGATGTTCGCCTGCAGGTTCGGCCGCCGCAGGTCGAGGTACCGGTATTTCAGACGCACGTCTTCGGAGACCGGCGTCTCGTCGGCGACCGGAAACGGCGGCGTCTTCGCCTCGTTGAGCAGCGTCAGCCGGCGCACGACGACTTCGACCTCGCCGGTGGCCAGCTTCGGATTCACCGTGTCGGGCGACCGGCGCCGCACGCGCCCTTCGACGCCGACGACGTACTCCGACCGCAGGCGCTTCGCCTTGGCCATGAGCGCCTCGTCATCCTTGTCGAAGACGATCTGCGTGATGCCCGCGCGGTCGCGGACGTCGACGAACAGCAGCCCGCCGAGGTCGCGCACGCGGTGCACCCAGCCGAGCAGCACCACGTCGGCGCCGACGTCCTCGGGTCGGAGTGCGCCGCACGTGTGCGTGCGCGTGAGGGCGCCGAGCGGCTCAGCCACGCGTGCTCAACCCCTCGAGAATGGCCGCCGCGGCCCCGTCCTGCCGACAGGTCTGCTGCGTCTTCGCTGCGAGATTCTTCACCGTCACCGTGCCTGCGTTGATTTCGTCCTCACCGAGGATCGCGACAAACGGGATCCCACGCCCGTCAGCGTACTTGATTTGCTTCCCGATCCTGTCGGGATCCGGATACACCATGACCCGAAGCCCCGCCTCGCGCATCACACCGGCCAGGCGCATGGCGGGGCCCGCGCCCGCCGCATCGAAGGTGGCCACCATCACGTCGGCCGGCGAGGTGGCGAGCGAGGGCGGGAACATGCCGCGCTCGGTCATCACCACGAGAATGCGCTCGAGCCCGAGCGAAAACCCACACGCCGGAATCTGCTGGCCGAGGAATATTCCCACCAAGTTGTCGTACCGGCCGCCGCCCCCAAGGCTGCCCGCGAGGTCCGCGACGTTCACCTCCATGATCGCGCCCGTGTAGTAGCCCAGGCCGCGAGCCACGCTCGAATCGAATGTGAGGTGATCGAATGCAGCTGTACGCTCTGTAAGTCGCCGTATCTGTCGCAGAGTCTCGATCGACGATGGCTCCGGCCCGATCTTCTTGAAAATGTCGCCGATCTGTTCGAGCTTTGCCCACGAATCCACGTTCGGCGGCAATGGTTCAAAGGCTCTTCGCAATCCTTCAAGCGCGGCGGCTGTGACTCCCCCTTTCGAAACCCATTCATCCGAGACTCGTTGGAGGCCGACCTTGTCGAGCTTGTCCAGAATGACAAGAACTTCAGCATGGCGGTCAGCAGGAACACCGCATATCGTCAAGACTTCCGCCAACAGACCACGATGGTTCAATCGGAGAATGAAGTCTGGAAAGCCGAGTGCTCTCATCGCATCTGCGACAGCCGCACACAGCTCGGCTTCCACAATCGGCGAGGTCGATCCAAGCGAATCGACGTCGCACTGGTAAAACTCGCGAAACCGTCCGCGCGCGGGGCGGTCAGCACGCCAGACAGGCTGAATCTGGTAACGCTTAAAGAGTCGCGGCAACTTGGGAGGTTGGTACTCCGCTACTACTCGTGCAAGGGGTACCGTCAAATCGTAACGAAGCGCGAGATCCGCCTCGCCCGTGATTTCATGTACGCCGCGTTTCAGTATCTTGAAGATCAGTTTGTCGCCCTCTTCTCCGTATTTTCCGAGAAGGGTTTCAAGATTCTCGAGCGCAGGCGTCTCGAGCGGCTCGAACCCGTAGCGCTCGTACACACGCTTGATGATGCCGATCACGTATTCGCGGCGCCGCACGTCTTCCGGCAGGAAGTCGCGCATGCCGCTCGGCGGCGCTGTACTGGCGGCCATCAGGCGGGTGTGTGCTCGGCCAGGAAATCGAGGCGGTAGCGGACGTAGTTGTCCGCGTACCAGGCGATCGAGGCCGTCTCCTCGGACGTGAGCGGCCGGCGCACCTTCGCGGGCGTGCCCATCACCATCGAGCCGGGCGGCACGACCATGCCCTCCGGCACGAGCGCACCGGCGGCGACGATCGA
>JACPCS010000003.1 GCA_016184455.1 Acidobacteriota bacterium
GGCGCTGAAGCTCGGGTCCGAGTTCATGCCGCCGCTCTACGAGGGAACGCTGCTCTACATGCCGATCACGCTGCCGGGGGCGTCGGTGCAGACCGCCCAGCAGGTGCTGGCCATGCAGGACAAGATCATCAAGCAAGTGCCCGAGGTCGAATCGGTCTTCGGCAAGGCGGGCCGCGCGCTCTCGGCCACCGACCCGGCACCGCTCGAGATGATCGAAACCGTGATCAATCTCAAGCCAGAGGACCAGTGGCGCCCCGGCATGACGCCGGCGAGACTCGAAACCGAGCTGGACACGCTGGTCCGCGTCCCCGGCGTGGCCAACGCCTGGACGATGCCGATCAAGGCGCGCACCGACATGCTGTCGACGGGCATCCGGACGCCGGTTGGCGTCAAGATCTTCGGCCCGAAGCTCGACACCATCAACCAGATCGGCAGCGAGATCGAGACGGCGCTCAGCCACGTCCGCGGCACGCGCAACGTGTTCGCCGAGCGCGTGACGGGCGGCTACTACGTCGACTTCACGATCAAGCGCGATCAGATCGCGCGCTACGGCCTGACGGTGCAGGACGTGGAGATGGTGATCGAGTCGGCCATCGGCGGCGCCAACGTGACGACGACCATCGAAGGGCGGGAACGCTTCCCGGTGAACGTGCGCTACCAGCGCTACTACCGGAGCGACATCAACGGCATCCGCCGCACGCTCATTTCGACCCCCTCCGGCGCGCAGATCCCGATCGAGCAGGTCGCGGCGATCTCGGTGACGACGGGGCCGACGGTGATTCGAACCGAGCAGGCACAGCTCCTCGGCTACGTGTACGTCGACGTCGCCGATCGCGACATCGGCAGCTACGTGGACGAGGCGAAGCAGATGGTCGAGCAGATGGTGCAGCTGCCGGAGGGCTACTACCTGGAGTGGAGCGGCCAGTACGAGTACATGGTGCGCGCCGCGGAGCGGCTGAAGATCGTGATTCCAGTCACGCTGTTCATCGTCATCGTGCTCCTGTACTTCAACACGCGGAACCTGACGAAGATGGCCATCGTGCTCCTGGCGGTCCCCTTCTCGCTCATCGGGGCGTTCTGGATCCTCTACCTCCTCGACTACAACCTGAGCGTCGCGGTCTGGGTGGGCATCATCGCGCTGGCGGGCGTCGATGCCGAGACCGGCGTCGTGATGCTGCTGTACCTGGACCTCGCGTACGAGCGGTGCAAGCGCGAGGGGCGCATGACGAGTCTCACCGACCTCCACGCAGCCGTCGAAGAGGGCGCCGTGCAGCGGCTGCGGCCGAAGATGATGGCCGTCATGGCCATCCTGCTCGGCCTGCTGCCGATCATGTGGAGCGCGGGCGCCGGCGCCGACGTGATGAAGCGGATTGCCGCGCCGATGGTCGGCGGCGTCATCTCCTCGTTCGCGCTCCAGCTCCTCATCTATCCCGTCATCTTTGCCCTCTGGAAATGGCATCGCGAGGTCAAGTCATGTCACGTCGCTTCCTGATTCTGGCGGCCGCTGCGGCCCTTCTCCTGCCGGCGCTCCCTGCGTCGGCTGACAGTCCACCCTTCGAGCTGGCGGTCAAACGGGCGCAGCGCTTCGGCGGCAGCACCGGCACCCTCGTCTTCTCCGTGGAGGCCGTCGAGTACCGGACGGCCGACAAAGACGACGCGCGGCGCTGGAGCTATGAGGCGATCAAGCAGGTGCAGATCCTCTCCCCCACGCGGATCAGGGTGCTCACGTACGAGGACCAGGTCGGCCTGCGTCTGGGCGCGGACCGGACGTTCGACTTCACCATCCAGAACGGCGCCGCATCGCCGGAACTGGTGACGTATCTGCTGGCGCGGATCGACAGGCCCGTCGTGACGGCGGTCATGCCGCAGTATGGCGGCGAGCCCCTCGACCGCCTGCGCGTCAAGCACCAGCGGCAAGGGCGCGGCAGCGAGGGCACGCTCGCCCTGTACGACCGCCAGCTCGTGTATCTGACCGAGCAGGAGGAGGCGAGCCGCTACTGGCGCTTCGCCGACATCGACAGCGTCCTCCGGCTCGACCGGTTCCGCCTGCAGATTACCGTCTACGAGGGCGGCGGCACCCGGCCGTTCGTCTTCGAGCTCAAGTCCGACCTGCCGGACGGCTTCTACGACGCGCTCTGGGCGCGGGTGAACCCCTCCGGCCTCGAGCTGCAGTCCCCGGCAAGCCGCGACCTTGCCGTCGTCGGGCGTTAGGAGCAGTCAGATGCCGACCAGAGCGCTTGTGCCGAGCGTCATCCCGCCGATGTTCGACCGCAGGAATCATCCGACACGCCGCGGCATGCCGTTTCCGATCGGCGTCGATCTCCTGCACGACCCGACGCTCAACAAGGGCACCGCCTTCACCGACGAGGAGCGATCCGCGCTGAAGCTGGACGGCCTCTTGCCGCCGAAGGTCCTCACGCAGGAGGGGCAGGTCGAGAAAGTCCTCGAGAACTTCCGGAAGGAGCCGACGGATATCGCCAAGTACCTCTACCTGATCTCGCTGCAGGACCGGAACGAGCGCCTCTTCTACCGCGTGGTCGTCGATCACCTCCGCGAGACGATGCCGATCATCTACACGCCGACCGTGGGTCTCGCGTGCCAGCTGTACGGGCACATCTGGCGCCGCCCACGAGGCCTGTTCATCACCGCCCGCGATCGGGGGCGAATCGCGCACGTGCTGAAGAACTGGCCGTACGGTCCGGTTCGCGCCATCGTCGTCACCGACGGCGAGCGAATTCTGGGCCTCGGCGATCTCGGCGCGAACGGGATGGGGATCCCTGTCGGGAAGCTGTCGCTGTACACCGCGTGCGCGGGCGTGCGTCCGGAGTGGTGCCTGCCGATCACGCTCGACGTCGGCACGAACAACCCCCAGCTGCTCGAAGACCCGCTGTACACGGGCCTGCCGCACGCTCGCGTGCCGCCGAAGGAGTACGACGAGCTCCTCGATGAGTTCATGGACGCCGTCGCGGCCGTCTTTCCGCGCGCGCTCGTGCAGTTCGAGGACTTCGGCAGCACGAATGCGTTCCGTCTGCTGCGCCGATATCGCGACCGCGCCCGCTGCTTCAACGACGACATCCAGGGCACGGCCGCCATGTGTCTGGCGGGCCTGTATTCGGCGATGCGCATGATCCACGCGTCGTTGCTCGGCCAGAAGCTGCTCTTCCTGGGCGCGGGCGAAGCGGGGACTGGCATCGCCGACCTGGTGGTGTCGGCCCTGCGAGAGGAAGGCCTCTCCGGTCACCAGGCCCGGCAGCGCTGCTGGTTCGTCGATTCGAAGGGGCTCGTCGTCCACAGCCGTGCCGATCTCGGCGCGCACAAGCAGCCCTACGCGCACGATCACGACTCGCTGCCGGACCTGCTCTCGGCCGTGTGCGCGCTCCAGCCGACCACGCTGATTGGCGTCTCGGGCCAGCCACAGACGTTCACGCGGCCGGTGATCGAGGCGATGGCGGCTATCAACGAGCATCCGCTGATCTTCGCGCTCTCCAATCCGACCTCCAAGAGCGAGTGCACCGCGGAACAGGCCTACGCCTGGAGCGCCGGTCGGGCGATCTTCGCGAGCGGAAGTCCGTTCGGACCGGTCGACTATCAGGGACGGACGTTCGTTCCCGCACAAGCGAACAACTCGTACGTCTTTCCGGGGGTCGCGCTCGGCGTCATCGCCTCTGGCACCCGGCGGGTTCCTGACGCCATGTTCCTCGCGGCCGCGCGTGCGCTGGCCGCGAGCGTCCGCGACGCGGATCTGGCCCGTGGCAGCCTCTTTCCACCGCTCGACCGGATCCGGGACATCTCGGCGTCGATCGCCACGGCGATCGCCGAGATCGCTTATGAGGCCGGCCTGGCGGCGGAGCCCAGGCCGGACGATCTCCGGGCATTCATCCAGGGCCAGATGTATGACCCGCGCTACGAGAGCTCCCTCTGAGCCCGTGCGATCGGAGGCGTGCCTCCCCGGGCTCGCGCGAGCCGCGCCGCGCCTGCCACCTCGCGCGCGTGCGACGGGCCTGGCTGGGATCCTGTCGGTGGCCACTCACCTCATCCTGGCGACTGCGTTCGTGCTGGCGGCCGCGTGGCCGCGTCCGATCCCGGACGTCACCGGAACCGCGGGCGCTCGTCCGCCGACATCGGTTCCACGTCTGGTCTTCCTGCAGATGCCCGGGCCCGGAGGCGGCGGCGGTGGCGGAGGGAATCGTCAGCCGGCGCCCGCGTCGCGCGCGCAGACGATCGGGCGCGACCGCCTCGCGGTGCCCGTGGCCCGGCCGGTCATCGTAACGGAGGCGCCGCGTGATGTCGCACCGCCGATGCAGGAGCTCCCCCTCGCGGTGAAGCCGCTCGACTCAGGTGCCACGTTCCTCACAGGGCTGCCGGATGTATCCCCGTCGATACCGGCGTCCCAGGGCCCCGGATCCGGCGGCGGCGCCGGCGAAGGCGCGGGCACCGGGATCGGATCCGGCACCGGTCCCGGGCTGGGTCCGGGATCCGGCGGAGGCTTCGGCGGCGGCGCCTACCGCATGGGACCCGGCGTGGTGGCGCCAACCCTGCTCACACATGTCAGGCCGAAGTACACGGCCGACGCGTTGGAGCTCAAGCTTCAAGGGACCGTGGTGCTCGAAGTCGTCGTCGGGCGCGACGGCATCCCTGCAGCCATTCGCGTGCTGCGCTCGCTCGACGCGGGCCTCGATCGTGAAGCGATCGCCGCCGTTCGGCAGTGGCGGTTCGCGCCGGGGCGCGTCGGCGGCGAGCCGGTGGACGTGCTGGTCACGATCATCCTCGACTTTCGAATCGTCTGACC
>JACPCS010000069.1 GCA_016184455.1 Acidobacteriota bacterium
GCGGCAGGTGGCGCTGCGGATGGACGTCCCCGACGGGACCGATCAGATCGTTGGCGACGCCGACCGGATCGAGCAGGTGATCGAGAACCTCGTCGCCAACGCGCTGCGCCACACGCCGGCCGGTGGCGCGATTACGCTGGCCGCGCGCACCACGGCGGGACGCGCGGTCCTGACGGTCACCGACACCGGCGAAGGCATCGCGCCCGAGCATCTGCCGTACGTGTTCGAGAGGTTCTACAAGGTCGATTCCTCCCGAACTGCCGCCAGCGGCGGGAGCGGCCTCGGCCTGTCAATCGCGAAGGTCATCGTCGAACGTCACGGCGGCGTCATTCGCGTCTCGAGTGCGCCGAGACGCACCGTGTTCACCATCGAGCTGCCGCAGCCGCCTCACTCGCCGTCGACGAACTTGTAGCCGACGCCCCACGCGGTCAGGATGAGCTCCGGGTCCTGCGGATCGTGCTCGATCTTCTTTCGCAGCCGGCTGATCACGCTGTCGACCGTCCGCTCCGTCACGTACACGTCATCGCTCCACACCTTCTGGAGAAGCGCGGCCCGGCTGTAGACGAGACCCGGCTGCCTGGCCAATTGGTGGAGCAGGTCGAACTCCTGACGCGTGAGCTCCACCGGCTGGCCGCGGACGGTGACCTCGCGCCGGTCGGGATCGAGCCGCAGGCGCCCGGCCGTGACGTGCCGAGCCGTGCCGCCGCCATGATCGGCCTGACGGCGGTGACGGCGCATGAGGGCGCCTACCCGCGCAAGCAGCTCCCGAATGCCGAAGGGTTTCGTGACGTAGTCGTCTGCGCCGCTCTCGAGTCCCACCACCTTGTCCGACTCCGCGTCGCGCGCGGTGACCATCAGGATAGGCGTCGCAGTGTTCGCGCCGCGCGCGCGGAGCGCCCGGCAGAGCGAGACGCCATCGAGGCGGGGAAGCATGACGTCCAGAATCACGAGATCGAACGGCGTGTCTCGCGCGCGCTCGAGCGCCTCCCGGCCGTCGCCGGTCTCCTCGACCTCGAACCCCGCCAGCCCCAGATGAAGGCGCAGGAGCTCCCGCACCGGGAGCTCGTCCTCGACGACGAGCACACGCCACGAGCCGGGCGCGTCTGCCACGGCCTGATTGTCTCCCGAGATCGTCCGGCCGGCGCCGGTGGCTACGCTGGGGGCGCGGCCGCTGCCAGCTCTACCAGCAGCCTGGCGCCCGGGATCCCCGTCGGCACCGCCCGCGTCGTCCGGCACGGGCGCCAGTCGCCGAAGCGATCCTCCATCCAGCGCACGCCGCGCACCTCGCCCACGCGGTTCATGACGACGATGTGCCGCCAGGTGAGGCTCGCACCTTTGAGCAGGCGGTCGATGTTGTCGGCCACCATTTTCTCCTGCGTGGCGAGGTCGTCCGGGAGCGTGTAGCTGCCGCGGTTCCACGGATCGATGTCGGGCGGATACGCCGTGACGCCGGGAAAATACACGAGATCGACGTCGCGGGTGACGCGGATGGCCGGCGCCTGCGGCAGCTCCTTCAGCGCGACACCGGGGCGGAGCAGGATCGGCTCGATGCCTGCCACGGCGCCTTTCGTCGTGATCGGGCGATGCGGCGCGACGGCGGTGATCTGGTAGAGCACACCGATGCCGGGGACGCCCGTGTCGTTCACCCGCAGGGTGGTGCTGCACGGACGCCACGACTCGCCGTACTGCGCGTTCATGTTGATCGCGCCGCCGCCCGGTGCGTTCCAGTTCACGTTGAACACGATCTGCTGCCACGTCGTCCCCGCGGCCGTGAGCAGCCGATCGAGATGATCGGTCGCAAGCCGGCCGCGTTCGGCGGCATCGGCCGGCATGGTGAACGAGCCCGGATTCCAGGGATCAAGGTCGGGCGGATACGCCGTGAGGCCGGAGCAGAAGATCAGGTCCATGTCGGGACCGATCTCGATGGCGAGCGAAAACGCCTGAGGGCCGGTGACCTCGGGCCGCGGCACGACCGGCCGCAGCCCCTTCGCCTGTCGTGTGCCCCGCGGGTCGACCCACATCTCGATTTCAAGGCGCGCCTGCGGCGACGACAGCCCGTTCACCTGGTAGATGGTCTGCGCGGGACGCCAGTCGCCGAAGTAGCTGCGGAGCACGGCGTCGATCGCCGGCGATTCCTCCATGCGCGTCTGATAGCGCGTCAGCTTCACCACGTTGGTCCACCCGAGCCCGAGCCAGTCGAGGATCTCCTTGTGGTTGCGCAGCGTGAGGCGCGTCTGCAGCCGGATGTCGTCCGGCTGCACGACCTCCTCGCGCGGGTCGTGCGGGTGCTTGTGATAGAGCTCCATCGACGTGGCGCCGGCGTGCGGGATGATCCCACGCGAGAAGGGCACGCGCGTGAACCGCAGAACACCCCCGCGCGGCCCGGTCTGTGCTGCGCTCCCGGCACGCAGGGGCAGCGCGGCGGGCAGCGCGCCAAGCGCTCGGAGCAGCGTCCGACGGTCAATCAGCACAGCCATGGGGCAGAGTATAGGATGTCTTTGCGGTGCGAGGCCGGGTGTGCGGACCTGAGGGTCCGCCGCTCGGTGCCGGGGGGCGCTGCTACTATGCGGCCGCGATCGCCTCCGCGTTGAGCCGCTCGACGAGCGACGAGGCGGCTTCGATCGATGAGCAGGTCTGGATCCGCTCGACAGGCATCTGGATTTCCGCGGCGTGCGGCATGGTGGCGAAACTGTAGCGGGGCGGACCGGCGTCTGGCGGCCACTTCAGGATGACGAAGACGTCGCGCGCGTCGAGGCTCATGCTGCCGACACACCTCCTCGACACGTAATCGGCAACGCGTCATGAGACTTGAATCCCTCGGAGCATAGGAGTCTTTCGTGAAAGACGCCGTCATTGTTTCCGCTGTTCGTACGCCGGTGGGCCGCGCCGGCGGCGCGCTCGCCCACCTCCGCGCGGACGACCTCGCCGCGCTCGTCGTCCGGGCGGCGATCGAGCGCGCGAGCTTCGATCCGGCTCGCATAGACGACGTGATTCTCGGCTGCACGAATCAGGCGGGCGAGGACAATCGCAACGTCGCGCGGATGGCGGTCCTGCTCGCCGGCCTGCCCGTGGAGGTGCCCGGGCAGACGGTGAACCGGCTCTGCGGGTCGGGGCTGCAGGCGGTGGCGAGCGCGGCGCAGGCGATCAAGGCGGGGGAGGGTGAGGCCTTCGTCGCGGGCGGGGTCGAGAGTATGACGCGCGCGCCGTACGTGATGCTCAAGCCGCCAGCCGCCTGGAGCCGTGAAGCGCCGGTGGTCGCCGACACCACCGTGGGGTGGCGCTTCGTCAATCCGCGCATGCCCCAGGCGTGGACGATCTCACTTGGTATGACCGCTGAGGTCGTCGCGCGACGCTACGGGATCTCGCGCGAGGAGCAGGACGCGTTCGCGCTCGAGAGCCAGCGCCGCGCGGCAGCCGCCCAGCGGGAGGGCGCGTTCGCAGACGAGATGGTCGCCGTCGACGGCATCTCTGCCGACGAGCATCCCCGGCCCGACACATCGAAAGACAAGCTCGCGGGGCTGGCGCCGGCCTTCGATCGGCAGGGAAGCGTCACCGCCGGCAACTCGAGCGGCATCAACGATGGCGCCTCCGCGCTGCTCGTCGTCGCCGAGGGCGTCAGCGACGCCCGGCCGCTGGCGCGCGTGGTCACGACCGCGGTGGCTGGCGTCGACCCGGCGTGCATGGGCATCGGGCCGGTGCCCGCCGTGCGCGCGGTGCTGGCGCGCGCCGGGCTCACGATCGATCAGATGGATCTCGTCGAGCTGAACGAGGCGTTTGCGGCGCAGGCGATCGCGTGCATGCGCGAGCTGGAGCTCGATCCCGCGCGCGTGAACGTCTACGGCGGCGCGATCGCGCTCGGGCACGCGCTCGGCTCCTCCGGATCGCGCATCCTGACGACGCTCGTACACGCGCTCGCGCGGCGCAAGGGGCGCTACGGGCTGGCGACGATGTGCATCGGCGTGGGGCAGGGGATCGCGATGATCGTGGAGCGGGTGTAGGCCGGATCTCGCGGCGCGCGCGAAATCTGGCGCCGCAGACCCGGCGGTCGATCGGCGGGTCTGCGGCTCGCTTCGCTGGGCAGACCCGCCCTACGTACGATCGAGTGTCCCTGCCTGATCCTTCAGAAACGGCAGCGTCGCGAGACTCACCAGCGTCGAGGTGAACGCGTAGGTGGCAATCGCCGTCGACGACTGGAACGCGAGGAAGAGATACGCCGACACCGCGGGCGCGGGACCACCCGCGGTAATCGCGGCGAGGTGGTAGCCGAGGCCCGACCCCGTGTAGCGGCGTGAGGCGGGAAAGTTCTCCGCGATGATCGCCGCCTGTGGCCCGTACTGCAGGTCCTGCAGGATCCCGTCGATGAACAGGCCGACGACCACGAGCGGCATCGAGCGGGTGTTCATGAGCGCGAAGAGCACGAACACCCACAGGCCGGTGCCGACGCAGCCGATGCCGATGATCCGCTTCCGTCCGAATCGATCCGAGAGGTGGCCGGCGAGCGGGAGCACGGCGAGCGACCCGACAGCGCGGATCGAGACGGCATCCAGCAGATCCGTGCGGTCGATGCCGAGCACCTGCGTGCCGTACGTCAGCACGTAGGTCGTCGTGATGTAGAACGGCGCCAGCTGCCCGGTCCGCAGCAGCATCGTCATCACCACTTCGCGCCAGTTCGTCCTGAGCACTTCGGCAATCGGCGCGCGGACGATCTTGCGTTCGGCCTTGAGCGCCGTGAACACCGGCGACTCGAGCGTGCCGAGTCGTACCCACAGGCCAATCACGATCAACACGATGCTTGCGAGGAACGGCACACGCCAGCCCCACTCGAAGAACGCCGCCTCGTCGACCGAGGAGCTCATGATCGAGAGCGCGCCGTTGGCCATGATGGTGCCGAGCGGGGAGCCCATCTGCGCGAAGCTGGTGGCGAAGCCGCGGCGCGCCGGCTGCGCCCATTCACCTGCCATCAGCACCGAGCCGCTCCACTCGCCGCCGACGGCGATCCCCTGCATCGCGCGCAGCAGCGTCAGGAGCACGGCGCCCCATAGGCCGATCCGCTCGTAGGTCGGCAGCAGGCCGACGACCATCGTCGACACGCCCATGAGGAGCATCGTGATGACGAGCAGCGCCTTGCGGCCGATGCGGTCGCCCCAGTGGCCGAAGAGCGCCGCCCCGACGGGGCGCGCCGCGAAGCCGGCGAAGAAGGTGGCGTACGAGAGGATGCTGCCGATCGCCGGGTCGAGGTTTGTGAAGAACAGCTTGGGGAAGACGAGCGCGGCCGCGGCGCCGTAGAGATAGAAGTCGTACCACTCGACGGTCGTGCCGACGGTCGACGCCGCCACGGCCCGGACGAAGTAGCGGCGCCGAACCCGGTCGTCGAGGTCGGTCAACGGGCCGGTGTCATGCCGGCGGCGGTGAGCACCGGCGCGGCGTTCGGGCCCGACAGGAAGGCGATGACGCCGGCTGCGGCGTCGCGCGCGGCGGTGTGCCCGGCAATGCCGGCCGACATGACAACCGGACGCTGAAACTGTGCAGGGAGGAGCCCGAGCACGTCCACGCCGGGCACGCCCTGAATCTCACTGAGCGGCAGCAGCACGAGCTCGTTTTCGCCGCGAGCGACGGTCTCGGCGGCGATGCCCGGGACGCGCTGCACGACGATGCGCGAGGCGAGCTCGTCGCGGAGGCCGAGCGCCTCGATCATAGCGAGGTTCGCCGTGCTCGCGGCGCCTCCCTCCGTCCACGTCAGCGATCGCGCGGCCGCCAGCCGCCGGCGCATCGCGTCGGGCGTGCTGATGTCCGTCTTCGGGCTGCCCGCCCGCACCCCGACCGCGAGATCGATCGACGCGAGATCTTTCCGCGTACCGGCGCGCAGCGTTCCCTTGCGAATCAGTTCGTCGACCAATTGGGGCGTCAGAATGGCGACGTCGAACGCCTCTCCGGCGTCGATCGACTGCTTCAGCGCCGCAGACGACGAGAATCGAATCGAGATGCCGCGGCCGATCGCGCGCTCCGCGTCGGGGATCAGCTTCTCCAGCGCGACCCGGATGCCGTTGGAGGAGAGGACTCGCAGCGGCGCGTCCGCAGCGCGTTGAGCGCCGGCAGGTGCCGTCACGAGCGAGAACAGAGCAGCGGCGATGAGGGTTGTCGTGCGCACGCTCGGATTATAGGTCTGTAGATCGGATCCTGTGAGATCAGGTGTGGGAGATCCGTGTCAGGAAGGGCGGGCGGCCGAAGCAGGCACTCTGCCTCGGCCGCTCGTCGCGTGTGGACACCATGACTTGGGGGGCTTCTGGCTAGGTACTCTTACAGAACGCGACCTCGTCGAGAAGGGGAAGCGGTACCGAGTCTCCGGTCGTCAGCAGCAGGTTGACCGACAGCCTGACAAGGTAAGCGCAGTCGGTGAGGTTGACGATGTTGAAGTCGTTGGTTGCCGTGCCGAAGCGATTGTCGGCGGTACCACCGCCACCCAGCGTGAAGGTATAGGGACCTCCGGGGCCTGTCATCCCGATGGAGAACGAGCCGAGGTTCGGATGCGCGGCCGTGTACTTGACGGTCAACGAGTTGGTGATCTCGACGCAGCCGCCCCCGGCCAGCTCCTGGATGTCGAGCGAGGCGATTGCCAACTGTCCGTCTACCGTATGCGGAACCCACGAGCCGTTCTTCGAGACGTTGTCATACCCGGTGTTCATCACGGCGAGGCGGACGCAGGTGCCGGCGAACTGCTCGCTGCCCGGGACCGGCGGACCGCCAAACGTGACGGCCTCGCGCACTTTCATCCGGAGCGAGAAGTAATAGTCACGCCCGAGCGGCGTGCCGCCCGTCGCGGCGCTCTCGCCAGCCTGCACCTGCGACGCGTCGATCGTGCCGAACGCGCGCAGGCTCGACGAGATGAGGTTGATGAATCCCGGATACGAGCCCTGGCCCGGAACGAAATTGCCCTCCGCCGCGAACGGGTTGCTCTCCTGCGGCACTCGCACCCAGCCGTCGGGCGTGACCTGCGGGACGAGCACGCCCGGCCCGGCCACCCCGTTCAGGACGTAGTCCTTCGTCTCGATGGGGTTCGGGAAGATGCCCGTCCAATGCTCCCACGTGCCGATGACCGTCGGCGCCACCTGTGCCAGCGGAATCTGCGTGTAGGGTCCGAGCAGGTTCGTCGTCGGGTCGTAGGCCGCGACCTCGAACGCGTACTCCAGCGGGTTGCCGTTCTTCGTCTTGGACAGGACACCATTCAGCCGCAGCGTCGAAAAGAAGGCACGGTCGTCGGCGAGCGTCTTGCCATCCCCGGTGGGCCCGCTGTCAATCTGCGTCAGGAAGTTATACCCGCCGATCCGATTGAAGACTGAGAGCGTCTCGGGCGGCGGCGGTATTCTGTCGCGGTCGACGCACAGCTCGACGCAGGTGCACGGACCGCGGTTCTCACGCTGCGGCGTGCGTCCGGCAGAGCGAGGCTCGGCGAGGATGGCGGTGCCGAGCAGCGTCTCGACCCGGAAGTACATGTCCGGCCCGCCGACCCACTCGATGTTGATCCACGGGGTGAAGGGCGTGACGCGGAAGTTCTGCGGCGTGTAATAGATGCGGAAATACCCCGCGGCGTCCGTGATGTCGGACCCGAGATCGTCGTCCTGGAGCCAGTCGACATCGAAGACGCGCACCTTGACGCTGGGGACCGGGACGTTCGTGCTTTTCCCGTCCTCGCAGACGGTCACGCGGCCGCAGACGACCCACACGCCAAAGCGCCCGCGAATCAGGCACCAGAGGCGCGCGGGCAGGCAGTAGTCCCAGGCATAGAACAGGCCGCCTTCTCGCTCCCGCCAGAGCGGCTGAAGCGTGGTGACGCTGAACTGGACGGGCTTGAATTCTTCGCGCGCCGGTGTGTGTGGCGGGACGGTCGTACAGAGGACGTCGACCTCGAAGGCCTCGCCCTTGTACTTTTCCTTGTCTCCCAGCTCGAAGGAAAAATTCCCCGCTTCATCGGCCTCGGTCTCGGCGATGAGGAGCGGTTTCTTCTCAGCGACCTGTTCGTCGGTCAGAATCGCGAAGGTGTCCTTCGGGGCGGCGACCGCCAACGACGTCACGTCACGGCCCTTCCCAATTCGGTACAGTCTGATCTTCGCGCGTGAGAGCGGCTCCATACACTCTTCGCAGATGTAGCCGCAGAGCCGGCCTTTGAACACGTACGGCATGGTGAACTCCTTGTCCGCGGGTGGTGCGGACGCTTGGGCAGCAGGCATGTCGTGATCGAGCGCCCCTGATCACCTGTTCAAACGTTGGGAGGCGGCAGCGCGAACCGATGTGAGGGCGAGACGTGTGCAACCGGCGTGTCCGACCCGGGATGGAGGGTCAGGGCCCGGGTGCCGGGACTGCGGCGCTATGATGGACGACCGATGAACAAGGTGGTTGCGAGCGCGGAAGAAGCGGTCGCCGGCATCCCGGACGGCGCCAGCATCATGATCGGCGGCTTCGGGCTGTGCGGCATCCCGGAGAACCTCATTCGCGCGCTGCACGCCCGCGGCACGCGGCGGCTGACGATCATCAGCGACGATCATCAGCAACAATGCGGGCGTCGACGGCTTCGGCGTCGGCGTGCTGCTCGCCGCGAAGCAGATCGCGAAGATCATCGCCACGTACGTGGGCGACAACGCCGAGTTCGAGCGCCAGATCAAGGCCGGTGCGCTCGAAGCCGAGCTCGTGCCGCAGGGGACGTTCTGCGAGCGGATGCGCGCGGGTGGCGCAGGCATCGGCGGCTTCTTCACGCCGACCGGCGTCGGGACGATCGTCGCCGAGAGGAAGGAAACGCGCGTGATCGACGGCCGCGAGTACCTGCTGGAGCTGCCGCTGCACGCCGACTTCGCGTTCGTGAAGGCGTTCCGCGGCGATCGCCTCGGCAATCTCGTCTACCGGAAGACGGCCCGCAACTTCAATCCGGTCATGGCGACGGCGGCCGACGTGACCATCGCCGAGGTCGAGCAGCTCGCCGAGCCCGGGGAGATCGATCCCGACACGGTCGTCACGCCGGGGATCTACGTGACGCACATCCTCCAGGGGCACGCCTACGAGAAGCGGATCGAGCGGCGCACCACGCGCGCGCGTCAGCTAAATGGGGTCGGAGGTCATTTTTGGAGGACACTCATCTAGCGAATGTGCGAGAGTGTCCTCCAAAAATGACCTCCGACCCCATTTCTCGGCGCGAGCGCATCGTGCGCCGCGTCGGCCGCGAGCTGCGCGACGGCGATTACGTCAATCTCGGGATCGGGCTGCCGACGCTCGTCGCCAACTACATACCGCGGGGTATTGACGTCATCCTGCACTCGGAGAACGGGATGCTCGGCGTGGGCCCGTATCCGCTCGACACCGAAGTCGACCCGGACCTGATTAACGCGGGCAAGGAGACCGTGCTGGAGCTGCCCGGGGCCGCCTACTTCGACGGCGCCGTGTCGTTCGCCATGGTGCGCGGCGGCCATATCGATGTGACCGTGCTCGGTGCGCTCCAGGTGGACCGCGAGGGCAACCTGGCGAACTGGATGATCCCGGGGACGATCGTCCGCGGCATGGGAGGCGCGATGGACCTGGTGGCCGGCGCGCGTCGCGTCATCGTGGCGATGGAGCACACGACCCGGAAGGGCGAGCCGAAGATCGTGGAGCGCTGTACGCTGCCCCTGACCGGACGGAAGGTCGTCCACCGCATCGTGACGGAGCTTGCGGTCGTCGATGTCACCCCGGGTGGGCTGGTGCTTCGCGAGATTGCCGCGGATACGAGCGTCGAGGCGGTGCGCCGGGCGACGGCGGCGCCCCTGACGGTGGACAGTCCGCCAGGGGTGTTTGACTAGGCGCGTCTGAAAGGTACAATCCGCGATTGCCGAGGAGGACTTTACTGCCATGAAGAAGCTTGGTGCCGCTCTGGCGGCGTTCATACTCCTGCTCGCAGTTGGCAGCTTTGCGCAGACGTCACAGAAAGGGGGCGGCGACATCACGGGGCCGTATGAGCTGGTCGCCGGCTGGCCGCAGAACTGGTGCGGGCCCGGCTACGTCATCGGCTCGACGTCGGGCATCTGGGCGGAGTCGCCCGATCGCGTGCTCATCTTCGCGCGCGGCTGCCTGCCCGAGCTGAAGGAGCCCGGCGAGCTCGTCCCGGCGCGGAACGCGTCCGGGTATGACCTGTCGCAGAAAGACCCGGCCCGCCATCCGCGGTGGGATCACATCGTCAACTTCGTCGATCGCAACGGGCGCCTGATCGAATCGTGGGAGCAGCACAACAAGATGTTCCGGCGCCCGCACCGCGTGCTCGTGAGCCCCTACGATCCGGAACGCCACTACTGGATCGTAGACGACGGTATGCACGCCATTTACAAGTTCACGCGCGACGGCAAGCTCGTGCAGACCATCGGCACCCCGGGGATGCAGGGCAACGACGAGTCGCACTTCGCGCGGCCGACTGACGTGGCGTTCCTGCCTGACGGCACCTTCTTCATCAGCGACGGCTACATCAACACGCGGGTCGTGAAGTTCGACCGCACCGGCAAGTACCTCACATCGTGGGGTATGCGCGGCAATCCGCCCAACGAGACCCGGCCGTACTACATGAACACCGTGCACGCGATCGTGGTGGACAAGCAGCGGCGCCTGTACGTCAGCGACCGCGCCAATCACCGCATCCAGGTGTTCGACGAGAACGGCAAGTTCCTCGACGCGTGGTCGGGTGTGCCGCTGCCGTACTCGCTGCTGCTGACCGACGACGGGTTCCTCTGGTCGGCGTCGGGCCAGACGCAGAAGTTCACGAAGTACGACCTCAACGGGCGTCTCCTCGAAGCGTGGGGCACGTTCGGTACGATCCCGGGCGGGTTCTGGGGCGTACACCAGTTCCACGTCGACCAGGAGATGAACCTGTACACGGCCGATGTGCACGTGGGGCGGCCGCAGAAGTTCCGCCCGCGGCCGAATCTGCCGGCGTCCGAGCGTGGACGGCTGATCACGCCGCCCATCCGGCCGGTGCGCTCGGTGACGACGTCGTCCAGCAATTAGTGTCACGATCCGCAGGCCGGGTCTTTCAGGACCCGGCTTCCTCCGGCGGGTCCGAGAGGACCCGCCCTACGCGTTCCACGCCCTACGCGAAACTGGCGCGAGAGTGACGGCTATGCCGCCTGTTGTGAGAACGGTGTTGGTCCTCGCGTGCGCCTGCGCACTGCTGGCGACCTCTGTCCACACGCAGGCGCCGGCTTCGCGTCCCGTGTGGCTCGAGCCGTATCGCGAGGTCGCCGCGCGGCTCGTGCAGGCCGCCACCGGCGATCAGTTCGCGTGGCGCCGCCTCGCCGAGCTGACCGATACGTTCGGCCATCGCCTGGGCGGATCCGAGAATCTCGATCGCGCGGTCGTATGGGCCGTCGAGGCGATGCGCCGCGACGGCCTGGAGAACGTGCGCGCCGAGGAGGTCATGGTGCCGCGCTGGGTGCGCGGGCGGGAGAGCGCCGAAATCACGGTGCCGCCGAAGCACTCGATCGCCATGCTGGGGCTCGGCGGCTCGATCGCCACGCCGCCGGGCGGCCTCGAGGCCGAGGTCGTGGTCGTGAACGCGTTCGAGGAGCTGCGCTCGCGCGCCGCCGACATCCGCGGGCGCATCGTGCTGTTCAACGCGCCGTTCACCACCTACAGCGACACGGTCGCGTACCGGACCGGCGGGGCGCGCGCGGCGTCGCAGCTCGGCGCGGTCGCGGCGCTCATTCGCGGCGTGGGCCCCACCGGTCTGCGCACGCCGCATACCGGAAGCGTCCAGTACGGCCAGGGGATCTCGCCCATTCCCGCCGCGTCGATCTCGGCGGAGGATGCCGATCGCATCGCGCGGCTCACCTCGCGCGGCGGGCGGGTGCGCGTGCGGCTGACGATGGAGGCGCGCGCCGACCCCGACGTCCTCTCCGCCAACGTCGTCGGCGAGCTGCGCGGCCGCGAGCGCCCGGAGGAGATCGTGCTGCTCGGCGGCCATTTCGACTCGTGGGACGTCGGCACCGGCGCCTCCGACGATGCCGTTGGCTGCATCATCACCTGGGAGGCGGCGCGGCTGATGGCGAGGCTCGGGATCCGGCCGCGCCGGACCGTTCGTATCGTGCTCTTCACCAACGAGGAGAACGGGTTGCGCGGCGCCACGGCGTACGCGGCGAAGCACGCCGCGCACGCCGGCAATCACGTCTTTGCGCTCGAGGCCGACTCGGGCGTCTTCGAGCCGGCGAGTCTCGGCTTCTCCGGGAGCGCCGCGGCACGGAACATCGTCCGCGACATCGGGACGCTCCTGGCGCCGCTGGGCCTGTCGGAGATCGTCGCCGGCGGAGGCGGGGCCGACATCGGGCCGATCGCGCAGGCGGGCAACGCCCCGATGATGGCGTATCTCGGCAACCCGGGACGGTACTTCGCGATTCACCACACGCCCGCCGACACCATCGAGCGGATCGCGCCCGAGGAAGTCTCGAAGGCGGCGGCGGCGATTGCGGTGATGGCCTACGTGATCGCGGAGATGCCGGAGCGGCTCCCTCGCTAGCTGGTAGCTGGTAGTCGGTAGCTGGGAGCCCCTGGTAGACGGTCGTCGGTAGCCGGGTTGAGCGCCGCGTCCGTCAGTCTTTGCGCTGCGCGTCGACGGCACGCCAGAGCTCGAGGTACTTGTCACGCACGGACGGATTGAGCTCGGTGGCGAGCGTCGACGACAGGCGGCTGATGCGAATCAGCTCCTGCACGTCGGCGAGGTCTTTCAGACGATCCGGCGCGGTCATGCCGGATGCGAGCTTCAGCTCGATGAGCCTGGGCAGCGGCAACAGGGCGATCCGGGCTCCACGTTCGGCAACTGCACCGGGGTCAGGAAACGACACGGGCTTCGGCTTGCCGTCCCCCGGATAGGATCCGGCGAGCACGACGTCGACATCCACGCCATACTCGGTGTCGCGGAGGGTCTGGCTGCCTGGGAACTTCTCGATGTACCCCCGGCCCAGAGTGGTGGCCCTGAAAATAGCGAGTCCCTCTGCCGTGAGCAAGACATCCACATCGACGGTCACCCGCTGATACCCGAACTCATTGAGCGCCATGGCGCCGATGATCGCATAGGGGACGCCGAGCGCATCGAGTGTGCGCGCGAGCTTCTCGAGCGCTTTCTGGACCTCGGCCTGTCCCATGAAGAACCTCTCGGCGGCGTGAATGCCCTGCCAGAAACGGCGCTCTGCGGTTTCGGCGAGGCGAACGGGGTTCTGCACGGTGCCAGCATAGCATCGAGGCTCCACCAGCTACCGACTACCAGCGACCGACTAGCGCATTTTTCAAATGCGTCTAGCGCGGATTTGTGGGGCGAGCCTTTCAGGCTCGCCTCGCGAACCCGAAGGGTTCGCGCCACAGAAACGAAACTAGCGGAGTTCGATGAGCGTGACATCGAGCCGCCGCGCCTGGCGCGGCGTGCGCTGCCACTGGACGAGAATCGGGCTCTGGTAGGTTCCCTCGATGAGCCCGTGCGTGCCGTCCTCCCGCTCCGAGACGAGCAGGCTCACCGACCGGCGCATGCGGAGGAAGCGCGCGGCGGGAACCGCGAGCGTGCGCGCAAGGATCTTTTCCACGATCGACCCGCGGAGGCCGAACGCGTCGAGGCTCTTGTTCAGCACCCGCACGAAGTCGTACTTCGCGTAGTCGAGCGTCTTGGCCGGCACCGCGCGCGGGTTGGCGAGCGCATGGCGGCTCTTCTCGGCGAAGAAGCGCAAAGGGTTCCGCAGCACTTCGGCGAGGTCGTGCTTCATCAGCAGCGTCTCGTACTCGTTGATCGTCAGCGCCGAGTGCCGTTCCGCCGGGTCGAGCACGATGCGCAGCCGCCCCTTCCGGGTGCCGGCCTTCGCCACGAACTCCGAGAGCTGCTGGTAGATGCCGAGCCGCGCATCCTTCAGGTTGATTGAATCGATCGGGTGCGCCGACACGGGCACCTCGATGTGCGTGGTGGCGACGTGGCGCTCGGCGTGGAACCCGATGACGCGCGTGAACCGGCGCCGCGGCTTGCCCTCGACCACCCCGTCGAGATCGACGAAGAAGACCGACTCGCCGGGCCGGTTCGGGTGCGTAACGCACGCCCGCAGGCCGCCCGCAATGAACGCCAGGTGCGAATCGGCGTTGCGCGGCTCCGAGGCGCGCTGCGTCGGGTCGAGATCGTCGCGCCGCTCCAGGCGATCGTGCTCGTAGCCGGCCCCTTCGGGGAAGAGCGCGCGGAACGCCTCCAGATAGCTCGGCACGTGCTCGGGGCTCAGGCGCGCGGCCAGGCTCCGATCGAGGAAGCCGGCGGTCGTGTGCGACGACCAGTAGAGACAGTGCGGGTAGGCCGCAAACGCCTCATGGGCGTCCGCGCAGTGGGAGCGCAACTCGAGAACGTCGAATCGCGCCCTCGGCACGAGCTCAAGCGTGACGTCGAGCGGCCTCGAGGCCGCGAGCCTCTGATGAGACAAGCCGGATGTAGGGCGGGTGCCGCCCGAGGCGGACCCGCCGCCCAACAGGGTAACACAGCGGACCCGCCTTCGCGCTTCAGGCGCTTCGGCGGGCAAGCTACGATGGGTGCATGACCCTTCGAGAGCCTGAGGGTCATCCCGAGCACCGTCGAGGGATGAGCTTTCGGCGGCGCCTCATGGTTGTCGCCGCCGCACTCGTGGCGACCGGGGCGGCGCTCGTGCTGCTGCTGCATGCGCCGCCCGTCCGCCGCGCGGCGCTGCGATACGCGCTTCCGGCCATCGAGCGCCAGTACGGTCTGCGGCTCGATGCGTCGCGACTCGACTACAACCTCGCGGCGCTGCGGATCGGGCTCGCCGACGTGCGCCTCTCGGCGCCCCACAGCCCCGACGAGCCGTTCTTCTCGGCCGAGTACGTCTCGGTCACCCTCGCCCGTCGATCGCTCATCGGTCCGCTCGCGTTCGAGCAGATTGCCGCCGAGAACGCGCGCGTGCTCGTGCGCCGGCGGCCGGATGGATCGACCAATCTGCCGGCCCCGTCCGGCGGGCCGCGCGACGAGCCTCCGCCGCTGCGCGTCAATCGTCTCGACGTCCCTCAGATCGCGCTCGACCTGCGCGACGAACAGGCCGCGCGCTTTCTCTGGATTCCGTCGCTTGCGATCCATCTGACACCCGATGGCGGATCCGTGCGCCTGGCACGTGAGGCCGAGGTGCACACCGAAACGCAGATCACCAGACTCACGCGCCTCGAGGGCGACGCCGCGTTCGACGGCCGAGCGGTGCGCGTCGCGAACCTCCGGCTCGAGCTCGACGAGCTCGAGGCGCAGCTGGACGGTTCGGTGACGCTGCTGGCGCGCGATCCGGCGACCGATCTCACGGTTCGCGGCTCCGGCGATGCCGCGCGCCTGGCACGCTGGGTCATCGTCAACGGGTACCTGCCGCGCGGCGACATCGCGTTCGAGGCGACGGTCGCCGGCCCATTTGACAATCTCGACACGCGGCTGCGTGCGACGACCGACCGCCTCGCGTGGCGCGGGCTTGCGGCCACCGACCTCGCCGCGCGCCTGCGCGTGACCACGACCGCCGTGGAGCTCGAGGATCTGCAGCTTGGATTCGAGGGGGGCCGCGTGTCGGCGGCGGCCCTCCTGCCGCTCGATCCGGAGGCGCCGGGACGAATGAAGGCGTCGTGGACGGCGATCGATGCGGCATCGGCCTCGCGCGCGCTCGCGCCCGACGCATCGCTCCTGCCGTCGGCCACGGTGTCGGGCGAGCTGGCGCTCGAAGGCGCCGGTGTGGATCCAGCACGATGGTTCGGGACCGTTCGCCTGACCGCGGCGCCAGGACCGAACGCGCGCGGCCGCCTCGCGCTTGGTGGCGAGGCGGAGCTGCAGCTGCGGAGCGGCGCCTGGCAGCTGGCTGCCCGCCAGCGCGTGGGCGGCGTCGCCCCGGTCACGCTGACGCTCCAGAGCAACACGCCTCTCGGGACCGCTCCTGCCGAGGCCGCAATCGGTGGAACCGCGCGGCTGGCGGAGACGGATCTCCCCGCGCTCATGGCCGTCCTGCGCACGATCGGCCTCGCCGATCTCGACAACGACGCTGTGTCGGCCGGACGGCTCGAGGCCGATGTGCGGCTCGCCGGCGCGCTTGCGAATCCGGCCGTCGACGGGACGGCATCAATAGAGGAGCTCGCAGGGCCGCAGGTCGAGATCGGCGCGGTTCGAGCCGCGGTGTCGGGCCGCCCCGTCGAACCGAGCATCGCGTTCACCCTCGACGCGCCGACCGCTGTCGTCGGAGGCCAGACTCTCAACGACGTACGTGCTGCAGGGCAACTCACCGGTGGCGTGCTCGATCTCGAGGACATCTCCGCGCGTCAGCCGGACGGGAGCGGAGTGTTGACCGCCGACGGGGCCTACAGCCTGCGCACGCGACGGTACGTCGTGGCGCTCGACGGCCGCGACTGGCTGCTCACGTCCACCGACGATCAGCCGGTCTCGGGACGCGTCGCGCTGCGGTTTGCAGGCGAGGGAAGCATCGACGCGCCGCGCGGCCTTGGCGAAATCGCCGTCGGCGACGCGGTGTGGGACGGTCATGCGCTTGGAACGATCGAGGCAAGTGTCGCGCTCGAGGGCCGAGCGGCGATGGTGCAAGCCTCGGCGCCCGAGTTCGCGGCGCGTGCCGACGCGCGTGTGCAGCTGGACGCGCCGTACGCCGCCACGATTGACGCGCGTGCGGAGGGACTATCACTCGCCCGCGTCCTGCAGGGTCTCGAAACGGCCACGCCGCTCGCGGGCGAGACCACCATCGTGGCCCACGCCGAGCTGCCGCTCGAGGAGTGGCGCAGCGGATCGGCCGCGCTGGAGGTGACGTCGCTGGACGGGCGCGCCGGAGACCTGCCGATCCGGCTGGCCGAGGCGGCGCGCGTCCGCTACGAGCGCGAGCGCGTCTATGTCGATCGCTTCGAGGCCGATGCGGGCGAGACCAGGATCTCGGCCGCGGGCGACCTCCAGGTCCGGCTGCCTTCGACTGCGCTCAGGCCAGGAAAGCCGGACACGACGTACGATCCAGCCGCGCCGGGGGCGACCGGGATCATTGTGACCGCCACGGGGGACGTCGCAGAGGTGACCCGCGCGGCCGCTGCGACAGGACTCGTCGATGTCCCCGTCACGGGCGGCGCGGGCCCGGTGGCGCTGCTCGCGCGGGTCACGGGCGCGCTCGAGGCGCCTGTCATCGCCGCCGATCTCGAGGTCGGTCCCGGGTCGATCGCGCTCGAACATCTCCCCGAGATTTCGAATCTCCGCGTCCGGGCACACGCCGAAGACGGCTGGATCGAGCTGCGCGAAGGACTCGCGTCCTATCAGAACGCCGATCTCTCGGTGACCGGGCGCGCGCCGGTGGCGCTGTTCACGGACGAGGGTTCGTCGGGTTCTGGGAGAGGTGGCGACATCGACGAGCGCGCCTTCGTCCGCGCCCGCGCCGCCAACCTCACGCCGATGGTGCTCGCGCCGTTTCTCGACCCCGAAACCACACGACACATCGAAGGCTCGATCGATGCCACGCTCGACGCTGCCGCGTCGGGACTCGAGCTCGCCGCGGTCACGGGCGAGTTCCGCATCGACCGCTTCGATGTCCGTGTCGCGGACCTGCCCGTCACCCAGCGCGTGCCCACGCGCATCGTCGCGCGCGACGGCTTCGCGCGCGTCGAGGCGTGGGACTGGGTGGGGCAGGGCGCCACGCTGGGCGTTCGGGGCCAGGTGCGCCTTGCCGACCGCCAGGCCGCTATTCTCGCCAACGGGGTCGTCGACCTGCGCGTCCTGACGCCATTCGTGCGCGATGCGGGCGTGATGACCGCCGGCCGGCTCGAGCCGCGCCTGTCGATTACGGGCGCGATCGACGATCCGCGCGTCGACGGCGACGTCATCGTCAGCGACGGCGAGATCCGCGTGGCCGATCCGCGAGTGCTCGTCTCGGATCTGGCGGCACGCACGATCCTGACGCGAACCACCGCGCGCGTGGCGTCGCTGACCGGCTCGGTCAATGGCGGGGCGCTGAGCGGCAGTGGGTCGGTCGGGTACACGCCCGAGGGCGACATCGACGCGCAGCTCTCGGCGGGCGTTCGCGGCATGGCGCTCGAATTCCCTCAGGGGCTTCGCAGCGAGCTGGATGCGGATCTGACGATGGAGTTCTCCGGCGGGTCCGCTGCTCCCATCGATGAGCGGACCCGCCCTACGACGGGGCCCCCATCGCGCCTGCGCGATGGGGTGTCATACGCTGGAGAGCTGTCCGGCACCGTGACGGTCCTTCGCAGCACGTATCGGGAGCCGATGGCGGTGGTGACGGGGCTCCTTGCCGGGCTCCGCACACAGCGCGTGGCGGCAGCCGCCGAGCCGTCGCCGTTTCTCGACGCGCTGGCGCTCGATGTGCGCGTTGTCACGGACGAGGACGTGATCGTCGACAACAACTACGCCCGCATTCAACTCGGGGGCGACCTCCGCGTCATTGGGACCGCCTCCGCACCGGCCATGTCCGGGCGCGCCGAGCTCCGGGAGGGCGGCCAGCTGTTCGTCGGGCGCAACGTCTACACCGTGAACGTTGGCGCGATCGATTTCGCGAATCCGGTGGCGATCGAGCCACACCTCAACGTGGAGGCAGCCACGCGCGCCGGCGGCGAAGAGATCGAGGTGACGATCACGGGATCGGCCGAGAGTCCCACGGTGGCCCTCAGCTCGTCGTCGAATCCCGATCTCGGACAGGCGGAGCTCGCCTCACTGCTCCTGACGGGACGCCGGCTCGAGGATCTCGCTCCGGGCGATGCGGCGTTCGTTGGCACGCAGGTGCTCGGGAACTTCTCGGCCGAGGCGCTCGGCTTCGCGAGTCGGGCCGTCGGTCTCGACACGCTGCGCCTCGGTGGCGTCGAGGCGGGCACTGTCCGGCGCGATCCGACCGCCGTCGCCACCGAGCTCGATCCGACGACGAGGCTGACGTTCGGCAAGAGCCTCGGGTCGGATGTAGACGTGACGTTCTCCCAAAGCCTCCGCGACAGCGACGCGCAGACGTGGATCATCGACTACCTGCCGAGGCGCGGCCTCGAGCTGCGGCTCGTCTCCGATGACGAGGACCTGCGGTCGTACGGATTCCGGCATGACATCTCGTTCGGTGCTGCCGCGCGACGGCCGACAGTGGAAGCTGGCGCACGGCAGGCGCGCGAGACGCGGGTCGCCGCAGTGGACGTGGCAGGCGATCTCGCGCTTCCGGAGGCGCGCGCGCGGGAGGCCCTGCAGCTTGACCCGGGCGACCGCTTCGACTTCGGACGATGGCAGGAGGATCGCGACGCCCTGGAGGGGCTCTACCGCCGGGAGGGCTATCTCACCGCGCGGGTGGCGGCGCGCCGCATGGGGGCCGCTGATGGCGTGGCGCTGCGGTACGAGATCACTGCCGGTCCGCAGACGCGCATCGAGACGACCGGCCTCGATCTCGACACTGCGCTCAGGACACAGCTCGACACGGCGTGGGCGCAGTCGGTCTTCGACGACTTCCTGCTGGACGAGGCAGCGCAGATCATCAGGAGCCGACTGGCACGTGAGGGATATCTTCAGCCGATGATCAACGCGCGCATCGCCGAGGCAGATGAAACGAAGACGCTCGTCATCGCGGTCGATCGCGGCACTCGCAGCACGACGACCACCGTTCGGATCGACGGCGCGGCGCCGGAGCTCGCCCGTGCGATCGAGGCGCATCTGAAGGAGCGGGGACTCGTCGAGCGCGCCGTATCCGACCCTGGTGCCATCGAGCGTGAGACCACGTCCTATCTGCGCGCGCGCGGATACCTGGGCGCGCGCGTCACGGCGGGCGCATCCCTTTTCGAGGGCGCAGAGGCGACGCTGCCGCTGACGGTCGACGCCGGTCCGGCGTACGTCATCTCGGGCGTTCGATTCGACTGCGCGCCGACGCTGCCCGACAGCGAGCTGCGCGAGACCGCGGCGGTGGACATCGGCGCGCCGTACGACCCGACGGTCGTCGAGGCGGCTCGCGACCGTCTGGTCGCGCTCTATCGCCGACAGGGTTTTGCTGCGGCGGCGGTCGCGGCGCAGCCCATGGTCCAGTCCGAGACGGCGAGCGTCGAGGTCGCGTTCGCCGTCACCGAAGGGCCGCGCCAGGTGCTCGGCGACGTGGTCGTGACCGGGAACCGCGCGATCGACACCGACGTCATCGTCCGCGCGCTCGGGCTGACGACGGGCGCACCACTGCGTGCTGACGACGTGCTGCAGGCGCGGACGCGGGTGTTCGGGACCGGCTTGTTCCGGCGCATCGACATCAATTCCGAACCGATCGAGGCGGTGCCGGCCACTGCTCTCACCGCACCGAGGCGCCTGCGCGTCGCCGTGGAGGAGTGGCCGGCCGCTCGGCTGCGCTACGGCTTCGTCGTCGCCGAGGAGCGGCCCGAAGACAACCCGAACGGACGAGAGCTCGTGCCGGGCATTTCCGCCGACCTGACGCGCCGGACGCTGTTCGGCCGCGCCATCGCCGCGGGTACCGCCGTGGGATGGCAGCGGCGCGAGCGTCGCGGGCGCCTGTTCGCCAACGCGCCCACGTTCATGGGACTGCCCGTCGAGTCTTCGCTGGTTGGCGAACGCTCGCACGAGGAATTCGAAGCCGTGACGCTCGTGACCGACCGGACCAGCGTCACGTGGGAGCAGCGGACGCGCGTGGCGAGAAACCTGAGTCTTTCGTACGCGTACACGTTCGAGCGCAACCACACGTTCGACACGCGGCCGACCGAGACCGGCGGTCTCGTGTTCGATCTGACGATCAACATCGCCCGGCTGAACGCTGCGGCGGCGTGGGACACGCGCGACGATCCCTCCGACACCTCGCGCGGGCTGCTCGCCTCGTCGAGCTTCGAGCTGGCGCCCGAGGCGGTCGGATCGGACATCCGGTTCGTCCGACAGCTCTGGCAGGGCTACTTCTTCCGGCCGTGGCCCAGTGCGGGGTCCCCGTCGCGCACGCCTGCGCGACGGGGTGCCAGTATCGTGTTCGCGTCGGCCGCGAGGGCCGGGGTCGTCGTGCCGCTGGGGGGACAGGAGCTGATCCCGTCGGAGCGCTTCTTTGCCGGTGGATCGCGAACCGTGCGAGGCGTGGCCGAAGGCGCGCTCGGGCCGCGCGACTTCTTCGATTCGCCCGCGGGCGGGCGGATGATGATCGTCCTCAATCAGGAGGCGCGCGTGCCGATCTACCGCTGGGTGCGCGGCGTGGCGTTCGTCGACGCGGGGAACGTCTTCACCAGCCCGCGCGACGCGAGCCTGCGCGATCTCGTCGGCTCGGTCGGGATTGGGCTTCGGTTGACCACGCCGTTTGCCCTGCTGCGCGTGGACTACGCCCGCCCGGTCTGGGGAACGGATCAGACGAGCGGGCGGTGGACGTTCGGGATCGGCCAGGCCTTCTGAGCGTTACCGTCCGCGGACGGTCTTCATGATCTGCAGCACTTCGGGCCGCTCCGGCGCCTCGGGGGCGAGCTTCAGGAACTGCTCGAAGTGAATCGCCATCCGATCGGGCCGGCCGGCGCGGTAGTGCATCAGGCCGCCGTAGTAGTGCGCGTAGGCGAGCGCGGGATTGAGTTCCGCAGCGCGATCGAACGCGGCGGCCGCAGCCGTCCAGTCCTCGCGCTTCGCCTGCGCGAGCCCGAGCTGATAGTGCGCGTCGGCCAGCTGCGGTGCGAGCGCCACCGCGCGCCGCGCGGATTCGAGCGCCGGGCCGGTCTGCTCGTCGAGCACCTGCTGGCCCGAGAGCCCGATGAAGTGCCACGGATCGTCCTCGCCGCGCGTGGCGAGCTGCTCGTAGGCGGCGCGCGCCTCGCCGGTGGCCCCGAGCTTCTGATGGCTCTGAGCGGCGGTGTAGATGACCGCGGGCGCTGCGGCGTCACCGGCGGTTTCAACAACCTGCTGGAAGCGTCCCGCCTCGAACAGCCGGCGGACTTCGGCAGCGTCCTGCGCAGAGGCGACGACCGGCATCAAAACAAGGGCAAAAACTAGCGTTCGCATCGCAACTCCTACGACCTGTGGCCTTTAGCCTCCTGAGGCCTGAGGCCTGAGGCCTTGGGCCTGAGGCCTTCTCGATTGTACGGCACACGTCTTGCGCTTCTCATGCCAACCGTGACGCCGTTCGAACGCTACGTAAATCGCAAGGAAGAGCTTGCCGCCGCCGCAACCCTGTCCGGTTTTTACACTGTTGACGATGACACGCCCGGCCGGCGGCTGGTGCCGATCGGCAACGAGTGGACGCGCCGGCTGTACGACGGTGAGTTCTACCGCGGTGGCGCAATCAGCCTTGTGTTTATCCAGTCGCGGAACGGCAATACGGTCGCCGACGACCCCTCGACGCTGGGCGGCGGCGAGACCGACAAGCATTTGGTGTCGCTCGATGCGGCCGTCCGCCACCTGCGCAGGCGCGGCATCCAGGTCATTTCGACCGTCGGCGGCCGCCAGACCGCCACCGCGCTCCTCCGTGCGGGTCTGGTCAGCGACGTCTACCTCACGACGTCGCCGATCGAGGCCGGGGAGCCGAACACACCGTTCTACGAAGGGACGCCGCCGCCGATGACGCGAGTGCTGGCGAAGACGGGCACTGGCGCCGAGGCGGGCGTCCGCTTCGAGCACTTTCTCGTCGAGGCCCCGCCGGTGTAGCATCGGCGCCGCGTGCTCGCCTCCTTTCTCGTCTGGCTGGAGTCGACGGGGTTCAGCGTGTGGATGAAGGAATCGCCGTCGGTATTCGCGTTTCCGATGATCCTCGCCGCCCACACGATCGGCCTCGGGCTGCTCGCGGGCATCGACATCGCGCACAAGCTCCGCGTGCTCGGCGTCGCGCCGCACGTGCCGGAGGCGGAGTTCAACCGCTTTGCCCCGTTCATGTGGGCGGGCCTGTGGGTCAATGTCGCATCCGGTGTGGCGCTGCTTGCGGGCTATCCGACCAAGGCGATGACCAACGAGCTGTTCTACGTGAAGCTCGGGTTCGTCGCCGCGGCCGTCGCGCTGGCGCGGATCATCCGCCGGCCCACGCGGCGCGCGCCGCGAACGCTCGCGGTGCTGTCGATCCTCTGCTGGGTCGGTGCGATTGCGGCTGGGCGGCTGCTGGCATACACGTATCACTACCTGGACGTGGACGATCTCCTCGCCGGTCGCCGCCGCTGAGACCGCTATGGGTGAATGGCAATACTGGCTCGAGCACCTGCTGCTCCGCGCGGAGCCGGTCGGAGAGTTCATGCGGACCGCCTGGGGATGGCCGGCGGCCGAGAGCGTGCACTTCGTCGGCCTCACGCTGCTGTTCGGGTCCATCGTGGTATGGGACCTGCGCCTGCTCGGGGTGGCGCGCGGTATTCCGATCGGCGCCTTCCATCGGCTGGTGCCGTTCGCCGTCATCGGATTTCTGCTGAACGTCGGCAGCGGCTCGATGTTCCTGATGACCGAGCCGAATCAGTACCTGTACAACCCCGCCTTTCAGTTCAAGCTGCTGTTCCTCACGGGGGCAGGGCTGAACATCGTGGCGTTCTACACGCTGTTCTTCCGGCGCGTGCGTCTGCTCGATGCGGGCGCCAGGGCGCCGGCGGCGCTCACGGTGATCGGCGCCGTGTCGCTGGCATGCTGGATTGCCGTGATCATCTGCGGCCGCCTGATCACGTTCTACCGTCCGCCGCTCTGCGCGCCAGGCGAGCCGCTGGCCTTCATTGCCACGTGCATCATTCGGTAATCACGCCGCCGCCTCGGCGTCGCTGGGAAATCCGTGCTGCACGCGGCCGACGGGGCCCTCATGCTGTGCCGTCGTTTTGTACAGCTCGAAGCGCCCATCCGACGCGTCGTCGCGGACACGCCGGCGCAGCGCCTCCATCTGGCGCTTCGACATCGGCTTGAAGCCGACAGCGACCTTCAGGTTCTGACGCAGCACGCGCATCGAATCGATGCCGCTGACGGTCGTCGACACCGGCAGGCTCATCGCATAGCGAAGCGCCTCCTCCGCGCTGACGACCTTCTTCGTCACCTGCCGTCCGTCGCCGCTCAGACTCTTCATGCCGATCGGCGCGACGCCGCGCGAGACGAGCACCGGCAGCACCTCCCGCTCGAACGAACGGAACGAGGCGTCGAAGCAGTTGAGCGGCAGCTGGCACGTATCGAACGGACAGTCGTGCGCCAGCATCGCGAGATGAATACCAGGGTGCTTGTGGCCGGTGAAGCCGACGAAGCGCACCTTGCCCTGGCGCTTCGCGTCGAGGAGCGCCTCCACCACGCCGCCGCGGGCGAAATGGCGCTCCGGGTCGTTGTCGTAGACGCACTCGTGGATCTGCCAGAGGTCGAGCACCTCGGTGCGCAGCCGCCGGAGCGACTGCTCGAGCTGGCGCATCGCTTCGCGCTTGCCGCGCCCGTGCGTGCACACCTTCGTCATCAGGAAGACGCGCTCGCGCCGGTCGGCAATCGCCCTGCCCATGATCGTCTCCGATCGCCCGCGGTGGTACTCCCAGGCGTTGTCCAGGAAGGTGATGCCGGCGTCGATCGCCGCCTGCGCGATCCGGATGGCCTCACGCTCGCTCTCCATCTTGCCGAGGTGGTAGCCGCCCAGGCCGAGCGCCGACACCATCACACCGGTGGCGCCGAGGGGGCGGAGCGGAATGTCAGAAGTCATGATGCGCTCCCGTGAGACTGAGATTGAGTCTCGGATGCAAGCGACGGTCCCATGTGCATGATGCTTGATTGTTCGCGCGCGGCGCACATACGATCGGTCGCGTGCGGTTCACTGCAGCGAACGAGGAGGCGGCATGCGCGGCAACGACACAGTCATAGCTGAGCTCAACGAGGCGCTCCGCGAGGAGCTGAGAGCCATCAACCAGTACTTCGTGCACGCGGAGATGTGCCACAACTGGGGATACCACAAGCTCGGCTCCTACATCCGCAAGCAGGCGGTCGACGAGATGAAGCATGCCGAGCAGCTGATCGAGCGCGTGCTGTTTCTCGATGGTACGCCAACGATGGAGCCGCTTGCCTTGAACGTCGGCCAGAACGTGCGCGCGCAGATCGAAGCCGACCTCAAGCTCGAGGTCGGCGCGGTGGCGATGTACAACAAGGCCATCGCCATCGCGCGCGACAACGGCGACGACCAGTCGCGCGATCTGTTCTCGAAGCTCCTCAAGGATGAAGAAGATCACGTCGACTGGCTCGAAGCCCAGCTCCACATGATCGAGGAGATGGGCTACGAGCGCTATCTGACGATGCAGGCCGAGGGGGAGAACGAATAGGGGATCAGACGGCCGACGCTTCGACCGTGATCGCGACGTTGCCGCGAATCGCGTTCGAGATCGGACACCCCTTCTCGGCTCCGGTGGCGAGCTCCTGGATCGTGCCGCGATCGATCCCTTCGAGCCCCTCGACGACGGCCTCGAGGTGCGATGACACGACCTTGAGGCCGGCGTCGCTCTTGTCGCCGGTGACCGTGGCGGTCACGCGCACGCGGCGCGCCGTGCCGCCCTGCTTGCCGATCGTGTTCACCAGCACCATCGCGTAGCAGACGGCGTGCGACGCCGCCATGAACTCCTCGGGGGTCGTCTTGCCGTCGCCTTCGGCGGCGATTCGGCTCGGGAACGTGACCGGCACCGAAAAGGCGCCGGTGCCGGCCCGCGCCGTCCCGTTGCCCTCCATCAGGGTTCCTGTCCAATCCACGTCAACATGTCGCGCGAACGTTGCCATCGTGTCAGCTCCTCTGGGCGTGTGGCTTTGGACTTCAGGCTTTGGGCTCGAGGCTGTGACGCCAAGGCCCGAAGTCCAAAGCCCAAGGCCGTGAGTATTGCATATCCTCGGCGATCACGTCGGTTCGCGTTCGAGCGTTTCAGGAAGATCTGGTTCGGAGCTCGAAGCGCGAACGACTGATCTTCATTCAAGTTCCACGAGTTGGACACCCGGCTGGACGAGCTCCCCGCGACGGCAGGCAATCGCCTTTACCCGTCCCGCCCGCGGCGCGCGAATCGGCAGCTCCATCTTCATCGCCTCGAGCATGACGAGCAGATCGCCCGTTTCGACTTCCTGGCCTGGGGACACGTGAATGGCGGCGACGGTCGCGGGCATCGGGGCGGCGAGCGCAAGCTCGTCGTCGTGCCGCGTGCGCGCGGGTGTATCGGTCCGGCTGCCTTCGACTACGCTCAGGCCAGGAAAGCCGGACGCCACGTACGTCGTGTCCGGTTTCCCTGGCCTGAGCGTAGTCGAAGGCAGCCGGACCGTGTCGACGACGTAGACGCGCCCCTCGAGAAACACCCAGCGCGCCTCCGGCGGCCCGGCGGCGTACGCGATGCGCTGGCGCGAGCCGTCGACGATGCGGTACTGCCCGCGGCCGAGCAGTACGATGTCGAGCTTTCCGGATCCCGGATCCCGGATCCCCGATCCCTGTCCGTCAGCCACGCCATCCTCGCAGCGTTGCCCACGGATCGATGTCGGAGCGCGGAGCCGCAGTCGCCGGCTCGGATGCCGCGAGCGCCACGGCAATGGCGTCGGGCGGCAGTTCGTCCGAGAGGCTGGCAACCAGCGCGCCCCGCTCGGCGTCGACCAGTCCCGTATCGAGCTGCCCCGCGACCACGCGCGGATGCTCCAGCAGCGCGCACAGGAACGGGCCGTTCGTGCGGACACCGAGAATCGGATAGCTGCGGAGCGCCGCGAGGGCGCGCCGCCGGGCCGTCTCCCGGGTCTCGCCCCACGCAATCAGCTTCGCGAGCAGTGGATCGTAATGGACCGACACCTCGCCGCCTTCGGCGACGCCGCTGTCGACGCGGACGGCCGGCATCGACGGCTCGCGATAGAGCAGCAGCGGCCCGGCCTGCGGAAGGTCGTGGCGTGCGGGATCTTCGGCGTACAGACGTACTTCGATCGCATGGCCGCGCTGCTGCAGCGCGTCCTGCGTCCAGGGCAGCGGCTCGCCGGCGGCGATCGCAATCTGCGCGCGCACCAGATCCACGCCGGTCGTCTGCTCGGTGACCGGATGCTCGACCTGCAGGCGCGTGTTCATCTCGAGGAAATAGAAGCGCGCCTCGTCGCCCGAGCCCTCGACGAGGAATTCCACCGTACCGGCATTGCGATATCCGGCGGCGCGCGCGAGCGCCACCGCTGCGCCTCCCATTCGCTCGCGGAGCGCCGGGGTGACCGCAGGCGACGGCGCTTCCTCGACGACCTTCTGGTGGCGGCGCTGCAGCGAGCACTCGCGCTCGAACAAGTGCACGACGCCGCCGTGGTGGTCGGCGAGAACCTGAATTTCGATGTGGCGAGGCCGTTCGATCAGGCGCTCGACGTACAGACTCCCGTCGCCGAAGGCGGCGGCCGCCTCACGCCGCGCCTGTGCGATGGCCGGCATGAGCGACGCCTCGTCGCGGACGGTTTTCATGCCGATGCCGCCGCCGCCTTCCGACGGCTTGATGAGCACCGGGACGCCAAGGCGCCGCGCCGCAGCGGCGATCGTCTCGTCGCGCTGATCGGCCGGCGTCTCGCCGGGCACGATCGGCACTCCTGCCTGCGCGGCGAGCGCCCGGGCGGCCGTCTTCGAGCCCATGCGTGCGATGACCTCCGCGGGCGGGCCGATGAACACGAGCCCGGCCGCCGCGCAGGCGGCGGCGAACGCGTCGTGTTCCGCACGAAAACCGTAGCCAGGGTGGATGGCTTCGGCGTCGGTCTCCCGCGCGGCCCGCAGGATGGCGTCCGTGGAGAGATAGCTCTCGACCGCCGGCGCCGGACCGATCCGTACCGCGCGGTCCGCGAGCGCGACGTGCGGCGATCGCGCATCCGCGTCCGAGTAGACCGCCACCGACTCGATCGCGAGCTCACGGCAGGCGCGGATGATGCGAACGGCAATCTCGCCGCGATTGGCGATCAGGATGCGGCGGAACATGGTCGGAATCAAACCACGACGCTCACGAAAATCACGAGAGTCATTATTTCGTGTTCTTCGTGGCCTTCGTGGTTCTACATTCGAAACACTCCGAATCTTGGCGGCGGGATCGGCGCGTTGTACGCCGCGGATATGCCGAGCGCCAGCGCGGCGCGCGTCTGCGCCGGATCGAGAATGCCGTCGTCCCAGATGCGTGCGGTGGAGTAGTAGGGCGACCCTTCGACCTCGTACTTCTCGAGGATCGGCCGCCGAATCGCCTCCTCCTCAACCGCGTCGAGCGTGTTCCCCTCGCGCGCGAGCTGATCGCGCTTGACGGTCGCCAGAACCGACGCCGCCTGCTCGCCGCCCATGACCGAAATGCGCGCGTTCGGCCACATCCAGAGCAGGCGCGGCTCGTACGCGCGGCCGCACATCCCGTAGTTGCCGGCGCCAAACGAGCCGCCAATGATCACGGTGAACTTCGGCACGACCGAGTTGGCGACCGCGTGCACCATCTTCGCGCCGTCCTTCGCGATCCCCTGCCGCTCGTACTGGCGTCCGACGATGAAGCCGGTGATGTTCTGCAGGAAGACGAGCGGCACGCCGCGGAGGTTGCAGAGCTCGATGAAGTGCGTCGCCTTCAGCGCCGACTCGGAGAAGAGCACGCCGTTGTTGGCGACGATGCCGACGAGCAGGCCGTGCAGCCGCGCGAAGCCGGTGACGAGCGTCGCTCCGTAGCGCGCCTTGAACTCGTCGAACCTCGAGCCGTCCACCAGCCGCGCGATCACCTCGCGGACGTCGTACGTCTTCCGCACGTCCTCCGGGACGATGCCGTAGATCTCCTGCGGGTCGTACGCCGGGTCCTCCGGCGTGGCGGCGTCGGCGGGCATCGTCTTGGCCGTCGTGAGCGTCGAGACAATCGTCCGCGTCAGTTGCAGCGCATGCGCGTCATCGTCGGCACGGTAGTCGGCCACGCCCGAGAGGCGCGTGTGCACGTCGGCGCCGCCGAGCTCCTCGGCGGTGACGTCTTCACCAGTCGCCGCTTTCACCAGCGGCGGACCGCCGAGAAAGATCGTTCCGGTGCCGCGGACGATCACCGTCTCGTCGGACATGGCAGGCACATACGCGCCGCCGGCAGTACATGAGCCCATCACGGCGGCGATCTGCGCGATCCCCTCGGCCGACATCCGAGCCTGGTTGAAGAAGATGCGGCCGAAATGCTCCCTGTCGGGGAACACCTCCGCCTGCAGCGGCAGGAACGCGCCGCCGGAGTCCACGAGATAGATGCAGGGGAGCCGGTTCTCGAGCGCAACCTGCTGCGCCCGTACGTGCTTCTTCACCGTGATCGGGTAGTAGGTGCCACCCTTCACCGTGGCATCGTTGGCGACAATCATCACCTCGCGCCCCGAGACGCGGCCGATGCCGGTGACGAGGCCCGCACCGGGCGCGTCGTTGTCGTACATGTCCCACGCGGCGAGCGGCGACAGTTCGAGGAACGGCGATCCCGGATCGAGCAGCTGATCGATGCGTTCGCGCACCGGGAGCTTTCCCTGCGCGCGCAGGC
The DNA here is from genome assembly GCA_016184455.1 of Acidobacteriota bacterium. Taxonomy (GTDB): domain Bacteria; phylum Acidobacteriota; class Vicinamibacteria; order Vicinamibacterales; family UBA2999; genus MELF01. The sequence goes on from JACPCS010000069.1 coordinate 29,386, forward strand.
GTTCGAGGTAGCGCGGCCCGCCGCCCTGCGCGCACACCGTCAGCCGATCGCGCAGCTGCTTCACCAGCGCCGCCATGCGCGCCTGGTTGTCCCGGAAGTCGGGGGCGTCGGTGCGGATGTGGCTGACGAGGCGATCCATCAGGCGTTCGGATCGTTCGGATGGTTCGGGACGTTCACCATCCGCAGCAGTCGGTCTTGTAGCCGCACGCCGGGCACCGCCAGACCGCATGCATGCGGTACATTTCGGCCTTCCCGCACCGCTCGCAGATCATGGCGTCCTCGCGGCAGGCGCCGCCGGCGGTGGTAGGAAGTGGGTGGGTCGGAGCGTCATCGGCGGAGGCGGGCGAGGGTGGAACCGTCTTGGTTTCCGCCATCGGCGGCATTATAAGGGCGATTCTCGACAAGCTCAGCTGCATGCTGTCTATACATGCTGTAACATTTCTCGACAGGCGAGCGCCGACTGTATTGAATGCCAACGTGTTCGTGCTAGCATAGCCACTCTCGCTCGTCTGCTATTGGATCCATGCCGATCCCGCCTGCAGCCACCACGAAACGCCGCCGCCGGGTGCTCGCCATCGACGACGAGCCCGCGATGACCGAGTGGCTCAAGATGGTGATCGAAGCCGACGGCTATGAAGTCCGCACCGCGCTCATCGGCACCCGCGGCGAGGAGATCTTCAAGCAGTGGCGGCCGGACGTCGTCGTCACCGACCTGATGCTGCCGGATCTCGACGGCATCGCACTGCTGCGTCGGCTCAAAGAGATCGACCCGGGTCCGGAGGTCATCATCATCTCGGGGCAAGGGACGCTCGCCCGTGCGGTCGAGGCGGGACAGGCGGGCGCGTTCTTCTTTCTCGAGAAGCCCGTCAGCCAGGACGGCCTGATGGACCTGATCCGCCGGGCCATCGGTCAGAGCCAGGAGAAAGCCGAGCACAAGCAGCTCAAGGAACAGATCCGCGGCCAGTACAGCTTCGCGAACATCGTCGGGCAGAGCAAGAAGATGAAGGAGCTGTTCGAGCTGGTGGAGAGCGTCGCCGCCAGCGATGCGAACATCCTCATCCAGGGGGAGAACGGCACCGGCAAGGAGCTCATCGCCAACGCGATCCACTACAACTCCAACCGGGTCAAGGGGCCCTTCATCAAGATCAACTGCGCGGCGATCCCGAAGGATCTGATCGAGAGCGAGCTCTTCGGCTACAAGAAGGGCGCGTTCACGGGCGCGCACACCGACAAGGTGGGGCTCTTCGAGATGGCCGAAGGCGGGTCGCTCCTCCTCGACGAGATCGGCGAGATGCCGCCGTACCTGCAGACGAAGCTCCTGCGCGTGCTGCAGGAGCGCGAGTACCGGCCGATCGGGAGCGATCGGCTCGTCCACGTCGATTTCCGCCTGATCTGCGCCACCAACATCGATCTCGATGTCGCGCTGCGCGAAGGCAAGCTGCGCGAGGACCTGTACTTCCGCATCAACACGATCACGCTGCGGGTGCCGCCGTTGCGCGAGCGCACGGAGGACATCCCGCTGCTCTGCAACCACTTCCTCGCGAAGTTCAACGAGCGGTATCGGCGGAACGTCCGGTCCATCTCGCCGGCGGCGTACCACCTGCTCATCCGTAACCGCTGGCCGGGCAACGTGCGCGAGCTCGAGAATGCCATCGAGCGGGCGGTGCTCGTCTCCAAGACCGGCGAGATTGCACCCGCCGACCTCCCCGAAACGATCCGGGAAGAGGGGAGCCCGACTCAGGAATTCACGATCCCCCCGCACCGCACGCTGGCCGAGATCGAGAAGATGACCATCCTGCAGACGCTCCAGCGGACGAACTGGAACAAGCAGGAGGCAGCGCAGATCCTCGGCCTCTACCGTCCGACGCTCTACAGCAAGATGAAGAAGCACGACATTCAGGATCAGCGTGCCCAGCAGCGGGCCGCGGCCGCCGCTGCGGCCGCCGGCGCGAACCACTAGAGCCACCAGCCACCAACCACCAACCACCAACCAACCACCAACCAACCAGGACTGGCCCACCCGTTGCACAACGGATGGGGCGTGCTCGAGCGGCTGGGCCTGACCATTCTCGGGGCGTTTGCGTGGACGGGCGAGGTGTCGCTCTTCGGTCTGCGCGCGCTGCGGGAAATGCTGCTCCCGCCGTACGAGCCGCGCGAAGTCATCCGCCACGTCTTCGAGATCGGCTGGCGATCGACGCCGCTCGTCGCCGCGTCGGGCTTTGCCATCGGCGTCGTACTGTCGATGCACACCCGCGCGTCGCTCGAGCGCTTCGGCGCCGAAGCGATGATTCCGGCGGGGCTGGCCGTCGCGCTCTTCCGCGAGACCGGGCCGCTCGTGACGGCGCTCCTCGTGGCCGGACGCGTCGGCGCCGGTATCGGCGCCGAGCTTGGTGCCATGAAGGTCACCGAGCAGATCGACGCGCTCGAGGCGGTGGCCGTCGACTCGTTCAAGTTCCTCGCCGCGACGCGGATCCTCGCCTGCATTCTGGCGCTCCCGCTGCTGACCGCGATGACCGACTTCTGCGGGATCGTGGGCGGCTATGTCGCGGAAGCGGCCGTCAGCGGCATGTCGTGGGAGCTCTATTTCAACCGCGCGTTCTCGCTCGTCGAATTCCGCGACTTCGTGCCTCCGACCATCAAGACTGCGGTGTTCGGGCTGATCATCGGCACCGTCGGCTGCTACCTCGGAATGACCGCGAGCCAGGGCACCGAAGGTGTCGGCCGTGCCTCCACGCGAAGCGTGGTGCTCTCGTCGATCCTCATCATCGTCGTCAACGTCGTGCTCGTCCGCCTCATCTTCGTGCTGTTCCCGACGCACGCATGAAGTCCGCCATCAGCCTCGAGCACGTGAGCAAGTCGTTCGGCGGCCAGACCGTCCTGGAGGATCTGTCGATCGATGTGCCCGA
>JACPCS010000070.1 GCA_016184455.1 Acidobacteriota bacterium
AATCTTGCCGGTGTCCGGATTGAGCGCGAGCGTCGCGTTCGTGTAGAGCGCGTCGCCGTCGGTGCCCCGGACGACCTGCGCCCACGGCTTGGCCTGCGCGGTGCCGAAATAGATCAGGTTCGCGGCCGGGTCGTAACTGCCGGTGATCCAGGCATCCCCACCCGCACGGAACATCAACGGCAAATCGCCCCATGTCTCGCCGCCCGGCTCGCCCGGACGGGCGATGGTGGACGTCCGCCACAGCTCCTTCCCCGTCCGCCCGTCGTGCGCGCTGATGAAGCAGACGTCGTCCTTGTAGCGCGAGCAGCCGGTCATGCCCGCCACGATCTTGCCGCTCACGACGAGGGCGCCGCTCGTGTACGTGTAACCCTTGCGGTTGTCGGCGACAGTCACGTCCCACGCGACTCTCCCCGTCCGCGCGTCGAGCGCGACGATGTGCGCGTCGGCCGTGGTGACATAGATCTTGTCGTCCCAGATGGCCAGGCCGCGCATCGGCCTGTCGCCGGCGCCCTGTGCCCCCTCATACTCGCGCTCGTACTCCCAGATCAGATCGCCCGTCGCGGCATCGAGCGCCTGCACACTGCTTCCCGGGTTGGCCAGATACATCACGCCGTTGTAGACGAGCGGCGTCGCCTGGTTCGACCCGGGACGCATCGCCCACGACCAGACGAGCTGCAACTGACCGACGTTATCGCGGGTGATCTGACTGAGCGGACTGTAGCCCCACCCGTCGAGCGTCCGGCGCCAGTGGAGCCAGTCATTCGGGCTCGGATTGCGGAGCGTCGCGTCGGTGACGGGCGTGAAGGATCTCGCCGGTGGACCCTGCGCCTCCAACACACCGAGAACCATCGCAGAGAGCGCCACAGCACCGACTGTTCTGAGCGCGAGTGGAGCGTTCATGACTATCTCCTCTATTTCAATTACGTGGCACCAGCTGCCGCAATTCCTGATCCCAATGCTGCACGACGATGAGCCGTGAAATCGCGGAGGCGTCATTCGGCGCGTCGACGTCCTTGAGCATCAGGAAACGTCGTCCGTCCGGGGAGATGTCGTACGTCCGTCCAGGCGTGCCCACCTGGACCTCCGACCCCACGAAATACCAGCCTTGAAACAGCATCGTCGGTGCCCCGAATACCGGCGGGGTTCCGCCTTCGACCACCACGCCCTTTGCTTCACGTTGAAAGCGCGCCACTCGCTCCGGATCGTGTGCGAACGCCTCCGGCAGGATCTTGAGCGCGACGCAGCGATCGAGCTTCGTGTCGCGCGCGCGGTAGACTTCGCCCATGCCGCCCTGACCGATGGCGGCGATCACTTCGTACACGCCGAGACGCGTACCGGGCGTCAGCGACATCTGCGCGGAAAGACGCGCCGATTATAGCGCCGCACAGCGTCTATAATCGGATTGGAGCAGACCTGTGAATGGCCGCCCGACTTCCACGATCACGACCGCCGATGAACTGCTTCGGCTGCCGGACGATGGCTTCCGCTACGAGCTGGTGAATGGAGAGCTGCGCCGGATGACACCCTCGGGCTATCCCCACGGCGTAATCGTTATGAATGTGACAGCCCCACTCCACCAGCACGTACGGAAGCATGGACTTGGCCAGATATGCGCGGCCGAAACCGGCTTCCGTATTGGCCGCAATCCCGACACGGTCCGCGCACCCGACGCCGCGTTCGTCCGGTCTGTCCGGCAAGGGGGTCAGTCCGAAGGCTTTTATGAAGGCGCGCCGGACCTCGCCGTGGAGGTGCTGTCGCCAAGCGATACTGTCTTCGAGGTGGAAGAAAAGGTCGCGCAATGGCTTCGGAGCGGCTGCACGACCGTCTGGGTCGTCAATCCCAGGCAGCGCTCGGTCACAGTGCACAACGCTGACGGCAGCGTTGAGGTCCTCACCGAAGCCGACACCCTCGAGGGCGGAGAGCTGCTGCCGGGATTCCTGCTCCCGGTTGCTGAAATCTTCCGGTGGTGACACCAAGGCGTGGAGCCGGGTTGAAGCCCGGCCCCACGTCTTCGTTCTAGCGCGATGGCTCGAGCCACCGCGACCGTCAGTTCGTTGCGGTCCCGACGATCTTCATGAACTGCTCTCCCGGCCCGGGCTGCCCGTGGATCGGGACGTGCTGCCCGACATCCAGCTTGAGGCGCTGGATATTGGCGCGCAGCGTGCGCATGTTGGCGTTCGGGGGCGGCGCCTGCGCTCCCGGTGCGGGTGGCGAGTACAGGTCCGCGTTGACCAGGATCCGTTCCTTCGGGAAGTAGGCCAGCAACATCCCGGCGGCGTGGTTGAGTCCCTGCACGGGGTGCAGCTCCAGCACTCGCACACCGTCGGTGATCGCGTACTTCTGATTGACCGTCTCGATTGGAAGCGGGCGCCGGCCGCCGGTGAAGTACGGATAGTACGTCGAGAACCGATCGGGCATCATCGTCCGGGCCCCGGGGGCGAACAGAACGTTCTCATAGAACTCCTTGTTCCCCTGGTGCGTGACGATCGTCGCTCCCTGGGCGAGGTAGGTGCGAAGCCCGCCGGAGTGATCGAAGTGATGGTGCGTATTCACGACGTAGCGGATCGGCTTGTTCGGAATGAGCCTGCTCACCTCAGCCAGCACCGCGAGTGACCGCTCTTCGTTGAGCGGCGCCTCGATGACGGCGATGAAGTCGCGGAAGTCGACGGCGAGGCTGTTGTGCGTTCCACCGGCGATGAGCCAGACGCCGTCGGCAAGCTTCTGTGATTCCGCACGCACGGGTGGCGCGGCGGCCTTCTGCACCTCGGGCGGCACCGGGAGCGGCGGCACGGCGACGTTCGGCTGCACGTTGGTCAGCGTGATCTCCATCGAGTTGTGCGCCACCGCCAGTCGCGGATCGCCCTGATGGATGTGGAGCGTCGTCGGATACTTCACGCCGCCGAAGTCCTTGTAGTTCGTGTAGCGCAGCTCGTACAGCATGTCGCCGTAGAGAGGATTGGGCACCCAGGTGTGGACCATCGCGAGCAGATTCTGGTCGTCGAAGGTCCCGATCACCTTGTACTTGCCCATCATCGTGAACGAGACCAGCGTCTGTTTCCCGTTCGGTGTCACGGCGCCCGTCGGCGACGCCTGCGTGACCGAGATGGCCGTCGCGTTGGGGGCCTGCGCCGCCGCCCGCAGGAATCCGTGCGGCGTCAGCAGGATATCGAGCTGCCGGAACTCCGCCACCGGGAGTCCCGCCAGATACTGGCCCGGCTGGGGCTGCGGCTTCCCGTCGACGAGGTTCCACGCGGCGTTGCCGCTGACGATGAAGACCTGCTGCTGCTCGCCCTGGATCGGCGTCCCGCCGCCGCCGCGCGGGGGGTTGTTTCCCTGCCGGCGCGTGAATTCCTCCCGAGACGTTCGCGCCTCGAAATCGATCGTGCGCGCGTAGCGCGTCACCTCGAACCGCGGCCAATCGTCTCCGGGGCTGTAGCTCTGGCCGACGCCCGCGTTCCAGCCCGCGCCCGTCACCTGCACCGACGTCAGATTGCCCATCGCCTTCGTCGCCGCCTGTATGACGGCCTTCGCGTCCTGCGCCGACGCGGTTCCGACCGCCAGCACCAGCAGGACCGGGACTGCGACCACGAGAACAGATAGCCTTCGCATAAAGACCTCCTAATTGTCCTGGGCCCGTGCGCCGCGGAGGACGCCGCGCAGTCCGTAGTTGTCCTCGTGGCACGCGTACTCGTAAATCGGCTCCGACACCCGCCGCATCGGAACGGCGGCGGTCCAGGGTCTCGTCCATGTCGTGGGATCGGTCACGGTGAACTCGTACAGCAGCGTCTCGACGTCGACGCGCGTCAGGCGCTCGACGAGGTGCATGTTCGCCGACGAGCCACGCACGTTGGTCTCGCCGCGGAAGTTCGTCGTTTCGATGACGAGCGTCCGCCCTTCCCAGCGGGCTCGCGAATCGCCCCGCCATTGGCGCAGGCCCCCGGGCAGGTGTGGACGGCCGTTCAGCGGGACGATCCGCGCGCTGTGAATCATCTCCGTCAGCAGCACGACGTATCCCGCGGTCTGGAAGATCTGCACGTGGTTGTTGTAGGCGCCGGGCGTCATCGGCGGGCCCTCGTTGAGTCCAACCAGGCAGCGTTCCTGGAGCGGGCGGTCCGCGACCGACTCGGCGCGGACGCGCCCGAGCTGCGTCTCGCGCGCGGCCAGGTCCTGCGCGTCAATCCGCTTCTGCGCCTCCGAGGTGAACGGCGGCAGCCGGCCGTCGGGCGGATCGATGATGAGGGACGTCCGTCTCGTCTCGATCACCGTCGTCCCCCGCTCGTACCAGAATTCGTTGTAGGGAACGACGCCTCCGGGCGGGTAGTTCACGCCGCCCGTGGCGGGATCGATCAGATCGCGGTTTTGCCGCCGATTCTCGGCCTCCTCGAACGCGCGCGCCTCTTCCGCGGTGAGAAACGGCTTGTCGCCGAGGCCGGCGGGGCGCTCGAGCGGGGTGATCGTGCTGAAGTCCCAGACGCCCTGGAGATCGATCTGCCCGTCGGACGTCCGCGGCGGCGTCCAGGACTGAGCCGGCGCCGGGATCGGCACGAGGACCGCGACCGCCAGTGCGCCGCCCACGACGAGCCCCCGAGGTTCCATCGAAACCTCCTTTCAGGCAGGTGCGCGCGATTATACGGCGGCGCGCCTACGGCAGCGCGAGCGCCACGAGCTCGGGCATCGCGTCGGTGCCCGCGGGCCGCACCGTGAGCGCGATGTACTGTTTCCCGTCGACCAGATAGGTCATCGGCGTGCCCACCGCGACACCCGGGAGATCCACCGACGCGAGCTCCCGTCCCGTCTTCTTGTCGTAGGCGACGAGCCGCGGACCGTCGCCGGTACCTCCCGCGGTGAGCGCGTAGACGAGCAACGTCTTCGTCAGCAGCGGACCGCTGAGCGTCGTGTCGCCGCCAACGGGCGGGAGATTGAGCCCTTTGAGCATCGGGAGGTGACGCACATCGTTGCCGTTGCCCGTCGGCACCATCCAGACATGCGTCCCGGTGTTCATGTCGATTGCCGTCATCCGCGAGTACGGCGGCTTGAACAGCGGCAGCCCGCCGGACATCGCGGGTCCGGGCCGCGGCCGCTGCACGTAACGCAGATTGCTCGTCAGCTCCGCTTCCGGCGGCACGACCCGCACGACGCTCCAGCCCTGCTGCGACGGCACGTACAGCAGGCCGGTCTCGGGATCACCAGCCGCGCCGGACCAGTTGCCGCCGCCGGTGGTGCCGGGGCGTTGAATCGTCCCTTCAATGGTCGGCGGTGTGAAGAGCGGTCCGAGCCGGTAGCCCTGCACGGCCTTCACCGCCACTGCGCGAATCTCCGGCGTGAAGTCGACGAGGTCGTCGATCGTCGCGCCCTGATACTCGAACGGCACCGGACGCGTCGGGAACGGCTGCGTCGGGGCGGCGCGCTCGCCCGGGACGTCCGACGGCAACACCTTCCGCTCCTCAACCGGCCACACGGGCACACCTGTCGCGCGATCGAGCGTGTAGACGAATCCCTGCTTCGTGATCTGCGCGAGCGCCCTGATGCGCCTGCCGCCGACCGTGACGTCAATCAGGTTTGGGGCCGCGGGGTTGTCGTAGTCCCAGAGTCCGTGGTGCACGGTCTGGAAGTGCCACACGCGGCGGCCGGTCTTCAGATCGAGCGCGAGAATGCTCTCGGCGAAGAGGTTGTCGCCGAGGCGATGTCCGCCGTAGTAGTCGGGCGCGACCGTGTTGGTCGGTGCATAGAGCAGCCCGAGCTCCTCGTCCGCGCTGAACATCGACCAGGTGGTCACCTTTCCGGAGTACGCCCACGAGCCGTCCTCCCACGTCTCGACGCCGAACTCCCCCGCTTCCGGAATCGTCCGGAACGTCCACCGGACGCGGCCCGTCCGGACGTCGTACGCGCGAATCCACCCGGGAATCTGCTCCTTCCTGCTGATGAGCGACGAGATGGACGCGGGCGTCACGACGAGGTCGCCGACGACGAACGGCGGCGACTGGACGGAGTAGGTGAGCGCGTTGAGGTAGTCGCGCTCGCCGCGACTGGCGCGCGGCAGGCCCTCCATCACGTCGACGCGCCCGTGCGTGCCGAATCCATCAACCGGCTTGCCGGTCCGGGCGTTCACCCCGATGAGATACCCGTCGCCCGTCCCCCAGAAGATCCGCTCCTCGTTCCCATCGGTCCAGTACGCCACGCCGCGTTGGTTCCACCGTGCGGTCATGGTCGTCGTGCCCGCCTCGTAGCTCTTCGGGTTGTAGGCCCAGCGGAGGGCGCCGGTCTTCGCGTCGTAGGCCGCGGCCACCGACGAGGGGGAATTCAGATACAGCGTGCCGCCGACCATGAGCGGCGTCGCCTTGAAGTTGCTGACGAACGGCGGCTGGCCGTCGCGCCACCGCTTCGGGTCGAGGCGATTGAGCTCGGCGAAGATCTCTTTCGAGCTGGCGGTCCATTCGGCACCGTTGGGCAGCGTCATGCTCAAGACCGCGTCGGGGCTCTTCACCCGCCAGGCGACGCGCAGCCGCGCAAAGTTCGCCGTATTGATCTGATCGAGCGGCGAGTATTTCGAGCTCGCGAGGTCGGCGCCGTAGGTGGGCCACTCGCCGCGTGCGGTCGATGGCCGCGCGGCATGCTGCGCCGAGAGGGCGGCCGCCCCGAGGGCCAGAGCCAGGAGAACGACCCCGGGACGTGCGCCCCGTCGCCTGTCAAGACTCATCACTGGCCTCCGGTCGGTGCCGCGCAGGTCAGACAGACCGGCACGTGGAGTCGCTACCATGCCAGCGGGACGGCGGCCCCGTCAAGTCACGTGATGGTGGCGTACGACAAACGCCACCGATTTCGCGCCCGAAATCGGCGTCATGCTGTCGTTCTGACGCGGGCGCACCTCGTCAGGAACGCCAATTGCATCCTGTGCCACACTAGCCATGAGGCGGCTCTAAAGACCCGCCTGACGGCGTTGTGGGGGAGGCAGGATGAAGGATCCCGCGACGATCATCGAGTACGGCGTGCCGATCGACCCGAAGGTGATGGTCGAGCCGCCCGATCCCGACACGCTGGAACTGGAGCCCGGGCATCCCGGTCTCGGCGACACCGAGTACGTCAGGCGACGGCAGGACCTTTTTGCCCTGTGCCGGCGCCACCGCCTCGAGACCCTCGGTCCACCCCCCATCGAATACACGCCCGAGGAAACGCGCATCTGGCGGGAGGTGACGCCCAAGCTCGACGAGCTCCATCGCACGCACGCCTGTGGGCTCTACCTCCAGGCGAAGGACGCGCTCGGGATCAGCACCCGGGAGATTCCGCAGCTGCGGCTCCTCAGCCAGCGTCTGGAACACGAAACACAGATGCACCTGGTGCCGGCGGAAGGGCCGCTCGCCTACCGCACCTTCTACAGCTACATCGCGAAGCGCGGCTTTCCGGTCACGCAGTTCATACGCCACGGCTCGCACCCGGAGTTCACGCCCGAACCCGACATGGTGCACGACTGCCTCGGGCACGTCCCATCGCTGATGGACCGCGACTACGCGGAGGTGCTGACGCTCGTCGGACGCGCCGCCGTCACGACCCCGGATCCGCTGAAGGTGCTGGCGCTGAAGCGGTTCAGCTGGTACTCGATCGAATTCGGGCTGATCGAAGAGGCGGGCGCGCTGAAGGTGTTCGGCGCCGGGATTCTGTCGTCGACGGGCGAGATCCCCTTCTCGCTCTTCTCGAAGGACGTCCGCCGCAAGCCCTTCGTGACCGATGAAGTGATCGAGACCGACTACGACCCCTCACGGATGCAGGATCACCTGTTCGTCATTCCGTCGTTCGGGTGGCTGAGGTCCGAGATAGAGGGGCTGGTGCAGCGGTTCGGCATCCCTGTCGTCTGAGCGTCACACTCCCAAGAACGCCAACTCCCAACCCCCAAGGACGATTTGGGAGTTGGGAGTTGGACGCTGGCGGTTGGAACGCGCGTTACTGCAGCAGGCGCGCGGTCGAGTTCCGCTTCGGCACGTGGCCGACCGGAATGCGCGCGACTTCCTTCATCGACGCGATCTCGATCGCCGAGGTCCAGTTCGATCCCGACATCGCGACGTACGCCGTCTTGCCGTCGGGCGTGAGCGTCACCCAGTTCGGATCGATGCCGCCGGTCATCTCGACCTCGCCGAGCAGCTTGAAGTCGGGCAGCGAGTACTTATAGACCTTGTTGTTCAACCGGCTGTTGGCGATCAGAATCTTCGAGTCGGGCGTGACCGCCAGGCCGTGCGAGACGTTGCCGCCCACCTTGACCTGCCTGGCGGCCGGCACGTCCGGGTACTTGACCCGCCGCAGCTCCTTCCGCGTCGCGACGTCGACGATCATGAAGCCGTTGAACTCGCTCAGCTGCGCGAAGATGTACCGCGTGGAGCCGTCGGGGTTCTGATCGAACGCCATCGGCCGGATGCCGAGGTCCACGTCGAGATACCACGCGAGCTCGTCGGTCGCCGTGTCGATCACATTGATGCGGCCGACCGGCGTCGAGCCCGCCACCGCATAGCGGCCGTCCGGCGTCACGTAGGTGTTGTGGATGCCGTGATTGGTGCGCACCGTCTTCAGCAGCCGGCGGTTCACCGTGTCGACCACGTCGACGCCGCCCGGTTCGGAGCGGACGGAGATGTAGAGCTTCTTTCCGTCCTTGGAGATGCCGAGGTTGTTCGGGTGCCCGCTCAGCGGCACCTTGACCATGACGCGCAGCGTCCGCACGTCGACGAAATCGACCGTGCTGTCTGCCTCGTTGCTCACGTAGATCCACTGGCCGTTGGGGTCCCCTTGGGCTCCGTGCCCCACCTCGATCCCTTCGATCACACCGACGACCTTGTTGTTCGCCGGGTCGATGAGGTGGACGTTGTCACCGGCGCTGTTCGTCTGGATGATCCGGACCTTGCCTGCAGCCGGCGCGGCGCTGGCGGCCGTTGCCATCGTCTTGCCGTTCACCCACGCGAGGAGCGTCTGCCAGTCGGGGTCGTTCTGCGAGGTCCAGTGCTTGCCGCCGCTGTGGTACAGGTCGCCGCCCGCTTCGGTGGCCAGCGGGTGAACCAGCAGCTTGCTGATCTTGGGGTTGCCCGGCACGACGCGCGCGCTGACGAGCGCGAAGTTCTTCCGCGACTGCTCCTCGTTCCACGTGGTGGCGCCCGGCGACATCTCCTGCAGCCGCATCGGCGTCCCTTCCATGTGGCACGAGGCGCAGCGCGCGTGCCCGTCGCGCTTGGCGAGGAAGATCGGCTGCACGTTGTTCTTGAAGAACTCGTAGTCGAGCGATACCTTCGTGCCGGCCTCCTGTGCCCGCGAGACGGGCATGGCCCACAACAGGACCAGCACGGCGGCGCCGCAGGCGGCCATCCACCGGCGGCCCGGAGACGGTTCGTTCGATCGCGTCATGATCCTCACTCCTGTGTGTCGGAAGAAATCATTACCGGCGCGGCGGGGTCACCCCTTGGTACATCTTCATGCCGATCCTCTCGCTCCCCTCGACGCTGCGATTTCCTTCGTGGCACGCCTGCTCGAAGAACTGGAAGCCCGACTCCTTGTTCCGCAAGAGCGCCGAGACCATCGTCCAGGGACGGCTATAGACCTGCGGATCTTCAATCCGTGCCTCGTAATGGATGGTGTCGGCATCCATCATCGTGTACCGCTCCACGACGTGGAGGCGGTCGCTGTAGAAATTGCCGGCGTTGTCGATCCACGTCAGGCCATTTGCGTTCGTGACGTCGACGACGAAGGTGGTGCCCTCCCAGCGTCCACGCGAGTCGCCGTTGAAGAGCCGGATGCTGCTCCCGACGTGCGGCCTGGCCGTCGTCGGGATGACGCGGTGCGAGTGCGCGAACTCGAGCAGGTAGATCACGTAGCCAGGCGTCTGGATGATCTGGTGAGGCCCGGGCGCAATCACGTACCGCGGAATGCCGGTCGAGAAGCAGGAGGCCAGCGGCGAGATGTACGTCGAGACCATCTTCTTCTTGAGCTCCAGCGCCCACGGCTGGTACGGCACCTTCCGATCGGGAGTGTCGACGACGATGCTCGGCCCGGCCTGCGTGTTGAACGCGTCCCGGTCGTGCTCTTCGATGTCCTGCGACAAGTACAGGCGCTCCCAGTACCCCGAGATGTTCGGCACGCCGTCGGGCGTCCGCGGCGGATTGAACGCCTTCACTTTTTCCAGCGCGCACGCGTGAAACGTGGCCGGGTCGGCGACCGGACATCCGCCGGCCATGCGCGGCGCCTGCTGGGCGAGCGCCGGAGGGGCAAACCCGGCCAGCGCGAGCACCACGGCTGGCAGTATCAGCCTCATCAGCCTCCTTCTCGGTCTCCTTGAGAATTCAGAATTGGCGTGATGATACCCTGCGCGGCCCCCGGGCGACCAGCGTAGAGTAGGAGATGGTGCGTATCTTCAGGTGCTTACTGGCGGTGGTGCTGTTGCCAGCTCTGACGTCGGCGCAGGACGCGCTGCCGAGCGCCGCGCTCCAGATGGGGTTGCCCAGCGCCACCCTCGACCGCCAGCCCGTGCCGCCGGTATCCCGTGACCTCTTTCGCGCCACGCCTTCGACGTTCGCCCCGGGCTTCGACGAGCTTCCGCGGTTCGACCCGCGGTTCCTCCCGTGCTGTGGCGGCTTTCCGCTGCCGGTCGTGTTCGTGGGGGCAGCGCCGTGGTGGGCTGCGCAGCCGCAGGTGGTGTACGTCCCCGTGACGGTGCCTGAGCCGCCGCGCGCCGCACCGCCGCCACCTGCTCCGCCGCCTCCACCCGCGCCGCCGCCTGCGCCCGGCACGCCGAAGACCTTCTATGTGATTCCGCGGTGCTACGCGGGCGATCGGCCGCCGGACCGCGAGGCGCTGCCGCCGGGCTGCGACATCGCGAAGCTGCGGATTATTCCACCGCGCTGACAAAGGATCGTGGCGGACCTACGGAATCAGCAGCGACGAGCCGGTCGTTCGGCCCGCTTCCAGATCGCCGTGTGCGCGAGCCGCCTCCGCGAGCGGATAGCGCGCCCCGATGCGCACCCGCAGCACGCCGCGCGCCAGAAGATCGAAGACTGCCGCTGCCGACGCCACGAGCTCTTCGCGTGTGGCGATGTAGTTCACGAGCGTCGGACGCGTGAAATAGAGTGACCCGAGCTTCTGCAGCGTCCCCGCTTCGACCGGCGGCGGCGCACCGGTCGTGGCGCCGAAGGAGACGAAGCAGCCGCGCGGTCGCAGGGACTTGAGCGACGCGTCGAACGTCGCCTTGCCGACCGAGTCGTAGACCACCGGCACCCCGACACCGCCCGTGATCGCCTTCACCCGCTCGACGATGTCATCGTGGGTGCGATCGATGACCTCCGCGTAGCCGTGCTCGCGCGCGAGCCGGCACTTCTCCGCGCCGCCCGCCACGCCGATCATCGTCGCACCCAGATGTCTGCCCCACTGTCCGGCGAGCAGACCGACGCCGCCCGCCGCCGCATAGAAGAGCACGTGGTTGCCGCGCGTGACCGGATAGGTGCGGTTGAGCAGGTACTCGGCTGTCATGCCCTTCAGCATGACCGCCGCGGCCGTCTCGTCGCTCACGCCGTCAGGAACCTTCACCACGCGCGCCGCCGGCATGACGCGGTGGGTCGCGTACGAGCCGGGAGCACCGCCCGCGTACGCAACACGATCTCCGGGCTTCAGCTCGGTCACGCCCGGCCCGACGCGCTCGACCGCGCCGGCGGCCTCACTGCCGACGCCGCTCGGCATCGGCAACGGATACGCGCCGGAGCGGTGGTAGACGTCGAGAAAGTTGATGCCGATCGCGGTCTGCCTGATGAGGACCTCTCCCGCCGCTGGTTCCGGCGGCGAGATGGTCTCGAGCGTCATGACGTCGGGAGTGCCTTGAGCGGCAATCCGAATGGCACGTGCGTTCATAGTGGGTTGGTGGTGAGTGGTTGGTGGTTAACGGTTCGTAGTGTAGCGCACGCGCTTCAGCGTGTGCGAGGTCGCCGTCGCGTAGACGACCAGATCTGCCAGCCGACAATCGCCGCGGTCAGCGCGAAGAACGTCACCGCGAACGGGCTCTCGAAGAAGATGCGGTGGCTGCCCTCACTCAGGATGAGCGCGGTGCGGTACTGCTGCTCGAGCGTGGGCCCGAGCACCAGGCCGAGCACCACCGGCGCAAGCGGAATCCGGAGCCGCTGCAACAGGTAGCCGAGCACGCCGATGATCGCCATGAGGTACACATCGAACACCGCGTTGCGGATTGCGTAAGAGCCGATGGCACACAGCACGAGAATGCAGACGCCAAGGACGTGCGGCGGCACCCGGAGCACGCGCACGAAGAGCCGAATCCCCCAGATCTGCACGAGCAGGATGATCACCCACGACACGACGATCGTCAGATACAGCGCGTAGACGAGAGACGCGTTGCTCTGCACGAACAGCGGCCCGGGCTGCAGGCCGTGGATCAGCAGGCCGCCGAGGATGACGGCCGTCGCCGGGTCGCCTGGGATGCCGAGACTGAGCATCGGGATGAGCGCCCCGCCCATCACCGCGTTGTTCGCCGACTCGGGAGCCACGATGCCACCGAGCTCGCCCGTGCCATACGCCTCGGGCCGCGCGCTGAACCGCCGCGCGTGGTCGTACGCGAGAAACGCCGCGATCGGACCGCCGGTACCGGGAATCGCGCCGACGATGGTGCCGATCGTCGAGCTGCGCAGCATCAGCCACCAGTAGCCGCGCAGCCGCCGCCACGGAAACTCGGCGGTTACCTCACCGGGCCACGGAGACAATGTGGCCCGTCTCTCGAGGAACGTCGTGATGACCTGCGGGACCGCAAACAGGCCGATCATCGCCACCAGCATGTTCACGCCCTGCTGCAGCTGCACCGTCCCGAACGTCAGGCGCGGCACGCCATCGATCTCGTCGAGGCCGATCGTCATCACCATCAGGCCCAGCACGCCGGCGATCAGCCCACGCAGCATCGACCGCTCGGCCAGGCCGCAGATCGTCGACAGCCCGAAGAGCACGAGCGCGAAGATCTCCGCCGGTCCGAACCGAATCGCAAACGATGCCACCTGCTCGACGAGCAGCATCATGACGAGGAGGCTGAAGAGACCGCCAAAGGCCGACGCGATGACGGCGGCGCCGAGCGCGAGGCTTGCCTCCCCTCTTCTCGCGAGCTGGTAGCCGTCGAACACGGTGGCGGCCGACGATGGCGTGCCGGGAATGCCCAGGAGGACGGCGGAGACGGCACCGCCGGTCATGCCGCCGGAGTACACGGCGAAGAGCATCGCGATCGCCGGCACCGGCGCCATGCCGAAGGTGAACGGCATCATGAGCGCCAGCGCCATCGAGAAGGTCAGGCCCGGGATGGCGCCGAAGACGAGGCCGACGACCGAGCCCGCCGCCGTTGCCGCGAGCGTCGCCGGGCTGAGCGCCTCAGCGATCACCAGCCGATCCAGGAGCCGCGCGGCAGCGGCGTGCCGAGCGCCTCGAAGATGATCCAGCAGCCGAACGTGAAGCCCGCCGCCAGCGACACAATCGGCAGCCATCGCCGCAGCCGCAGTAAGCCCGCCATGGCGAGGACGATCACGAGTGGCGTGGCGATGAGGAAGCCGGCGCGCTCGAGCAGAAAGGCATAGAGGACGAGCACGCCCAGGGTGCCAGCCGCCACCGGAAGCTCCCCGGTGTACGTAGGGCGGGTCCGCTCATCGACGCGAGCAGCGGACCCGCCGAGACCCGCCGCCATCATCCACACGCCGAGCACGGCCAGGACGACCCCGAGCAGCTGCGGAAAGCCGCGCGGGCCCGGCCACCCGGCTCCGGCGTCCGGAATCTCGGTGCGCACCAGCCAGAGCCACGCGAGCGCGATGAGGACGAGCGCGGCCCCGAGCCGCATTACCGTTTCTTCAGTCCGAGCTCGGTCATGAGCGACGCGATCGCGGCGTCGTCGCGCGCGACGAGCACGCCGAACTCAGAGGCGGGCAGAAACGCCGGCTCGAAGCCGAGCTTCGCGCTCAGCTCCTTGAAGCGCGGACTCGCGACCACGCGCCGCGCCGCAGCCTCGAGACGAGCGACGACCTCCTTCGGCGTTCCTCTTGGCGCCGCGAGGCCGCGCCACATGACGAGGTCGACGTCGAACCCCTGCTCCTTCGCCGTCGGCACGTCGGGGAGCACGGGAATGCGCGCCGGGCTCGTGACGGCCAGCACCCGCAGCTGCTTCGCGTCGACCTGTGCCTTGAACTGCGACGGCCATTGAAGCGCGGCGTCGACGCGCCGGCCGAGCAGCTCGGCGGGAGCCGTCCCCTGCCCGTACGGCACGTACACCACGTCGATGCCCATCGTCTCGAACAGGGCCGCCGACACGAGGTGCACGAACGACCCGCGGCCCGAGATGCCGACGCGCATCCGCCGGCTCCTGGCCGCCGCCGCGAAATCCTCGAGCGCCGTCCAGCCGGAGTCGGTGCGCACGGCGAGCGCAGGCACTTCCATGCCGATCCGCGCCACCGGCTCGAAGGCGCGATAGTCGAAATCGATGTTGCCGCTGTGGAACACGGTGCTGATCGAGTTCGAGTTCCAGACGATCGTGTAGCCGTTCGGCGGGCTCGACCGCACGAACGAGTAGCCGACCGCGCCGCCCGCGCCCGTCCGGCTCACCGCCGCGACCGGGACGCCGAGCTCCTTCGACAGTGCGTCGGCAAGCACCTGCGCGATCGTGGCGCTCGAGCCGCCGAAGAGCACCGTCATCTCGACCGCTTTCTGCGGATACTGCGCATGCGCGGTGAGCGGCAGCAGCGCGATGAGCGCGGCACCGATCCTCAGCATCTCTGCTCCAGCACGTCGTGCACCGCAACCGTCCGTCCCTCGCGTGCCGACCTGATTCCGGCCAGCACGACGGCCAGCGACCTCGTCGAGCGCTCGCCGTCCATCTCCGGCTCCCCCTCGCCGCGGACCGCCGCGGCACATTCCTCCAGCTCCTCCACGAGTGTATCGGTCGGCGGACACGCGACCGGCTCCGCGCCCGGCCGCCCGCGCGTGACGACTCGCAGCCCGTGCTGCAGATCGTAGTACGCGCTCGCCTCCTTGCCGTAGATGTTCATGACATAGTGTTCCGAGGCCGACGCGTAGCTCGCGTTGAGCGTCGACAGCGCGCCGTTCTCGTGCTCGATCACCATGCTCGCCACGTCGGGGTTGTCGCCCGGCAGCACGAGCTGCGCGAGCCGTCCCGTGACCGCTCTCACCGGCCCCATCAGATATTCGAGCACGTCGGTGTAATGGATCCCGATCTGCAGCATGACGCCGCCCGGCATGCCCTCCGCGGTATAGCGCCACGACGTCAGGTCGATCGTGCCGAGCCGATCGCGGCTGATGTTCGCCTCGGCATTCACGAGGCGCCCGAACTCCCCTGCGTCGATTCGCTGGCGGATCCAGCGGAAGTGCGTCTCGCGCCGCCGCTGATACCCGAGCGCCAGCACGACGCCCGCCCGGCGGCACGCCGCGGTCAGCGCCCGCGCGTCAGAGATGGTATTCGCGATCGGCTTGTCGAGAAAGACGTGCTTGCCCGCTTCGGCGGCCGCCCGCGTCGTCTCCAGGTGGGCGTTGTTCGGCGTGGTGTTGACGATCGCCTCGATGCGGCCGTCGGCGAGCATCGCCTCGTAGCTCGGAGCCGCGTCGCAGCCGTACCTCGCCGCAAAGGCGCGGCGCTTCTCGTCGGATCGCGTGTAGCAGGAAACGATCTGCAGCTTGCCCGAGCGTCCGATGGCGTCGGCGAGCACGTCCGACCACCACCCGACGCCCAGGCAGCCGACTCGAACCGGGTTGAATGCCATGCCGGCTTTGGACATTGGGCTTCAGGCTTCCAAAGCCCAAAGCCTGAAGCCCAGGTCACTGCGTGACGTACACCGTGTTCGGGCGCTGGTTCAGCTCGATGTACGTGCCCCACGGGTCGTAGATGAACGCGAGTCCGCCGCCCTGGTTGTTCGGCGTGAACGGGCGATCGATCTTGACGCCGGCCGCCTCGAGCTTCTTCACGAACGCTGCCAGGTCCTTCACGTCGAAGCCGATGTGATCGAGCACGCGACCCTTCGTCGTCACCGTCGGCATGTCCGTGGCCGAGAACGTCAGGTTCACGCCCGGCAGATCCGCCGCCTGGTTCTGCCCCCGCATCCCGGCCTTGGCGCCGAAATGCTTCGCATACCACGATTGGATCTCCTTGATCTGCGCCTGCGGGACGTTGAAGTGGACGTGGTGATGCTGGATCGGGAACCGCTGGTTCTTATCCTCGAGGATCTCGATCCGCAGGCCGTCCGGCGTGACCACGAACGCCTGGTCCGTCCTCCCGTTGCCGCCGGGCAGCACCTCCAGCCCCGCCGCCTTCCAGCGGGCCACCGCCTGCTGCGTGTTCTGCACGATGAACCCGACGTGATTCACCACGCTTCCCACCGTCCCGCCGGCCGGCGGCGGCACGTTGTTCTGGTGCAGGTAGACGATGACGCCGGGGAAACGCACGACCTGGAAGTTGCCCGCCATCATCGCTTCGCCGCCCATCGTCACGAAGATCGTCTTGTGGGCCTCGATATCCCGCGTGTTCAGGTGCCAGTGGCCCATCGTGACGCCCATTTCGTTCGGCGGGAACGCCTGCGCCTCGGCCAGCCCGGTGCCCGCCAGCCAGGCCGTGGTCAGAATCGCAATCAGTCTCTTCACGGCTCGCTCCTTCTATTACGGGGTCGGAGGTCATTTAAAGAGGACACTCACGCGAGACGACGTGGCACTGCGTGAGTGTCCTCTTTAAATGACCTCCGACCCCTTATTCCTCAATGCGATAGCCCGCGCCGATCGCCTCGACCGCCGCACGCGCCGCGCGATCGTCGAACTCCCAGCTCCCACCCGACACGCCGATGCCGCCGATGCACTCGCCGTCGACGATGATCGGGTAGCCGCCCTCCATTGCGGTCCAGCGCTCCGGACCGGCCGCCAGTGCCAGCCCGATCGCGTGCGCGACGTCGAGCGTCTGCGCCTGCGCGCCGTGCGAGCCCGTCGGCCGCATGTTCGACGCGGCGCAGACCGCCTTCGTCGTCGACGAGTGCACCGTGTGAAAGCGCCCGCCGTCCATCCGCTCGAGCAGGACCAGATGGCCGCCCGCGTCGGCAATCGCCACCGCAATCGCGATCCCTTCGGCCTCGGCCATCGCGATCGCCGTGTCCATCATCTGTCGCGCGCCCGCCCGCGTGAGGCGCCGCGCCGGGGCCACAAACATCTACTTCACGCGCTCCCACATGCGCAGCGTGACGCGCTCCTTGCCGTCGGGTCCCTTCGCGAACGTGTTGAGCGAGAGCCGGTCGGCGCTCACCTCGACGAAGCGGTGCATCCCGTTGCCGATGTTCCGCGGGTTGACGCTCCCCTCGACGTGGTGCGTGACCGACTGGTCTTCCTCATTGATTGTGTAGTGGCCGAAGTAGGCGGTGTAGGTCGCGTAGGCCTGCGCCTGCTCCTTCTCGGTCATCGGCCCTTCGCCCTTGCGCGGCGGCCGAACCTCGTCGCTGTTCATGATCTGGACGTACATCCGCCCCTGAGTGTCGTAGATGATGAAGCCGGTGGGTTTCTTGCCGCGCGGAAACGTGGCCGGGCCGCTGCCGTCGACCACGCGCGTCTCGACCCCGACCATCCGCCACGTGCCGACGATCAGCGTCGCCACCTGTCCCTTCGGCGCCTTCGGTGCTCCCTGGGCGAAGGCAGGTGAGGCGATCGCCACGGTCGCGAGCGCCACCGCGGCACCAAGACGCATGCGCATGATTCCCACCTTCCCCGGACGAACGCCGGGCCGACAGTCCAGCAAGCGTATCCGGAATCGGGCGACAACGTCCATCGGTTCTTACACCGCGTGCGCGCGCTTCCGCTCCGGTCGCAGGGCGTCTCGAATCGACTGCAGGAACTCCAGCACCGTCGCCGACTTCTCCTTCGTCCGCCAGACCATGCTGATCGAAATCCTCGAGCCCGGTTCGTGCAGCGGCACGACGGCAATCCGGCGCAGATGGTCCGACGAGAGGTGCGAGTCCGCGATGCCTTCGGAGGCGAGACAGATCCCGCGTCCCGCGGCGACGAGGAGGAGCGCCGCCTGCTGGAGCGGCAGCGCCGAGACGGTCATGGTCTTGGGCGCGATGTTGGCGGCGGCACACAGGCCCAGCCACCGGTCGTAGGCGACCGGCGCGTGCTCGCGCTCGTGGAGGAGCAGGGTGTCGTGCGCAAGGTCCTTGAGCCGAACGGCCTTGCGGCGTGCCAGGCGGTGTGCTCTCGACAAGAGGACGACGAGCCCTTCGTCGAACAACGGCTCGCTCGAGAGGCGGGACGAGTTCACGGGGTCGCGCGAGAAGCCGACGTCGATGCGCTTGCGGAGCAGCGCGTTGGCCTGCTCGTGCGACATCAGATCCGTCGCTTCAATCGACACGTACGGACACCGCTTCGCGTGGTGTGCCCGGGCGAGATCGACGGCCTGCCAGAGTCCCGGCCCGATGCCCACCTTCACGAGCCCGACGCCTTCATCTCGCAGCGCCCGCGCGAGCCCGAGAAAGTCCTCGCCGGCGCTGACGAGCGCCTGCGCCTGTCGGAGGAGCCGATGGCCTGCAGCGGTGAGCACGACGCGCGGGCGCGCGCGCTCGAACAGCGCGACGCCGACCTCCTGCTCCAGCTGGCGGATGTGGCGGCTGAGGGGGGGCTGCGAAATGTGCAGCCGCTCCGCCGCCCGCGTGAAGTGCAGCTCCTCGGCGACGGCGACGAACGCCCGCAGGTGGCGGAAATCCACCGGCAGATTATGCCAAATCGGTATCGACAGGATTCCAGAAAATGTATTGGACAACCCCTCTCCCTGTCCCCATCCTGCTGACCATTGCACAGCATTCTTGGGCTCGGATCCGTCCGTCTTGATTCGTCCACGCATTCTTGGGCTCGGATCCGTCCGTCTTGATTCGTCCACTACTCATAGGGGAGCGAAACCATGACTGCTCGGCGATTCGTGTCACTCGTTCTCTGGGGCGTGTTCATCCTGCCGTCGACGCTGTGGGCGCAGGCGGCGACGGGTAGCATTGCGGGCGTGGTCAGGGACACGTCTGGCGCCGTGCTGCCCGGCGTGACGGTCGAGGCCGCGAGCTCGGCCCTGATCGAAAAAGTTCGCACTGCCGTCACCGACGCCGCCGGCGCGTACCGGATCGTCGAACTCAGACCCGGCACCTACACCGTGACCTTCAGCCTGCCCGGTTTTGCGACCGTACGGCGTGAGGGCGTCGAGCTGACCACGTCGTTCACCGCGGCGGTGAACGCCGACATGCAGGTGGGCACGGTCGAGGAGACGATCACCGTCACCGGTGAGACCCCCGTGGTCGACATCTCCAGCGCCCGCCAGCAGACGACCGTGTCGCGCGACGTGCTCGACGCGATTCCGACGACCAAGCGGCTCGGGCAGTACGCGTCGTTCATTCCGGGCGCGACGTATTCCAACCCGACCTTCCAGGACTCGGGCGGCACGGCGGGCGAGGGGGGACAGTTCGGCGTCCACGGCGCCCGGGCGGGCGACGAGATCGTCAACATGGACGGACTGAACCAGAACATGTTCGGCCTCGACGTCTACAGCTACAACTCGCAGACGATTCAGGAAGTGGTGGTCGAGACCGGCGGCACCTCCGCCGAGGCGATGACGGGCGGCGTCCAGCTCAACATCATCCCCAAGGACGGCGGCAACACCTGGTCGGGAAGCTTCAACACCTCGTGGGCCGGCCCGAGCCTGCAGGCCGACAACCTGAACGACGACCTGCGCGCGCGGGGCCTGCAGACCGGGGCCTCGCTCAAGATTTTCAAGGACAACGGCGGGGCCTTCGGCGGCCCCCTCGCACGCGACCGGCTGTGGTTCTTCACATCCCATCGGTACTGGGGCTCCCAGAAGTACATCCAGGGCACCTACTACAACGAGAGTCCGAACAAGCTGTTCTACGTGCCGGATCTCGACCGGGTTGCGCACACGAACTGGTACTACCATGACAACAACATTCGTTTGACGTGGCAGGCCACGGCCCGGAACAAGATCGCGGTCTTCTATTCGCACGAAGATTCCTGCAACTGTCCCGTCGGCTTGAGCGGGATCGGCGGCGCCAACGCGATCAAAGGCACCCCGGAATCGCGCCCCAAGCACCTGTTCAACCCCCTGAAGAACGCCGTCGCCAGCTGGAGCTCCCCTGCCACGAACAAGCTCCTGCTCGAAGGCACCTTCTCGTACCAGGGATTGAAGGTGCAGACCGAGGCGATGGAAGGGGCATCGAGGATCGGGATCACCGACGTCGGCCTCGGCATCGAGTACGGTGGCCTCGCCGCCGGAGGCAACCCGGCCGGCAATACGTTCTATGGCACCAGCCAGCGGCGCTACGTCAGCCGGTACACCGGGCGCTTGGCGGCGTCGTATGTGACCGGGTCGCACACGTTCAAAGCCGGCTTCACGGTGCTGCGCTACAACCTCGGCCGCGACGGCATCTACAACAACCCCGACGCGATCGATGGCGGCCGTTCCTACGTCTTCCGCAACCAGGTGCCCATTCAGGTCCGGCTGTGGGCGGTACCCTACGAGGTGCTGGAACACACGACGAACACCGGGATCCACGCCCAGGATCAGTGGGTGGTTCGGAAGCTGACACTCAACCTGGGCCTGCGGTACGACGCCCTGTTGGGCACCGTGCCGGCATTCCATCTCCCGGCGGGCCATTTCGTGCCCGCGCGCGATTTTCCTGCGGCCGACAACGTGCCGAACTACAAGAATCTCGACCCCCGGATCAGCGCGACCTACGACCTGTTCGGCAACGGGAAGACCGCCGTCAAGGCATCGCTCGGGCGGTATATACCGTGGTCGGTCGCCACGATCGGCAACCCGCAGAGCGGTCAGCCTGCCTTCACCGCCGTGACCTGGAACGACTCGTTCTATGGCCCCGGCGACCCGCGCACGGGGAACTTCGTCCCCGACTGCGACTTGCGGATTGTCACCGGCAGCGCCGAGTGCGGCCCCTGGAGCGATCGCGGGTTCGGCCAAGTCAGAGCGGGGACGCGCTTTGCGAAGGACGCCACTGAGGGCTTCAACAAGCAGCACTACAACTGGCAGACCTCCGTGTCGCTGCAGCAGGAGCTGCGGCCGGGGGTGGCGCTCAACGTCGGGTATTTCCGGACGTGGTACGGCAATTTCCAGATCGTCGACAACGCGGCGACGACCGCGGCCGACTACGATCCCTTCTGCATCACGCTGCCCTCGACCGATCCCCGCCTGCCCGGCACCGGCCAGCAGCGCTGCGGCTTCTTCGACATCAAGCCGAGTCTGTTCGGGCGAGTCGACAATCTCCGGACGCTGGCGTCCAACTACGGCCGCCGGACCGAGGTCTACAACGGCGTAGATGTGACGATGACGGCACGGCTCGCTCAGGGCGGGCAGTTTTCAGGCGGGTTGAGCATGGGGCGCACGGTGAGCGACGCCTGCGAGCTCGCCGCGAAGCTGCCGGAATCGCTGTTCGGCACCGACGCGGCGTTCAACGGCACCCATAACGGCACCGCCGCGCTCCTCACCGGAGTGGCCGGCTCGTGGAGCTCTATGCTGGCGTGCAAGGTCACGCCGCCGTGGTCGGCGGGCACGCAGGTGAAGTTCCTGTTCGTCTATCCGCTCCCCGGGGACCTGCAGTTCAGCGCGATCTATCAGAACTTCCCCGGCGTGCCGGTCACGGCCACCTACGCCGTCAACAACGCAATCGTCAGCCCGTCGCTCAGGCGCAACATCTCCGCCTGCGGCGCCAACTGCGCGCCGACGAGCAGCTTCGGCAACGTCGAGTTGATCTCCGCCGGGACGGCGTACGAAGATCGCCAGCAGTCGGTGGACCTGCGATTCACGCGGGTGTTCAGGGTCGGGCGTGCTAACCTGCGGCCCAGCCTCGACCTCTCGAACATTCTCAACGCGGGCAGCATCTACGCGGCCAACACCGGGTTCGGGTCGCAGTGGCTCGTGCCGTACGAGATTTCGGGAGGACGCCTGGCCCGGATCAACCTCCAGCTCGAGTTCTGACCATGAGCGGAGGCGTACCGAGGCCGGGGCTCGCCGCGCACGCTCGCCGTGCGCGGCAGACCCGGCAGTGCATCGCCATGGCCCTGGCCCTCACCGGGGCACTGGCCCCACCCGTCGCGGCGCAGTGGCTGACGGTGCCCAACCCCTCGACTCCTCGAGCTGCTGACGGCACGCCGAATCTCACCGCGCCGGCTCCGCGCACGCCGGACGGCAAATCGGATTTCTCGGGCATCTGGATCCGGCCACGCGGTGTGCCGCCTGGAACCGGCGGGCGGGACGGCATCGCCGCCGGCGTGGACGTCCTCTTCCAGCCGTGGGCGGAGGCGCTCTACAAGACGCGGGCCGAGAACAACAGCAAGGGCACGCCGAGCGAGCGCTGCCTGCCGCACGGCATCACGAAGGCCGTCTCGGTGCCCGAGCCGTTCAAGATCGTCCAGACGCCCGACCTCATCGTGATCCTGCTCGAGGAGTTCAATCACCATCGGCAGGTCTTCATGGACGGCCGTCCGGCGCCCGCGCGCCGCGCACCGACGTACTTCGGGTTCTCGCGCGGCAGTTGGGACGGCGATACGCTCGTGGTCGAGACGACGGGATTCCGCGACGAGCAGTGGCTCGATTTTCGGGGGCATCCGGCCAGCGAGGCGCTGCGTCTGACCGAGCGCTACCAGCGCCGCGATTTCGGGCACCTCGAGGTCCAGTTCACCATCGACGATCCGAAGGCGTACGTACACCCCTGGAACGTCACCATGACATTCGATCTGCTTCCCGACACGGAGCTGCTCGAGCACTTCTGCGAGAACGAGCGGGATACCACGCTGAACCTCCTCATCGGTAAATGAACGCCACATGAAGACCCTCCAGGCATCCTGGATTGCTTTCGCCGCGGCGGCGGTGCTCCTCGCCGTCGGCGTCGCCGGCGCGCAGGAGCCGCGTGCGGCGAGAACGCCTGACGGCAGGCCCGATCTGTCGGGGATCTGGCGTGCAGCGACGTCCCGCTACGAAACCGACCTGACTGGCGGCAACTCCCGGGTCGTGCTTCAACCCTGGGCCGCGGCGCTGTATCAGGAACGCCGCGCGAGCAGGGGCAAGGGCCGCCCCTCCGAGCGCTGCCTGCCCCACGGCGTGCCGGCCATGATGCTGACACGTGCGTACCCGTGGAAGATCGTCCAGACCCCGGGCATCGTCATCATCCTCTTCCACGAGTCGCTGCACTTCAGGCAGATCTTCACCGACGGCCGACCCTTCCCCGCCGATCCCGCGCCGGGCTGGCTCGGCTACACCCTCGGCCGGTGGGATGGCGACACCCTGGTGGCGGACACCATCGGTCAGACCGAGCAGACCTGGCTGGACGAAAGCGGCCATCCGCACAGCGAGGCGTTGCGGGTGATCGAGCGCTTCCGCCGCCGCGGGGCCGATGCGATGGATGTCGAGATCGCGATCGACGATCCGAAGGCGTACGCCAAGCCCTGGACCGTCACCGTCCGCTTCGAGCGGGTTCGGGATGCCGAACTGGGAGAGGACGTCTGTGCCATTCAGCCTGCGGCGGCTGGTCGGTAGCCGGTAGTCGACGACAGGCTCGGGTCCTGCTCTAGTCCTGCGCCTCGACGACCCCGCCACCAAACCCGGCGGCAGTGAGCTGCTCGCGGCAGTACGCCGCCTGCCCCGATCGCACGTAGAAGGCCGCGCCCATGCGGAGGCTGCCGAACAGCAGGCTTCGCCCGTACGGCTCCACCTGCACGGCGTACTCGACGCCTGCGGCCGTCAGCCACTCCTCCACGCGCAGCGCCACGGGCAGTGAGCCGGCGATGTAGATGCGCTCGGGATCCTGCAGATCGTCGGGCTCGACCCGTGTCACACCGGAGGTTGTAGCACGGGTAGACCGGGCGCTAGGTTCTGAGGCGGATGAAGCCGTGTTCGCCGACCAGATGCGCCAGCGCGAGCAGCATCACGGCGACCCACAGAGGCACGGCCGCAACCGCCGAGAGGATCGACAACACGAAGGCGAGCAGAACGAGGATGCTGGACAATGACCAGCGCATGAGCCACCTCCTCAGGTCGTTCATGCGAGGGCCGTGCCTCGGCTTGCTGAGCTCTCAGTTCGCAGCTATCGCTGCTTGGCGGCCCGCGTGCGGCCGCGCGGTCGGGGCGGGACCTTCGCGCCCTTTTCACGCGCCTCGGAGAGTCCGATCGCGATGGCCTGCCGCGCTATACTCGCCACGGGTTCATGATCCATCCGATTCTCGGTCTTCATCACGTCACGGCGACGGTTGACGACGCGCAGGAGGATCTCGATTTCTGCCTGGGCGCGCTGGGCCTGCGACTCGTCAAGAAGACGGTGAACTTCGACAACCATTTCGTCTAGCTGCCGCCATGGGAGGAGTCGCACCGCGCTGAGATCGAGCGGGCGCTCGTGCCCGTCACACTCGTCGGGACGTGAGGCACCGGGACTGAGCACGCATGGCCGATTTGAAACTGACCATCGCCACCACCGACTACGACCATTTCCGCGACTTCCGGTTCGGGCTCGTCAAGGCCGAAGGGATCGACCACAGCTGGCTGACGCTCGGTCACCACGAGTGCTTCGCGCGCTTCACCGCCAACCGCGAATTCGATCTGTCGGAGCTCTCCTTCGCGAAGTTCTGCGCGCAGGTCAGCCGTCCCGACACCGACATCGTGGGCCAGCAGGGGATCGCGCACCGGCTCCTGACGCCCGAGGAGATGTTCCCCCGCGGGATCATGACGAAGGTTGTCATTTAGGCCGCCTGGGCGCAGAATTGGGCGCGACGGGAGAGCCGCTATGCAGACACTGCTGTTCCTTCTGGGCGCCCTCATCCTGACCGCCGCGCCCGCCGCGGCGAACATCACGAAGATCGTCATCGATCCGGCGACGTCGCAGTCGCCGGTCTTCGAGGGCCGCGTGTTCGGCCCGAACGGGAACGTCGGTCCGTACGAAAAGCTCCGGGGGAAGGCGTTCGGCGAGCTCGACCCGAACGACCCGCGCAATGCGGTCATCACCGACATCACGCTCGCCCCGCGCAACCCCCGCGGCAAGGTCGAGTACTCGATGGACGTCTTCATCCTGAAGCCGATGGATCTGCGCAAGGGCAACCACAAGGTGATCCTCGACTTCAACAACCGCGGCGGTATGCGCGCGGCCGTGTTCAACGACGCGCCGCTGACCAACGATCCGAAGACGGCAGCCGACGCGGGCACCGGCTTTCTGATGAATCTCGGCTACACCATCGTCGGCAACGGGTGGGACATCGGCGCGACCGATGGGCTCACGATCACCGTGCCGGTTGCGAAGAACCCCGACGGCTCGAGCATCACCGGACCGTCGTACGAGTACATCGTCTTCGACAACCCGAAGAGTGTGCGGTACGAGCTGGCGTATCCCGCGGCGACGCTCGACACGTCGAAAGCGACGCTGACCGTGCGCGAGAGGCTGGATGACACGCCGACGCCCGTTCCTGCGAGCGGGTGGGAGTACGTCGACGAAGGGACGATCCGTCTGCTGCCGGCGGGCACGCCGTTCACGCAGAGCCACATCTACGAGTTCACCTACACGGCCAAGGATCCGCTCGTGGCCGGCATCGGCCTGGCGGCCACGCGCGACTTCGTCTCCTTCCTGCGCCACGCGAAGGCGGACGTGGCGGGCACGCCGAACCCGCTGGCCGGCGACGTGCGCGACACGTTCAGCTTCTCGATCTCGCAGCCGACGCGGACGCTCAACGACTTCCTGGCCTTCGGCTTCAATCAGGACGAGCGGGGGACGCGCGTGGTCGACGGCATGCTCAAGTGGGTGGGCGCCGGCAACGGCGTGCAGATCAACTACCGCTTCGCGCAGCCGGGGCGGACCGAGCGCAACCGGCAGAACCACCTCTATCCGGAGGGCGTCTTCCCGTTCGCCTACCAGCGCACGACCGATCACCTGAGCGGCACGATCGCCGGACGGCTGGACCGCTGCGCGGCGACCAACACCTGTCCAAAGATCTTCAATGCGAACTCGTCGAACGAGTACTGGGTGAAGGCGGGATCGCTCCTCCATACCGACTCTCGCGGCAACGACCTGCGCGATCCCGAGAGCGTGCGGTTCTATCTGATGTCGGGGCTGTCGCACGGCGTCGGCAACGTGACCACACGCGGCAACTGCCAGCAGTTCCTCAATCCAACCAGCCCGTACCCGGCGCTGCGCGCCTTGCTGATGGCGCTCGACGACTGGGTCGTGAAGGGGACCGAGCCGCCCCCGAGCCGTGTGCCGCGCCGCGCTGACGGAACCGCGGTGCTCGTCGACCCGCGCCCCGGCTATCAGACCGGCATGGTGACGCAGAAGCAGCTCGGGTGGCCGGCGATTCCCGGGGTCACCTACACCGGTGTGATCACGACGCGCTACTACCTGGATTTCGGGCCGAAGCTGGCCGACGGGATCGTGTCGCACTACCCGCCGTCACTCGACAAGCGTCCCGCGTATCCGATCTTCGTCTCGAAGGTCGACCAGGACGGCAACGAAGTGGCGGGCATCCGCCTGCCGCCGGTCGAGGCGCCCATTGCGACGACGACGGGCTGGGCGCTGCGGCGCGAGGGCTTCGCGCAGAACGACGGCTGCGAGGCCAACGGCCAGCACATCGCGTTCGCGAAGACCAAGGCCGAGCGGATGGCCGCGGGTGATCCGCGCCTGTCGCTCGAGGAGCGGTACACGACGCACGAGGGCTACGTCGCGGCCGTCCGCCGCGCCGCCGAGAAGCTCCAGCAGCAGCGGTTGCTGCTGTCGGCCGACGTCGAGCGCTACGTCGAGCAGGCCCAGGCGAGCCACATCCTACGTTAGCCTGGGAATCTGTGGACTCTTCGGCTCTGCGTCGCTGGGTGGACGACCGGCGCGCGACCGAGGCCCGCGAGCGGACCGAAGCGCGCTTGGCTGCCGCACCTTCTCGGGAAGTGATCGCGCAGGCGCTCGCGCTTGTCGCCTTGTATGGCCGGCTGCACGGCTGGCCCGCGCGCGAAGACACCGTGTCACGACGAGAAGACGCGGAGATGTACGATCGCTGGCACCGTCTCCGAACGGCCCTTCGCGGCGCCGGATGACGGCCGACGCGGCGCTCCTGGCGGCGCTGGCCGCCTGCGCATCAGCCCTCCGCGTCCTCGGCCGTCCCGCCATGATCATCGGCGGTCTTGCGGTGATCGCGCGCGGCGTGCCGCGACAGACCGTCGACATCGATGCGACCATATGGGCCGAAGGCCTCGACGTGGACACCATCCTCCCGGCGTTGGCCGCCGAGGGACTGCTTCCGCGGACGTCCGATGCCGTCGCCTTCGCCCGCGAGCGGCACGTCCTCCTTCTGCGGCACGAGCCGACGGGCACGCCGATCGAATTGATTCTGGCCTTCCTGCCCTTCGAACGTTCGGCGCTCGAGCGAGCCGAGCTCATCGACTTCGGCGGCGTCGCCGTCCCGGCAGCCACGGCCGAGGATCTGATTGTCTACAAGACCGTAGCGTGGCGTGATCGCGACCGGTCGGACGTGGAACGCCTGCTGGGGTTGCACGCCCGATCGATCGACCTGGCGCGAGTGCGTGAGCTGGTTCGTGAGTTTGCGGCGGCGCTCGATGAGCCGGAGCGCATCGATCAATTCGAGGCGCTGGTCAGACGCGCGCTCGGGTTGCGCTGAGCAGATCGGATGGCAGACCGACACGCGCGGCGACCGACTCGGAGCCAGTCCGCCATTACGTAACGGTAATTCACGCAGGACAACCGCTCGCGCCGACACCTCGTCGCCACCCTGCGGACGACGTGTCGGCGTTCCGTCACCGCTCTCACCTCAATCGCGTACGCATGCGTCCGGCGTGCGGTACTCCAGGGCGCGCTTCTTGCTGACATCACAAGCGGCGATCTGGATGGCGATCACGCTCCCTGTCGACGACGACCCCGCCGCTGTCAGGGTCATCAGCGGGTCGGACGTCAGTCCGGCCTCTTATCCCGAGATCCTCGCCATCCTCTCGCAGAACTGGGCGAACGCCGACCCCTATCTGCGCGATTTTGCCCAGGTCATGCTCAACGGCGCAGACGACATGCTCGTGCGCGTGTCCCACGGCCGGATCGATGGCGTCCTCCGAACCAAATGCATCCGCTCCCGGGGCAATCCGCACCGGGTGCCGCGATCGTTCGAAGCGCTCGTCGGGCCGTACTGGTCGCGGCGCGACCGGTTTGCCGACACCCGGATCCTGGTCGACCTGACGAAGCGCGAGGGCGCGTCCGGCGTCGCCCGGAGCCTCATCGCCGCGTGCCTGAACACC
>JACPCS010000071.1 GCA_016184455.1 Acidobacteriota bacterium
GCGTCACCGCCAGGTTCTGCGTGACGGAGAAGTTGCCGTACCACGTGCGGTAGTAGCCCACGTTGAGGCCGAGCCCGGGCCGCAGCTCGTGCTGCAGCACGGCCGACGCCTGCCAGTTGTATTGCCGGTTCCCGAAGCCGGTCAGTACTTCCTCGGTGGAGCGCGTTCCCAGCCTCCGGGTGCCGAAGAGCAGGTTCGACGACGGTCCCAGCTCGTTCTCCTGCGGGATCAGGTCGCGATTCAGGTCGTTCCAGGTCCGGGTGGTGTTGGTGACCTCCGCCCAAGACGGCGCGTTGTTGCGGGCGATATCGGTGTTGATGTTCACCACATAGCGCCCGACCGACGCCTTGAGGGCGGTCCGGCCGTTGCCGAACAGATCGTAGGCGGCGCCGAGGCGTGGCGACACATCCTTGAAGTTCGGGACGTTGTCGAGCTTGTCATAGTCGCGCGCTGGCACCCAAGTCCCGGCCTCCGACCGTCGCGCGGGCGCCCAGGCATGCAGGTAATCCCATCGCACGCCCAGGTTCAGCGTCAGGTTCCGGATGGCCCACTGATCCTGGGCGTAGATTCCGGTATTCACGGCTTCCGCGTCGTTGCCGCTCGGCGTCGCCCACATCGTCAGCGACACCGGCACCCCGGTCTGGAACGTGTAGAGGACGTCGCTGTGGATCCGGGAGTCTTCCTCGGCTCTGTTGAAGGTCCACATGATCCCGGTCTTGAAGCTGTGGGTGCCGGTTACGTAGGACACGCCCGCCTTCGTCGCCCACACCTGGTCGAGAATCTCGCCGTAGGCGTCGCCCGCGCGCACGCTGATGGCGCGGGAGTTGAGGGTGTAGCCCGTCGTAAGGTCGCGCACGGCGATCTGGTCACGCGAGACGCCCACCTGCTCGTCGTACTTGATGCCCATCACGTAGTAGGAGGCGCCGCCCTCGAAGAGCAGCCGGTTGGTCGCGGGGTTACTCCACGACACCTGTGTCAGGTGGTGGGGCGTGTACCGGTGGTTCGCCATCGCCTCGGGGGTTGCGTTCTGTCCCGCATAGTTCTGCGGACACGTGCAATGCCGCTGGAGGTCGTGGAGGAAGCTGACCTTGTGCTCCTCATTCGCCTGCCACGTCAGACGGAGGTTGTGGCTCCGCCGCGGCAGGGTGCCGAAATAGGGGCGGCTCAGGTCGGGGTCGTAGATGTTGAAGTTGCTGGTCCCCTGGTTCTTGTTGAAGTAGAAGCCGGGAACGGGCAGCGGTTTCGTCGTGCCCCACCATCGGTGGGCGGTGTAAAACCACACTTTGTCGCGCTTCAGAGGACCGCCGAACCCGATGTTACCGTCGTAGATCTTCTGAATTTCCAGCTGCTTGGCCACCTCGTCGGTCAGGCCCCGGGCGAGCAGCTCGTCGGTGACGTTGTTGCTCTGCATCGCGGAATTCGAGTAGCTGGTGGCCCCGTATCCCGAGAAGGTGTTGCCGCCTTCGCGCGGGACGATGTTCACCTGGACGCCGCCGGTCTCGCTCTCGGCGGAGATGCCGCTCGTCTGGAACGTGATTTCCTGGACGCTGGCGTTGTTGATGGCAAAGACCCGAAAGCCGCCGCCGGCTGCCATTGCGCGGTTGACGCGCATGCCGTCCACCGTGGGAATCATGTCGTCGCCGCGCGTGCCGTGGATCGTCCAGCTCGACGTGGTGTCGCCCTCGCTGCCGCCGACATCCTGGTTCCGGGCCGGCAGGTTCGCCCCGAGCAGGAGCGCGGCGTAGCCGTTGGACGTCTTGCTGACCGGGAGTGCGTCCAGCGTCTCGCGCGAGAAGACGTTCTGCGTCCGCACGTTCGAGATGTCGACGACCGGCGCTTCACCGGTAACGGTGATGGTCTCTTCCAGTGCGCCGACGCGTAGCTCCGCATTGACCGTAGCCGTGAAACCCGTCGTCAGCTCGAGGCCGTCCCGCCGGAAGGTGCTGAATCCCGTCAACGTGAACGTCACGGTGTACACGCCGGGGCGCAGGTCGACAATGCGATAGCGGCCCTGGTCGTCGGTGACGACGCTTCGGACCTTCTCGATCAGCGCCGGGCTGGCAGCCTCGACCGTGACGCCCGGCAGCACCCCGCCGGAGACGTCTCGGACAGTTCCTGCGAGTGAGGCGCTGACCGCCGTCTGCGCCGTGACGGGAAGCGGAAGGAGCACGACACACAACGCCACGACGACCAGTTCTGGGGTACGCATCTGACCTCCTTGCCCGTCGGGTCTCACCACGTCAACGCATCTTCACCCCGTGTCTTTCGTCGAATGAATGCCGCCGCGACGAGCGCCGTATGAAGCGGGCCCGGTGTACACCCCTTGCAGCGGCTTTGTCAACAAGATCGCCTTGCATGGTAGTCGTCTAGATCACTATCGCCTTGCACGGACAGCATGAGAGGTGAATAATCCGCGCGAGGAGGGGACGAATGGCGGCGAAGACGAGGCCGGCATTCCGCGGCCGGCGGGATTTTTTCATGGCCGCGGCCGGATTGTCGGCCGCCACTGCGGTCAGCGGCGCAGCGGCTGCGGAAATCTTTGCGCAGGCGTCATCCAGTACACCAGACGAGCCCGGTGACCGCGGACTCTGGATCACGTGGTACGACCTGCCGGAAAATGGCCGAGAGCAGTACCTGACCTGGCTGCACCGGACGTACATACCAAGCCTGCTGAAGCGTCCGGGATATCTCTGGGCGGCGCATTATGCCGCGCACGAACGGCAGGATTCCGGATCGTCGCAAATCCAGCACACGCGGGATCCGATCGGGGCCGGATACCGCTACATCCTGCTGATTGGGGCCGTGGATACGCACGTCTTCGGCAACCCGACGCCCCGCCAGATCCACGCCGTCCTGCCCGAGGAAGGGCGCCGCATGCTCGCGATGCGTCAGGGAGAGCGCATGAACATCGCGGCGGAAGCGGGCAGGTGTCTTGGAGCCGGATGGAAGTCCTACAAAGAGGGGCTGACGACGGCGCCGGTCGTTCAGATCGGAAGCTTCAACTGCCCGGTCGAGGCGGAAGAGGAGATGCACGCCGGGTACGTCCAGTCGCGCCTCCCGGCGATTTGTCAGGCCCCGACCAGCATCAGGACGCGTAAGCTCAATTCCGTCGTGGGGTGGGCCAAGCACATCATTCTCTACGAGTTCGGATCGCCGGAGCTGTTCGAGCGCGATTACCAGGCGGCAATCAAGAGATCGCCCCTTGGGATCGGAGGCAACTCCGTCGTGCCGAAGCTCGTCCACGCGCCCAACGGCCCCAACAGCGCCGTCAGACTCTGGCCGCCCATCGCGAGGAGTTAGCAGCGAATGCGTGCATGGCCGATCGCCGCTGGTGTTCTGTTCGGCGCCGCCCTGATCGTCTGGCACGTGGGCGGAGACGGCGCAGCATCGGTCGGCCGCGCGCAGGAGGACACGTGGACGACGGACACCGCGCGGCAACAGGGCATCCGGCTCGTTGAATCCCGCGCTCCGGGCGGCGCGCCGGCCTATCCGATCGCGCCGGGCGATCTGCTCTTTTTCACCAACTCGGGCACGTCCTACGGCGCGAGGAACCGCCGCAACTCGGTCGTCGTCATCGACGCGAAGGGCAAGAAGCCAATCGCCGTCTCGGATCTGGAGCCCGAATGGACCGAAGGGTGGATCAGCCATGGCATCGGCGTCTCGCCTGACGCGAGGTACGTGTACTTGCCGGGACAGGCCGCGCCAATGTCGAAACGGCCGTCGAGCATTCTGGTGCTCGACGCCCGGACGCTCCGCATCGCGCAGATCATTGCAACGGGAGAACGTCCGCACCACTTGAAGGTGTACGAGGACTGGATGGGAAGGCGGCGGGTGCTCGGGGAGGATTTCAACTGGATCAATTTCGGCGTGCCGCCGCCGCGCCAGCCGTCGCCGCCGGGCAAGGGCTTCTACGTGCTGGATCCGTCCGACAACAACAAGGTCGTGGCCGGGATGACGCCCGGCGACTTTCGGGGCAATCCCTACGCGGGATTCACGGCTCCCGACGGCCGCTATCTCTACGTGTCGGTCACGGGACCCATCCCGGCGCTGCGCGATCAGATGAAAGGCTGGCTGGCGAAGGTCGACATGCAGAGCTGGACGATCGTTCAGTTCATTCCCATGGAGCGCTATCCGCTCTGGACGACGTTCACCGAGGACGGCAGGTACGCCTGGATCACGCAGTCCGGAGACAGCAAGGTGTTGAAGCTCGAGCGGGCGCGTGAGCCGGGCCAGATGGATCGTGTGATCGCCGAGGTCGGTACGGGCCCGGGACCGTACGCGCTCGCCATGACGGTCGACGACAGGGAGGTGTGGGTGGCGGACAAAGGCGAGGGCGTCGCGCCCGCCCAGCGAAGAACGACGGTGACCGTCATCGATGCCGGGGCGAATCGAATCACCCGGACGATCGAGACCGGATGCGTCATCAACGATCACATCATCCCGGCTCCAGACGGCCGGGAGATGTGGATCACCTGCAACGGGTCTCACGAGGTCGTCGTGCTCGATAGGGGAACGTACCAGGTGAAGGCGCGCGTGCCGATGCCCAACCAGGGCGATTCTCACGGCGGGAGCTTCGTCGCCTACACGCGAGGGGCCGGAGGCGCGATCGTCGGCGAAGTCGTCGCCGACCAGAACGGCCTGCACGGAAGTGCCCGAGTGGCGCGGCGTGAGGGAAGACCGTGGACCGCGCGAGCCTCCAGATAGACACGGGCTCCACGTGAAGGGCCCGCGTGACGGGCACCCCCCTGGGCTTATTGGAACGGCTGGATACGAACGATGTAGCCGTACTGGTCGCCGTACCAGTACGTCACCGGGCTGGTGGAATTATCGAGCCATGAGTTGTAATCCTGGCTCCATGGCGTCGGCAGCACGTATTCGATCCACTGGCCCGTGCGCGGGTTGAGCCGGGCGATCTTCCCGGCGTGCATCTCCCCTGCCCAGATGTCGCCGTTCCGGTCGGCCATGGCGCTGTAGAAGTTCGCGTATGGCGTCGGCGCGCTGTACTCGGAGATGCGCTCGGTCTGGTGGTCGTACTTCACGAGCACGCCGTGTTTGCTCCCCACCCAGAGGTTGCCATCGGGATCGAAGTTGCCGCGGCCATGCGCCGACAGCCCGCTCGGCACGGGTACCTCACGGACTTCGCCGCTCTGGATGTCGAGCCAGACAATGCCGTTGTTGCCGCCGCCGCCCCAGTACCTGCCGTCCCAGCTGATGGAGGTGCCGTATGTGCTGCTCTTTCCCGGGATGGGGTACGACTTCACCGGTTTCGGATTGGTCCAAAACCCGGGCGACGAGGGATCCCACTTGTTGACGTGGCCGTCGCCCTGCCTCCACAACGAGCCATCGGGGTGGCGGGCGGTGCTGTGCGTCGGCCCGCCGTAGACGATGCGCATGTCTGCGGTGCGCGGGTCGAGTCGGCCGAGGCCTCCCGCCCAGACCGGCGTGAACCAGACGATCCCGTCCGGATCGACGTTGATCCAGTGGTTGCCCGGGATCTTCCCTTTGACCGTGGGGACAGTGTAGGTGACGACCTTGCCGGTCTTCGGGTCGAGCCGTCCAATCAGCGGACTCCGGTTGATCGTGAACCAGATCTGCCCGTCGGGCGCGCCCGCCACGTCGTGGATGTTGGAGAGCTCGACGGGCAGCTCATACTCGGTGACGACGGCTCGCGTGGCTGCGCCCCTGGGCCGCGGAAACGGCTTGAGCGGCGGGTCGGGCGAATCGAGCCCGCGCACCCGCACCAGCCATTGCACCACACGCTCCATCTCGCCCTTCTCCAGGCGCAGCCCCGCCAGGGCCGGCGTCTGAAACGGGTTCGTCGGCGCGCTGCCGCTCCGGGCGGTTCCCACGAGCGTCCGCCCGCCGTAATCGGACATGCGCAGCACGAGCTTGCGCCAGCTCGCTTCGTCGAAGCGGGCGCGCATCTGCATCTGGAAACTGTGACAGCTGCCGCCGCAGGCGTTCGCGAAGGACCGCTTTTCCTCCGGTGTGCCCGGCAGATTCGCCACCCATTCCGACCCGGAGAGCTGCGGGAGGATATCGGGCGTCGGCGGGAGGTACTCCGACTCGGTCACCCGCTCGACGAGGATGTCGGGGAGTCTGGTCGTGCCGTCGACCCGGACCGAGTCCCGGCGATACGGGCGGTATTCGAGCGGGCGGGCGAGGCGCACGGTGTAGTCGCCCGCCTGAAGGCGTGGAAATTCATAAGCGCCGGCGCCGTTCGTGTACACGGTCGTGCGAATCCCGGAACGGCTGGAGATCAGCTGGACCATGATTCCTTCGACCGGCTGGCCGCTCGACGTCTTGACGACCCCACGTGGGCCGCCGGACAGGTGGGCCGGGGCGCCGACTGCCGCGCCGCGAGCGGCTGACCCAGGCGGCGCCTGAGCGCGCATCGGCTGAGACGCGCTGAGGACGATTGCCACGAGGAACCCAACGGCGCCGATTGGAACGAGCCTCCGCATGAGGGGCCCTCCTGTCTTCCTGCGGTGCCTGGGGTGCGTGGAGGGCTTGGAGCACCTGAGGCACGTTAGGCACCTCAGGCACTCCAGGCACTTTCAGGATTACTGCGTGCCCGCCGCGGGCTTGAGCGTCACGCGCTGCACCCGCCAGTTCCCGAGCTCGCCCACGTACAGCTCGTTCTCGCTGCGGCAGTCGAGTGAGTTCACCGTACCGAACTCCTTGAGGAGCTTGCCGGCGCGGCCGAACTTCCCGACGATGCGGCCGTCGAGCGTCATCTTGACGATCTCGCCGTCGTAGTCGAGGTTGTTCGGCGGATTCGAGTTCGACACGTAGAGGAACTGCCGCGGGGGCGGCGTGATGCAGATCGCCCACGGCGACCCGACGTTGCGGAACTGCGCCTTGAAGTTCCCGTCGGTGTCGAACACCTGGACCCGGCGGTTGTCGCGATCGGCTACGTAGACGTTGTTGTTCGCATCGATCGCGATGCCCTTGACCACGCGGAACTGCCCCTCGCCCGTGCCCGTGGAGCCCCAGTTCTTGACCCACTTGCCGTTGGGGTCGTACTTGGCGATACGCGAGTTGCCGTAGCCGTCGGTGACGTAGATGTTGCCGGCCGAGTCCCACGCGACGTCGGTCGGACGGCTGAAGTTCTCTCCCGGCGGACCTGCACCGGGCGGCGGCGCGTTCCCGCGCCCGTCGGCCTGTGCCGCGCCGGCCGCCGGCCCGGCGCCCCGACCCTCGCCCGCCGGCGGGGCCGGCCGGTTCGGCACGAGCGCGTAGGTGTCGGCGAGCGTGTTGAGCGGCAGGTTCGGCACGCGCATCGCCTCCGGCTTGCGGCCAAAGATCATCTGCACGCGGCCGTTGGGATCGAACTTGACCACCTGGTTCGACATCTGATCGACGACCCAGACGTTGTCCTGCCGGTCGACGCGGACCTGCTGCGCCTCGAGGAACCCGTAGACGCCCTGGCCGATCTCGCGCACGAACTTCCCGGTGCGATCGAACTGGAAGAGCCGGGAGCCGCCGTGCGAGACGTTGCGCGCCCCGGCCGTCGTGATGACGGGCGTGCCGAGTCGCGTGAAGACGAAGATGTCGCCCTTCGAGTTGGTGGCGACCCCCGCCGCCTCCCCGATGTACAGGTCGCGCGTCAGCTGCAGCGCATCGACCGCGTCATACGGGATCTCCGGGAAGTTCAACTGCGCCGACGCGGTGACCCCGAGCGCGATGGTGACCGCGGCAAGGGAAATGAGAAGCGGACGTTTCATGGGACCCTCCCTTACCGGCTCGACGTCGTAGTGGTCGGACGGAGAACGATCTTCTGCACGCGCCACGCCGAGATCTCCGACACGATCAGCTCGTCAGGATTGCGGCAGTCGATGCCGTGCACCGTCTGGAACTGGCCGAGCGCCTTGCCCGCGCGCCCGAACTTGCCGACGATGCGGCCGTCCAGCTCCATCTTGTAGATCTCACCGGTGATGTCCCAGGAGCTCGCCGGCGTGTTCGAGTCCGGGTTCGAGTTCGACGAGAACAGGTACTGGTGCGGCCCCGGCGAGATGCAGACCTCCCACGGGTTGCCGACGTTGTCGTAGATGGCCCGCAGCACCAGGTTGTTGTCGAACACCTGGATCCGCTGGTTGCCGCGGTCGGCCACGTACACGTTGCCCTGCGCGTCGACGGCCAGCGAGTGCGGTGTGTTGAACTGATACGGCTCGCTGCCCCGCAGGTTGCTCCCGACCTTGCGGACGAAGCGGCCGTTCTTGTCGAACTTCACCACCCGGTGGTTGATGTAGCCGTCCGAGATGAAGATGTTCCCCTGCGGATCCCAACCGACGTCGGTCGGCCGGCCGAACAGGTACGGCTGGTCGGGCGGCGGGTCGCCCTGCGGGGTCTCGACGGCGCCCTCGACGGCTTCCGGCCGGCGCCCGAGCACCATCACCACGCGCCCCTCGGGGTTCAACTTGATGATCATGTTCGTCCCCTCGTCGACCACCCAGACGTTGTCGTCCTTGTCGACGCGGACCTTGTGCGCGAACTCGAAGCCGTAATTGCCCGGCGTCCACTCGCGCACGAAGTTGCCGTTCGGGTCGAACTCGAACAGCCGCGTGTCGTCGCGACGGTGGTACACGAAGATGTTGCCCTTCGAGTTCCGCGCGACGCCCATGCTCTCGCCGAGGTAGACGTCCGGCGGCATCCTGAAGAAGTTCGGAACCGACTCAAATGGTATTTCGGGCACGTTCACGGCCCGCGCCTTGTTCTGTGCAAAGCCCGCCGCAGCCATTAGCAGAACCGCCAGGGCCATGCCGCCGATCATCCATCGCTTCATTGAAGCCTCCAACAATGCGGGGTCCCCACGCCGTCTGCGGCGTGGGGTGCCAAGTGGTGCACACGCTTCGCCGGTGTGGGGGCCATTATATATGCGGTTATAGTATCCGCCCGGGGGGACGACTCATGCGCCTGATCGCAATCGCGGCGGCAGCCCTGCTGGGCGGGGCGGGAGCGGCATCGGCCCAGGATTGGGCGCCGTTTGTCAGCGTCGAGGACGGCTTCAGCGCCGTGTTCCCGGGCAAGCCGAAGGTGGAGCAGATTGCCTACGCCACCGAGTACCGGCAGCAGCTGCCCGGGCGCATCTACAGCGCCGAGGACGCGCTGGGACGCTACGTGACGACCGTGGTCGATTATCGGGGCGTCCAGAAACTATGGGATTGAGAAGGTAATTTCCTCGGACCTCAGCGTCGCTTGCGGCGACCCCTGGCGCGCGACGGACGGTCAGACGCCCGATCGCGCGCCGACTCCTCCGCCAGTTCAGCCCAGCCTTCGGCAATCAGCATGTCGGCGTCGCGCGCGGGCAGATCCATCGTCTCGCCTTTGGCGAAGCGCGAGAGATCAATGCCATTGAGCACGTTGGAAAACTTCCGAGTCAGCCGGATCTTCATCGGCGACTTACCCACCTGCCCCTCCCTCCGCCACGACTCTTGCAACTGGGTCGGTACATCTGGAGGAACGCCATGGAGAGTCGTGCCAAGCTGTTCCGCCATCCTATTCACCCGATGCGAACGTCGGACACTGTCTGGCGTCGGGAATCATCGCTGCGGACCACTTGCCGCCCGTCGTCGGCCGGCTGTTTGCGCCCGACATGTTCAGCGGGTGGGGCGTTCGGACGCTGTCGTCCGCTCACAGCTTCTATGATCCGCTGAGCTACCACCGCGGATCGGTCTGGCCGGTCGAGCAGGCGACGATCGTCTTCGGGACGATCGTCTTCGGTCTGCGGCGCTTCGGGTTCGACGCGCAGGCGCGTGACCTGGCCACGGCGATGTTCGATCTGGCGCGGCTCTATCCCGACTACCGGATCCCCGAGTGCGTCGGCGGCTACGCCCGATCCGAGCACGACACGCTTCGCGTCATTCGGCAGCCGCCGCCCGAGTCGCGCTCTGCGACCGTGTGGGATCGTTTCACGGCGCTCGTCGACACCGTGCGCCATTGGTCATTTGCGATTCGTGATTCGCGATCTACCTGACGAACTTCTCCGTCGTCCCGGTGAGCGCGCCGCCCGCCGGCGGACGCCAGAGCGCAATCTCGTCGAACTTCTTCGCCAGCTCGAAGTCCTTGCCGGTGATGCCGCCCGCGCTGTGTGTCGACAGCGCGACGCCCACGCGCCTGTAGCTCACGGTCAGATCGGGATGATGATCGGCGGCCTCGGCCGCGAAGCCCAGCGCGTTGACGAGCATCAGGGTGACGGGCCAGCCGTCGGTCTCGTATACGCGGCGAATGGTGTTTCCTTCATACCGCCATCCCGGCAGCATGCCGAGCCTGGTCGCGATGTCTGCGTCTGAATACGCCGTGTCCTTCGGTGCCATAGCTACAGCTCCATGCGATAGGTCGCCGACTGCCCGAAGTTCTCCTCGACCTCCATCTCGATGGCCGTCAGCCCGTGGACGCCGAGCCCGTCGAACTCGGCACGCAGGCGCCCGGCGAGCAGCTCCGCCAGCATTTCGACCGTCGTGTTCGGGACCGGCAGCAACGCGCAGTCGCGCCGCGGGAAGACGTAGCGCGGCCGACCGTCGACCGCGACGCGGACGGTCTCCCCCTCCTCGGCGACGCCGATGCGGCTGCTTTCGGTCGGCAGCAGCACCAGGTGATCGATGTCGCGGCAGAGCCGGCGCATGATGCGCTTGAGCTCGAGAAAATCGAACACCAGCCGGTCGGTCGGATCGAGCGCGCCGTCGACCGCGACGCGAACGCGGTAGTTGTGACCGTGGAGCCCCTCGCAGCGGTGCCCGGCGTAGGTGATGAAATGCGCCGAGGAGAACACGAGGTCATCCTTGGTGACCGAAACACGAAACTGTCCGGACTGGGGCATCGACGTCCTGTCGCCGGATGGTACCACCTGACAGCGACGGCGCTACAGCGTTACGATGGGCGCACCCACGGTGGAAGAGAGTCGATCCACGCGCGATCGCCTGCTCATCGGTGCCGGCATTCTGGCCGTCACGGCGCTTTGCTGGCTCTGGATCGTGCCGATGGCGCGCGACATGTACGGGCCGATGACCGGCCCCTCGGCGTGGATGATGGCCGCGACGTGGGACCTGCGGTACGTCCTGCTGATCTGGGCGATGTGGGGCGTGATGATGGCCGGCATGATGCTTCCGTCGGCGTCGCCCATGCTGATGCTCTACGGCACGATGGCGCGGCGTGGCCCGAGCGCCGGCTCGGCCGTCGCCGGCGTCGTCGCCATGGCGGGCGGGTACCTGCTCGTCTGGCTGCTGTTCAGCGCCGGCGCCACCCTCCTGCAGGCGGTCGCCAGCCGGCTGCTCCTCCTGACGCCGATGATGGAAGCGGCGAACCCGTGGGCCGGGGGTGTCCTCCTGTTCGCGGCTGGCCTCTACCAGTTCACACCGCTCAAGGCAACGTGCCTGCGGGCCTGCCGATCGCCGCTCTCGTTCATCATGCAGCGCTGGCGCGCCGGCGCGCTCGGCGCCCTGCGCATGGGCGTCGCCCACGGACGCTACTGCCTCGGGTGCTGCTGGGCGCTGATGCTGCTGCTGTTCGCAGGCGGCGTCATGAACCTGTGGGTCATCACGGCGCTGACGGCGTTCGTGCTCGTCGAGAAGCTCGCGCCGTTTGGCGTCCATAGCGCGAGGCTGGCCGGCGTGGCGCTCATCGGGCTCGGGCTCTGGATGGTGGTGGGCTGATGCGCGTTCTCCTTCTGTCGATGCCCGACTCGTTCGAGCACACGCCGACGCTCGCGATCCGCATGCCGACCGGCGCGCTCAGCTCGCTCGCGGGCAACGTCGACCCCCACCACGAGGTCGCCGTCGCCGACCTCGTGCTCGTGCAGCGGTCCGTCCGGCCGACGATCGAGCGGCTCATGGCGGAGCTGCAGCCAGACATGGTCGGGCTCTCGGTGATGACCTTCCAGCGCGCCACGGCGCGCCGCATCATCGCCCTGGTGCGCGCGCTGAAGCCGGGCGTCCGGATCGTCGTCGGCGGCTACGATCCCAGCCTCGCGCCAGAGACATGGATGCCCCCGGCGCTCGGCGTCGATGCGATCGTGCGCGGCGAGGGCGATCTGACGTTCCGCGAGCTGCTGCGCGCGTTCGAGGCGCGCGGTCCGCTGTCGGACATTGCCGGGCTGTGGTGGCGCGAGGGCGACGGGTTCCGCTGCAACCCGCCGCGTCCGGCGGCGGCGCTCGACGGCGGCGACGTCCGCCCGCCCGGCCGCGCCGCGCGCGTGCTGACCGGCTACACCATGCTCGGGCGGCCGGTCGACGTCGTCGAAACCTCGCGCGGCTGTACCTTCGACTGCAGCTTCTGCTCGATCATCGAGATGCGCGGCCGCAACTTCCACCGGTTCCCGATCGCGCGCGTGATCGACGACATCGCGGACGCGCGCGCCCGCGGCGCACGGGCGATCTTCTTTGTCGACGACAACATGACCCTCGACGTGCCCCGGTTCGAGGCGCTCTGCCGCGCGATCATCGACGCGCGCCTCGACACGATCGACTATCTCGTCCAGGCGATGACCGCGCCGATCGCCGCGCACGGCGACACGCTGGCGCCGCTCATGCGGCGGGCCGGATTCCGGTACGTCTTCCTCGGCATCGAAAACGTCGTCGAGGAGGACCTCGTGTTCCTCAAGGCACGCGCCAAGAACAGCCGCTGGCGCGGAGCC
Source organism: Acidobacteriota bacterium (assembly GCA_016184455.1). Taxonomy (GTDB): domain Bacteria; phylum Acidobacteriota; class Vicinamibacteria; order Vicinamibacterales; family UBA2999; genus MELF01. The sequence goes on from JACPCS010000071.1 coordinate 12,632, forward strand.
GCCCGCGTCCACACCGCGAAGGCGGCGATCGACATCCTTCACCGGCACGGCATGCTCGTCGTCGGTGGGCTCATCGTCGGAAACCCCGACGATGGCCCGGACGCGGTCGCCGCCAACCTGGAATTCGCCCGCCGGTACGTGGACTGGCCGTACATCCAGCACCCGACGCCCTATCCCGGGACGCCGATGACGCGCGACTTCGAGGCGCGCGGACTGATCGCCAAGCGCCGCGTGGAGGAGTACGACGGCACCACGGCCATCACGCGGACCGCCCGGCTCGCACCGGAGGAGGTGGAGTTCCTCCGCTGGAAGGCGGAGCGGTGGATGAAGCTCCGCCACATGCCGGCGGCGTTCGGCCACGACCCGCTGTTCGTGCTGCGCCACGCGCGCGGGATGCTGGCGCACACGTTTCGCGGCACGACGTGGCGGTCGATCTGCGGGCTGGAATCGTCGCGCGACGTGTTCGCCCGGTATCGCCGCCTCCGCGAGCGCGAGCGCACGTACCTCGACTGGCCCGATCCACTTCCCATCGGCGACGCCCACCGGCTCAGTCGTAAAACGTCCGCTTCTTGCATGCTCCCGGTTGGGAGCCGATGAACCGCATGAGTTTCGTGTGGGTGGCGCTCGTGGTCGCAGTCGGGCTGCTCGCGCGCGCGCCCGCATCCGCGATCGAGCCGGCGCCGTTCGAGGGCGCGGCCCGCGGCTTTCCCGTACTCCGGGATCTGAACGGCGCACGGCTCGCCGACGGCGAGTTCTCGCAGTGGAACGCCGACGGGCGCCTGCATGTGGTCCTCACGTACGCGTTCGGCCGGGGCCGGCGGACCGAAGAGCGAGTCGTCTTTCGCCAGCAACCCGTGCTCGTGCAGGAGACGTGGTCGTGGGTGGAACGGCGAGGCGGCCGGGATGCGCGTCGCTTCACGATCGACTTCCGCTCGGGGCGCGTCACGGCCGTCGCGCGCGACGAAGAGGGCGAGCTCAATCAGTGGGAGGAGACCTTCGACGACATTGGCGACGGCCGCACGTTCGCGGGTTTCGGTTTCACACTCGCGATCAAGGCGCTGCGGCCGCGTCTCGTCCGCGGCGAGGTCATCCGGCTGCAGGGCGTGGGATTCGCGCCGAAGCCGCGGACGGCCGCCGTCGAGCTCTCCTACGCCGGCCGTGACCGGGTGCGCATGGCCGGGCGCACGATCGCCAGCGATCGATTCATCGTGCACCCGAAACTGCCGCTGCTCGCCCGCCTCTTCGTCGAGGTGCCGGACGCCACCATCTGGCTGACGACGCCGCCAGCCGGGTTCCTGCGATGGGAAGGGAGCCTCGCCCAGCCGGATGACCCGCTCGTCCGCGTCGACCTGCTGCCGTAGAGTAGGGAGTCGCTCGTACGTAGCGTCCGGCTTCAGCCGGACCGGGATCGCGGGTCGACCACCCAAGTCCGGCTAATGCCGGACGCCACGTACTCAGACCGCCGCCAGCGCCGCGGCGTTCGACCAGTCGAACTCGTAGAAGATCCAGTTCGACTTCTCGCCGGCAATTGACAGCCCGCTGGCGCTGGCACGGAATGTCCCCTGGCCGCACTCGCCCCGCTTCCAGATGAAGCCGTCGGGCAGGTCGACGTTGGCCAGGTGCTCCTCACCCGTCACGGGGTTCTTGAACGTGTCGCCGCGCCCCTCGGCGATGCCCTCGGCCTTGAACGTGCTCTTGCGCCCCTCGCCGTCGATGGTGATCTTCGCCTTCTGCAGGCCGACGACCTCGAAGGTCGGCCCGAGGAGCTCCCACGGCAGGCCGCCGAGCTTGCCGGTGAAGATCTGCGCGAGCATCTCGATCTGCTTGTCGGTCGTCGCGGGATCGACCACGAAGACCGCTGTGCCGTTGCCTTCGTGAATCGCTTTCGGCCAGCTGACGATGGCCGCACACTTCACCCCCGACAAATCGACCTGGCCCGCCTTCCCTCGCAGTATGTGGACGCCGACGAGGGCGCGGCAGCTGCCGTCCTTCGAGTTCGGGAACCCGCCGAAATTGCAGCCGCAGCCGAAATCGCAGTTGCAGAATTCGTAGCCGCGGCCCTTCATCTCCCACTGCTCGGTCGGTGCGGTCGCCATGTTTCCCTCCTCCTACACCCGCTCGGGCGTGCCCGGCTGCGGCACGATGCGGAGATACGGCTTCGGTGCCTTCCATCCCTGCGGGTACACCTTCTTCGCCTCCTCGTCCGACACCGATCCGGCGATGATCACGTCGTCGCCGTGCTTCCAGTTGACCGGGGTCGCGACCTTGTGCTTCGCCGTCAGCTGGAGCGAGTCGATCACGCGCAGCACTTCGTCGAAGTTCCGTCCCGTGGTCATCGGGTAAGCGATGATCAGCTTGATCTTCTTGTCGGGACCGACGACGAACACGTTGCGGACGGTCTGGTTGTCGGCGGGCGTGCGCCCCTCGCAGCTGCCCTCGAGGTCGGCCGGCAGCATCCCGTACTTCTTCGAGATTTCGAGCGTCGGGTCGCCGATCATCGGGTAGTTGGGTGCGTACCCCTGCGTCTCCCTGATGTCGTTCGCCCAGCGTTTGTGGTTGTCCACCGGGTCGACGCTCAGGCCGATGATCTTCACGTTGCGCTTGTCGAACTCGGGCTTCAGCTTCGCCATGTAGCCGAGTTCGGTCGTACAGACGGGCGTGAAGTCTTTGGGGTGCGAGAACAACACCGCCCACGAGTCACCGATCCACTCGTGGAACCGGATGCGGCCGTCCGTGGTGTCGGCCTCGAAGTCAGGAGCAGTATCGCTAATTCGAAGAGTCATGGAACGCCTCCTTGGTGAACCTGCGAATCATACCGTCAATCATTCGTGATTGACGATTCGCGATTTGTGATTTGAAAATCGTTCCACGCTACGGCTTCCGCGCAAGGATAGAGACGCTCTTGACGCCGAACTTCGCCGTGGCTGTCCTGGCGCGCTCGGAGATGAACTGGTACCCGGTGTTTTCCTGGACGACCTCGACGCGGAGGCCTGCCTGCTCGATCGCCTCGCGATAGAGGTCGCGCTGTGCGGCGCCTCCAATGCAGGCGGCCCAGAGATCCGGATTGCACACCACGTTGTCGGGCAGCACGACGTCCGCGACGATGTCGGCGATCGCCAGCCGGCCGCCGGACCGCAGCAGGCGGGCGGCCTCCTGGAAGACGCGTCCCTTGTCCGGCGCGAGATTGATCACGCCATTCGAGATGACGCAGTCGACCGACGCGTCCGGCAGGCCGGTCTCCTCGATGTACGCCTTGCGGTAAGTGATGTGCGCAAAGCCGCCCTGCCGGGCGAGGCGCGCATCGGCCGCGGCGTAGCCGAGGCGCTCGGCCATGGCGCGCCCCATCTCGAAATGGAACTCGCCGTGCGGGTTCTCCGCAACCTGGCGGTACATCTCTTTGACCTTGGCTTCGAGCGCCGTGCGGTCGACGGTGGCAACGGATGTGGCTGGGTTGGTCATCGCAGGACTCCTTGTTCGAGGCCGGTGTGCATGGGCAGGCCGGCGGCCTTCCATTCGGGAAACCCCTCGAGCAGCCGCCGGGCGCGCCGCCCCTTGGCGCGGAGGATCTCGACGGCGCGATCGGCGTACACGCAGTACGGCCCCCGGCAATACGCGACGTACTCGCGATCGCGCGGGAGCTGCCGCAGACGGCGCTGCAGGTCGTCGATCGGGACCGAGAGCGCGCCGGCAATGTGGCCGGCGGCATACTCGCTCGCGGGACGGGTATCGAGAACGATCACGTCCCTGGAGCGCGCGAGCGTCAGCAGCTCGTCCATGCTCACCGGCTCGGCGGCCGCTCGATCGCCGAAGTGATCGCGTACGAGGCGGTCGAGCTCGGCCAGCCGGTGCTCCGCCACGGTCCGGACGCTGCGGCACAGATCCGACACCGCTGGATCCGCAAGCCGGTAATACACGTACAGCCCCTCCTTGCGCGACTCGACGAGCGCCGCCTGCCGCAGCGCCTGCAGGTGCTGCGACGTGTTGGCGAGCGAGAGGCCGAGCTCGCGGGCGAGCGACTCCACGGTCCGCTCGCCCTGGGCGAGGAGCTCGAGGATCTCGAGCCGGTGCGGGCTCGCCAGCGTCTTCCCGATCCGGGCGAAGAGCCCATAGAGGCGGTCCTTGAACGTGCGATGGGCGTCTGACGGCATGTGACAGTAATCAATAGATTACTTGATTACTGCCTGTCAACTCCTATTTCGTCGCCGCAGGCTTCTCCTCGGCCCCCTTCCGGAACTCGGCCTCGCTGAGGTTCACGTGGCCGACCAACAGTTCGATTTCGACGTCGGCGAGCTGGAGCGGCGGTTGACGACCGCCTCTAAAACCGCCACCGCAGTCCCGCGTTGAGGGTCCGGCCCTCGAGCGGCGCCCACGCGTCGACCGTCCATCGCCCGTCGAAGCCGCGTCGCGGCATCACCAGCGGATGCTCGCGCGTCTGCCGCACGTCGGCCAGGTTCTCCACGTTCACGTAGACGCGGGAGCTGCCGACCGCCCAATCGACGAGGCCCCCAAACAGCACGTGCGGAAAGCCGCGCTCGCGAAACGGGTTGTCCTCGAGCGCCTGCCGCCCCGTGTAGAACACCTCGAAGCCGATGCGCGCCGGCCCGATCTGCTTCAACAGGTCGAATGTGGCCGAGTGGCGCGGATTGAGCGGTACCTCGCGGCGGCCGCCGCCTTCGGACCGCGGTTCGGTCGACCACAGGAACATGTGCGTGAGGATGACGTCGATGTCGCCTTCGCGGCGATAGTGGGCGATGAGCTCGGTGCCGCGCGTCAGGGTGGTCCCGTCGAGATTCACGATTGCGACCGGCACGCCTGGCTGGCTGGTCTCGCGCACGTCGAGCGCGCCCTCGATGCGCGACGAGAAGACGGTCACGGTTACGTCGAGCGGGCGGCGCGTCCACGTGAGGTCGGCGGACACATTGTCGGCGCGCTCGGCCCGCAACTCGCCGAGCGCCGCGACGGGCGTCAGGCCCGAGGCTTCCGTTTCCTCCGTGAACGGCGTCGGTGCGAAATACCCGCGACCCGCCGACACGCGGATCGTCCACGCCTCGTCGGGGCGAACGAGCGCCGAGATCCGGGGACTCACGAACATGCCGAACTCGTTGTGCCCGTCGACACGGGCGCTGCCCGAGAGCGTCAGACGAGGCGTCACGCGGAACTCGTCCTGCACAAACGCACCCGGCGCCACATACGTGTAATTGAATCGCGGCACCTGACGCGACCGGAACCGATCCCCCTGCACCGCGCCGCCGGCGACCCACGTGTGCCGGCCGTCCGTCCCCGTGAGCGACACCTCTCCGAACAGCGTGTGATGATCATCGTCCTCGACGACGGCACCGAACGTGTGGGTGTGTTCCTGGGCGGTCACGCTGCCTCGCGCGGCAAGTACCCGGCCGGCGCTCGTCGCCATGCGCCAGACGGCTCCGCCGTCGATGCGGGTCGTGTCGAGATTCTCGGGAAACGGGCGGCCGTCGGGCGCCTGGCGTCCAGGCATCGTGCCGCCGCGGCGCTCCTCCCCCATCGCGCCGAGCGCGACCAGCAGCGAGCGGCCCGCGCCATCGTTCCAGAAGAGACGCGGCCGCGCGACGACGCGCCGATACGTCGGCAGGTCGGTCCAGCCGTCCTCGTCGAGGTCCGACCGCGGCTGCGCGTGCAGCCCGCCGACGAAGGTGTAGCCCCAGCGGTCGCCGAGTGGACCCGCCAGCCAGTTCACGACGTCGGTGCCGCCGTGGCTGGTGCCGTTCACGAGAATCTCCCGCTCGCGGCCTGACGCCGGTGGGCGCCGTGACACCAGATTGACGACCCCGCCGATGGCCGACATGCCGTAGAGCGCGGAGGCGACGCCTTTGATCACTTCGACCTGCCCGAGGTCCATCGGCGGAATCTGCAGCAGCCCGATCGATCCGGTCTGTCCGCCGTAGAGCGGCAGGCCGTCGGCGAGTATCTGCGTGTACCGGCCGCGCAGCCCCTGAATCCGGACGTTGGCGCCGCCGAGCGAGGGCGACGTCGTTTGAACGCGCAGCCCGTTCGTCTCGTTGAGGAGCATCGAGACGTCGCCGGGGGTCATCATGATCTTTTCCTGCACCTCCTCGCCCGGAACGACCTCCACGCGCATCGGCTGATCCTCCAGGCGCGTGTCGGTCCTGGTGGCGGTGACGATCACCACTTCTTCGATCTCGAGGCTTTCCTCGAGCTCGACGACGACCCCCTGCGTCTGCCCCGCCGCAACGGTGATGGACGACGTGAGCGGTGCGAACCCTTCCTTGACGACCGTGATCTCGACGGCACCGGGCGGCACCGGCGCGGTCACCACGCCGTCCGCGCCGGTCGTGAACGTGACCCCGTTGACGACGACCTCCGCGTCGGCAATCGGAGCCGCATCGGCGCGCACCTCGATGCGGACCGTCGTTGGCGCCTGGGCGGCGAGGGCAGGAGTGACGGAGAGAAAGAAGAGAAGGAACACGAGGGGCACGGACTGATTGTGTACCAACCGGCGGGTCTGCCTCGCCTGCGATCACATGCTCTGCGAGACCCGCCCTACGTCCTGACGCTCCGGCGGAGCTGCCGCGCGTCTCTTCGCGTTCGCGCGGCGAGCTCCGCCCCACGTACGACGTACCCCTGACGTACGTAGGCCGGGGCTCGCCGCGGACGTGATCCAGCCGCGGCAGCCCCGGCAGCCTCCGGGTTAGGGCGCGCATTCTCTCCCGGCGCGCGGGCGTTTGACATACGATCGGATCGTGGACGAGGCGGCGACACCAACGGCGGAAGACACGGGATCGCCGCTGCTGCGGCGCATCCTCGCGCTCGGCGCGCGCGCCGGCCTGCACGCGCGCAACGGACAGCCGCAGGCGGCTGAAATCCTCCGTCTGTGTGAGGCGCTGCTCTCCGAGCGCGGCGAGGTGTCGGGGGCGCGCGCGGCCGCCGAGCTGATCACCGCGTTCCGCGCGCTCGACGCCGCCGGACGCGATACGTTCTTCGGACTGCTGAGCGACGCGTTCGTCCCCGATCCGGAGGAGGCCGCACAGGCGGCCGCCGCGTACCGCGCCTCCCCCGCTTCGGAGACGCTCCTGCGCCTGCAGGCCGCCGTCGAGCCGCTGCGCCAGGAGCTGTTCCGGCGTCTCAATCTTGCACCCGGCGGCACCGGCGCGCTCATCGACATGCGCCAGCAGCTGCTGACGACGCTGCGGCAGCACCCCGAGCGGCGGGCGCTCGACGCCGATTTCGTGCACCTGTTCCGGTCCTGGTTCAACGGGGGGTTTCTCACGCTGCGCCGCATCGACTGGCGCACGTCTGCCGTCGTCCTCGAGCGGCTCATTCAGTACGAGGCGGTGCACCAGATTCAGGGTTGGGACGACCTGCACCGGCGGCTGGAAGCCGATCGACGCTGCTATGCGTTCTTCCACGCGGCGCTGCCGGACGAGCCGCTCATCTTCATCGAGGTGGCGCTCACGGAACGGATGAGTGCGCACATCCGGCCGCTCCTCGACCCGAGGGCGCGCGTGCTCGACCCGGCGCGCGCGCGCTCCGCCGTGTTCTATTCGATTACCCACTGCCTGGAGGGGCTGCGGGGCGTCTCCTTCGGCAGCCTGCTGATCAAGCAGGTCGTCGAAGATCTGCGGCGCAGCTTCCCGAAGATGAAGACCTTCGCGACGCTGTCACCGATTCCCGACTTTCGCCGGTGGCTGGGGACGTCCGGCATGCTGCCCGCGCATGCGGCGCTCGAGGAGTTTCTGGCGCGCGCCGCTGCGCGCGCCGGAGTCCTGAGCGAGCAGGTGCCGGCCGAAGTGCACGCAACGCTCGTCCGTCTCTGCGCGTACTATCTGATGCACGCCCGCCAGGGAAAGGTGCCGTTCGATCCGGTCGCGCGGTTCCATCTCGCCAACGGCGCGCGCCTCGAACGGCTCAACTGGCTTGCCGATCCGTCGGCCGTCGGCATCCGGCGCTCGTTCGGCCTGATGGCCAACTACGTGTATCGCCTCGACGATCTGGAGCGCAACCACGAGGCGTACGCGCGCGAGCACCAGGTGATCGCCTCGCGCGAGATCGAGCGGCTCGCGGCGCGCCGCGGCCGCACGCCGGCGTAAACAGCTTGTGTGTATACGTCAGCCCCACCTCACCGACGCGCGGCGGCGTGATCGACGTCGGGATGTTGAAGTTCGGCCCCGACAGCGGCGTCACGCCGAGCGGCTCGTTGATGTTCAGCGCGTTGTAGATGTTCGCCTGCAGCCCGAGCTTGTGGCCGCTCCGCAGGAAGAACGACTTCTGCACGCGCAGGTTGAGGATGTTCAGGTTCGGCAGACGCCGCGTGCCGATTTCCTCGACGCGCAGGCGGATCTGCGGAATCGTCTGCCCGCCGGTGAACGAGACCTGCCGTGCCCAGGGATCGCCGCTGCGATGTTCGAAGTTCGCCGACAGCTGGACGTCCCAGGGGAAGATGTAGGCGCCCGTGAGCCGGCCGAGCCACTCCCACGTCTCGTTCGTCGCGAAGATTTCGGCGTTCGGATCGTAGCTCGAGAGGATCACCGTCAGTCCGCCGCCGCCGGTGAAATCGGTGACGCCCGCGGTATTCGGCGCGTACGGAATGTTCAGCTTCGTCGCCGAATACGACGCCAGGAACATCCAGCGGTTCACGAGCCGCCGGCTGACCGCCAGCTCCGGTTCGTCACCGGAATGGTGTACGACTCGTACGGCCGCTTGTTGTTCTGCACACGGTAGGTATTCACCATCCGCGAGTAGATGCCGGTGACACGCACGGCCAGGTTGTCGGCGAGCTGCCGCTCCAGTGAGAGCGACACCTCGTGGCTCATCGGCTCCTTCCCGTCCGGGTCCGGGTTCGGCACGGCGCCGTGCAGCGCCTGCCCCACCTCCACGCGCCGCGACACGAAGTCGGGACCGTTCGGATTTGGACGACCCTTCGTGCTCGAGCGAAGCTTTTCGCCGCGCGCGGTGTGGCCACCTGCCAGCGCCTCACGGCCTCGCGAAGAGGGCGTTGGTGAACTTCATCGGAACGAGTTCGGACGGCACGTCATTGGACCTGCGGATACCCAGTTTCGTCAGGATGGGAAAGTTGCTGAAGCAGGCGGCCGACCTGCACGGAGCCAACGCCATCGCGAATCCATTAGTCGCATATGGCCCGAGCGCCGCTCACCGCAGACAGGGCTACATTCGCGCCGTCTGATACCTCGTCGGGCGGTAGTGGGTCAGTTTGCCCTGACCCAGGCCGAAGGTTGGCACGATACCGTTGAAACCCGCAGCGCGGGGGCGGAATAATGCCCCTGCCGAGGCTGCACTACGATCCTAAACCGACCCCGGCAGAATTGGGGTTGCGCGTGACCGTCTGCATCGCCGCACTCGCAGAACACGATAAGTGCATCGTCGCGGTGTCTGACAACAAGGTCGGTTTCACCGACTTTTCGGCCGAGAATCTTGCCATCAAAAACATCCCGTTCGGGGGCGGTGACTGGACGGCGATGTGCGCTGGCAATGACATCAGTCACGCCGATCCGATTCTTGATCACGCGTCCGATCTTTTACGTGAAGGATGGGCAAAGCAGAAGACACCAAAGAGACGCAGACACACACCAGACCCACGCGCTGTTATCGATGCGCTCGATAATGCGCTGAACTGGCGCCTCCAGCGGGAGATAGAGACGTCTGTGTTACGACCGTTTGGCTTTACAGCCGAGACATTCCGACGCCAAGGGAGACAACAATGTACTGAGACCCAACATGCTGCACTCTGCGCAAAAATCAACCAAGTCGATCTCGGCGGCCTCGTGTTCTTGCTCGCCGGTTTCGACCAGCGCGGTATCGGTCACATTTGGAGCGTTAACGGTGTCAGCGCTCCACATAATTACGATCGGAGCGGGATGTTTGCGGTTGGGTCGGGTGCATGGCCAGCCTTAAACACGATGGCTTTTCATGCCGACGCAGGGCATCTTCGGTTTCGTCACTCCTCCGTCGAGAGCGTTGTGTACTGCGCTCTGACAGCAAAGTTCATGGCCGAATCGGCGAGCGATGTTGGGAAGAGCACCTTTGCTGTCGTGCTGCGAAAGAAGGGAGACAAGGCAACGCAATTCGTAAAGGAGCCTGAGGTAGCGGTCGTGCGTGAACGGTGGAAGAACGAGGGCGCGCCACGGTTCCCAACCGCTTTCATCGTGACTGAATTAGGTTCACTGATCAAGTAATGCCACGAGTTCATCGACGGACCAGACGTGATCGCTAATCCCGGCTTCCATCGCTGGGGTGACGCGCAGGCTCTGATGAATGCGGCAGTAGTTGTAATGCAGATAGTGAACAGCAATCGCGGCGACGTGATTCTCGATCTTCTTCGAGAACCCGTTGGTCAGCCGAGTGAAGCGGCGCATCCCCATGCGGACGGTGAGATTCTGACGTTCGATGTAACTGGTCGAGATGTGCTTCGGGTTCGGTTGGCCCGTGATGACGGCGGCTTGCGCGCTGATGATGCGCGCCGGGCTGTAACGTCTGGCTTCCTCAGCGGGCTGGCCGTAGAGTTTCACCAATGTCGCGTAGTCGATGTCGGCCCCGAAGGCATCTTCGACGGCCATGAGGTAGGGCCGGTATCCGTCAGTCGTCAGTTGGATTCGGTTCTTGAGTCTGGAGGCCAAGTCCTGCATGAAGTCGTACGCGCAGCCAGCGTCCCGTGTGCCAACGAGCCAGGAGCAGATGAGCTTCGAGTCGGCGTCCATTGCCACCCAGGTCCACACGTCGCCGTACCCGAACTGCCCGCGCTTGTCCGCGGGCACGTTCTTCGCCTTCGCGTAACAGAACGACCAAATCTCGTCGCACTCGATCCGCTTGCTCTGGAGGTTCCGCAGGTGCTCGTCGGCGTAGGTGGCGCAGGCGGCGCCCAGGTCGAGGATGAGCTTCTGGATGGTGTTTTTCGCAACATCGGTCATGCGAACCGTGGCCCGCACCGAGTTGCCTTCAACCAGGGCCGCGATCACACGCGCCTGCTGTTTTGTGGTCAAACGATTCATGATGTTGACCAGTATACAAGCGGTCACGCATAAGGTCAAGTAGAATATGGTTATGGAGTACACGTGCGTCTTCAGCCTTGACGAGATCAAAGCCATCCGCTTTCGGTGCCAGAAATGCCGAGCGAGCACCTGCTTTCAGTTGAACGAGTCGATTACCTTTCCCGCGATTTGTTCTGGGTGCCGAACAACGCTGTACGACAGCACGCGTGATACTGGTGATGGAGAGCTTCTCCATGCCTTTCCGAACGTGCTGAAGTCACTCGTGGGGCTTCAGGGCCGAAAGAAATCCTTCGAGATACTACTGGAAATTGACGCGCCGAGGGGTCAGTGATCACGCGGCGCGACTGGTGGATCGGTATAGGGGTGATCGGGCTGGCGCTACTGGCGCACGCGGTCATTCCCCAGTACGTGCCGCGGTATGAATGGCAGCATTGGACCGAAGGCATCTACGTGAAAATCGATCGATGGGCAGGCACAGCTGAGCGTGGGGTATGGAAGGACTTGCCGGCGCGTGCTCAGTAACGTAGGTGGGACGTTACCTCTTCCCCCAGCGGCTCTTGGCGGCTTTCGCGGCGAGCTGCGACCGCTTGCGCGCGCTGAGCGTGGCGGCCCGAGCCTTCCCGCCCTTGAGGCCACCGAGTCGGCCCAAGGCGACCGCGGCGGGGTTCTTGACCGGCTCGGGCTCATCTTGGAGTTTCGCGGCCTGGCCGGTAGATTCGCGGACGATCTGGAAGGCGATTTGACTGAAGTCTCCGCGACGCTTCCGAGGCATGAGCGGCAGTATCGCACGGGGGCCTGAGAAATCAGATGGCTGAGAAATTGAAACTGACCCACTACCCGTCGGGCCTAGCCGATTGGGCGTTTGCCAGCGGTATTCCTCGAGGTCTAGACTCACGCCGACCACAAGATGTGGTATCTTCCGCGACATGGATCGTAATAAAGGCGAAAGTCTCACCGCTGTTGGCCTATTCGCAGGCATCGGAGGCATTGAGCGCGGATTAGAGCTGGCGAATCACCGCGCGCAACTCCTCTGTGAGATCGATCCTGGCGCACGTAGGGTTCTTGAATGTCATTTCGATGTCGAAATCGAAGCCGACGTTCGGAGGCTTGGTTCATTCCCGAAGGTCGACCTCATAGCCGCAGGTTTTCCCTGTCAGGACCTGAGTCAAGCAGGGCGCACCGCGGGCATAGCAGGTGAGCAATCAGGCCTGATCGGCGAGGTGTTCAGACGGCTTCGAGATCGCAGGAACGGTCCGAGGTGGCTCTTGCTCGAGAACGTTCCGTTCATGCTGCAGCTGCAACGCGGCAAGGCTATGCGATACCTTGTCGACGAGCTTGAGGATCTTGGGTTCACGTGGGCGTATCGCGTGGTAGACACGCGAGCTTTCGGTTTGCCACAGCGCAGGCAACGGGTTCTGCTCCTCGCATCTCGCACTGAGGACCCTCGTCCCGTCCTATTCGGTTGCGAAGCCGGTGAAAGTCTCCCGTCATTTTCTGAAAGACGTTTGTGCGGGTTCTATTGGACCGAAGGGCTGCGTGGCTTGGGATGGGCAGTTGACGCCGTCCCCACGCTTAAGGGCGGATCAACGATCGGCATTCCGTCGCCCCCGGCGATTTGGGATCCGCTTGATCATTCCATTAGCACGCCGGATATTCGTGACGCCGAACGACTGCAGGGATTCGATGTGGACTGGACGGCATCTGCGCTCGAGGCGAATAGTGTAAAGCGCGGCCACCGGTGGAAGCTGGTTGGTAACGCGGTGAGCGTGCCCGTGTCGGAGTGGATTGGACGTCGGCTTGCCAGGCCGGATGGAGAAGCGCCGACCTCCACGTTGCTGAAACGGGGCGTTTCTTGGCCACGCGCAGCGTGGGGTCACAAAGAAAAAGTCTATGGGGTAGATGTGTCCACATGGCCTGTGCGAGAGCGGAGGATACCGTTGCGGCAGTTCCTGCGATTCCCACGCACACTGCTATCGCACCGAGCCGCGGCGGGCTTCTTCGCGCGAGCCAATGACAGCTGTCTCCATTTCGAGGAAAACTTCCTGAACGATGTGAGGCTCCACGTAGACCGGATGGCTCGCAATCTCGACGACTCCGATGCCACCACCATCGCCCAACCTGCCTGCGCATGACGCAGCCGCGATAATCGCGGCCGTTCTGAAGGCAGCCGAACCCAGGCCTCTCCAATCAAGTCCGGTCGGCGAGAAGATCCAGTACGCCACACGCTTTGCAGATGCGATGGCCGAGCAGATCGCCTCGCATTTGGCCCCAAGCCTTCGAGGGGTCGCCGCCACGACTAAGCGCACCGCAGGGTCGGTTCGTGGAAAGAAACAGCTGGATGTTAACTTCAGTACGCCCGAGGTTGGTCTCGCTCTCGGGATTTCGCTGAAGTCAGTTCACATTCGTGACGTTGGCGGCTCCAGTCGCTATACGCACAATCGAAAACGGAACGAGGAAGAACTTCGAATCGAGGCGACGGGCTATCACAAGCGTCAGCCGTACGCTGTGATGGTCGGGGTTTTGTTCCTGCCGTTCGACAGTTGCGAAGATGGTCGGAGAGATAACGCGTCGTCGTTTGGGTCATGGGTACGGCACCTGCGCCCGTACACGGGGCGCCAAGATCCAGAGGACGAGAACGACAAATTTGAGAAGATGTACATCGCGTTGTACGAGCCCGATGGTACCGACCTGCGCTTCTTCGACGTCGAATGGGACCCCCCTAAGAATGGCCGGCCGAAACGCTTGCTGTCTTACGATGAGTTCCTCGACGCGGCGTACTACGCGTATCTGAATCGAAATGCCGCCGAATTCACCTGGGCCGAAGGCGAGGAGGAGCCACTCGAAATCGAAGAGCAGCTCGACGAAGACGACGAGACCTAGCGCCTCGTCTCCAGAGGTTCGCCGGCGAATGCAGGTTACCCGCCGGCGCGACACGCCCGGGGAATTAGCACTGCGGGCAGCATTACATGCGCTTGGCCTCCGTTATCGCATCGATGGTGCTTTGCCTGATACTCGCCGGCGCGCTGACATCGCGTTCTTCTCATTGAGAGTGGCGGTATTCGTCGACGGTTGTTTTTGGCATGGCTGCCCTGAGCACGGGACTTGGCCGAAGACGAACGCCGAGTGGTGGCGCACAAAAATCAAAGGCAATGTCGAACGCGATCGCGATACGGATGTACGTCTTCGTTCAGCCGGATGGACCGTGATGCGCTTCTGGGCTCATGACGACATGAAGGCTGCCGCCAAGCGAGTAGCCCAAGTCGTCCAGATCCGGAAAAAGAAAACGGGGCCGACTGCTCGGCCCCGTCGGACGTAATGACTGATACGAGCGATCAGGCAGCCGGGCGCTGGCGGATAGCTGTGAAGTTTGCTTCGGTTGCGTCCGCCAACGCCTTGTAGATGGCGTGTGCTGCCTGCTTGGGACCCGAGATTACATAGTCTCCGCTGCGCGTGGTCGTTCCCGCACCGATAGCAACCCAGTGCGGCCCCTTGCGCCAATCGACCGTCTTCAACAGCGCGATCTTCTCTTCGAGTTCCTGTGTCCGCGCTTCTTGATCGGCGATCGCTACCAGTTCATGTCCGACTGCACCGATAGCTGCAAGAACGGCTGGAGATCCGGCGACGCTGCCAGCACGGTCTTCGATAGCCGGCCCCAACAACAAGGTTGTCACTGCGCGCCACCATTCCACGGCTGCGCGCTCGATGCTCGGAATCTGCTGCTGTGGTACAGGCACCGCCTTCGCACCCCACCGGACACCCGAAATACCTTCCGCCAAGCCATCACGCAAGTGCCTGCTCTGCGGTGCGCGCAGGCGCCGTCAATGCCCGAAGGCCGCATCGCGGGCGGAGCGCAGCGACGACGGTGATGCCCTGTGCGAGCAGCGTGTCGTCGAGATTGTTGCTCTGGAATCGCTGCCCCGACTGCAGGCCCGTCCGCCCCGCGGCGCCGGTCATCGACGTGGCGTCGACGGCGGCCACGACGCAGCTGACGCGCGAAGCGCTCGACCTGATTCCGACGGTGAGCCGCGAGCACGAACGTGAGGGGAAAACGCCGAATCCAGGACGGCACGACGACGTGGGTCACGACGGCGGCAGGTGGTAGCTGGTAGCCGATAGGTGGTGGCTGGTAGCCGGTAGCAGGAACCAGGGAACCTGCTACAACCTACCGGCTACCGCCTACCAGCCAGGAAGGCCTTCGTGACGGGAGCGCCGTCCCACGCGGACGGCTGCTCCACGCCGAGCAGCCACAGGACCGTCGGCGCGGTGTCGAACGTCTGAATCGGGACGTCCTGCAGCAGGCCGCCGTTGACGCCCTGCCCCCACGCAATCCAGGGAATCGTCACGTCGCGCGGATCGGCGCTGCCGTGATCGTGGCCGTGCCCACCGTGGTCGGCGGTCACGAGCAGTGAGTAGTTGCCCCGCCCGTACGCCGCGTCCGCGGCGGTGACCAGCGCGTCGAGCGCCTCGTCTGCCTCGCGGACCGCGCGCCCGTACGCCTCACTCATCCATCCGGAGCTGTGCCCGGCACGGTCGGGATCGGACAGATGGATGAACAGCAGGTTCGGGCGCTCCTTCGCGAGGTACGCGCGCACGTCGGCGATCGTCCGGTCGCTCGACCAGCGGCCGAACCACCCCCCGGGCGCCTGCGAATAGTCGAGCGTCCCCGGACGCTGCAGCGGCTCGAACTTCGCCTTGCTGAAAAAGGCCGCCGTCCGGTATCCGTTGGCGCGGGCCACGCTGAAGATCGTCGGGAACTCCACGACGTCGGTCTTCGCGGTGAGCACGTTGTTCCAGAAGACCCCGTGGTCGGCCGGCGGCTCGCCGCTCAACATCGACGTGTGCGACGGCAGCGTCTTGCTCGGCAGAATCGTCCGCGCGCCGAGCGAGTAGCTCCCCTCGCGCATCAGCCGCCGCAGCGTCGGCGCCTCGAACTCGGCGATCGCATCGGGGCGCAGGCCGTCGACCGAGACGAGCACGACGTTCCGCGTGAGGCCCGCAGGGGGAATGCTCACCCGCGGCAGGTCGCCCGGACGTGCAACGACGTAGTGAGGGGCACAGGCGGAAGCCAGCGCGATCGGCGCGGCCAGGACGGCGGCGACAACCCACGTTCTCATGCGGCGGTACCATCGAGGGTACGCGCGCATGGGCTACGGGGTCAACCAGCTCAGCTGTTCCGGGGCGCACTCCGGGCATGCCTTCCCCCCTCCGACGTGGGGGCACTCCAGGCACCTCAGCCACCCTTACTCATCGTCCCGCGCGGCTCGGATATCGGTCAGCATCACCGGCGACGAGGCGAAATCCTCGAGCTCGATGGTGTCGCCGTAGGCCCGGATCTTCGTCGCAATCGACATCGTGCCCTTGCCACGGCGGTCCGGTCCGATCTGCATCTGAATCACCGTAAACGGATAGTCGATCGAGCGCGGGCGATGCCATGCCTCCCAGAATCCGATCGGCCGATCCGTGGCGATGACGATGCGGCGCCCGCCGTCCTCGGCGCGCGTCTGCTGCGCGTACCGCAGGTCGTAGCCGAGCGAATCGGGCGTGCGAATGCGCCCGACGGGACGCATGTCCTGCATCGCGTCGAGCATGGCGTTCGGTCCCTTGTCCCGAAGCGTCTGCACGAGCCGCGTCCGCTCCGCGTCGGTGGACCAGCGGTCGACGGACATCAGCACGGTGCCTGCGCCGCTCATGACGTTGTTGGCGGCCACCGCGACCGCCGTGAACTCTTCGGGCGTGCCGTGCGTCTCGGCCGCGAAGCCTGCGCCCGCGAGCGCGAGTAGGGCTGGAAGCAGTCGCATATGCATGAGGCCCTCCGGCGTACGTGATTCAGGAACGGTGCCGGGATGCCTCAGCCACGACGGCTCTACCGTGAGCCGGCGCGAATCGGCGGCACGATGCGGATCTCGAGCGCGAGCGCGTCGTCTTCGGTGTCGCCGTATGCGTCGACGACGAGGCTCTGGCCGGCCTTCAGCTCGCTGGCGTCGACTTTCTTCTTGTCGCGCGTGATGGCCGTCTGTTTGTCCATCCTGACCGCGATTGTCTTGCCCTGCCGGGTCTTGACCTCAATCGTCGAGCTCTCGTGCTTCATCAGCGTCCCGATGATGCGGAACTCGTCGTGCGCCCACGTTGGTGTCGAGCAGACGCCGAGTGTCAGGATGAGCGCCAAGACCACCATGCGTCGTGTCATGGAATCTCCTTGTCGTCGCGGCTGGCCGTGATCGTCTCGAGCCCCCGGACCGCGCGCGGCCGGCGCGTGCCGTCGAACCGGAATTCGTGCGCCGAGGTATAGAAGCCCGCCGTCGTGACCCTCACGGTCACGGTGTCGGCGCCGGGGTTCTCCCAGTACCACCCATGGATGCCGCTGAAGGGCGCGGAGAAGCTGCCGTCGGCCTGGCGCCGGGAGCGCGTGTCGAACGATTGGGCCGCGCTGCTGGGCGCCCCGTCCGGATCCCCGTGGAAGTCATGCATGACGTCGCCGTCGGCACGCCACGAGAAGAGCATCGTGGCGCCCTGTTCGAGGTGGTACTTGTACTCCACGTACTCGTAGGGCCCGAGCACGAACTCGCGCGAATCGACCTTGTACTCGGCCGGGTAGAGCGCAAACGGCCCCTCCGGCTGAGGCACGACCCTGGTCCCTGTCGGCGGCGGCACAGGGTCGCCAGCCACTGATACGCCGGCCAGCGCCGTGAGGCCCAGCGCGCCGCCCGTGCCGAGCGGGTCCACCCCGTACTCCGCGGGGAGCACGATGGTCACCAGCAGCACGACGGCGACCATGAAGGCGGCCGCCATCGCCGCGGCCAGCGTTCGCCGCGAGGGCCCGTGTACGGGCGTCGTCTGAGCAGCAGTCTCGACACGCATGCGGGCTAGCGTGTCGACAGCGGCGCGAGTTGGGTGACCGCCGTGGGCCGCACGCCCGTCGGCCCCATCGTCCAGTCGGTGACGGTGCCATCCGCGAAGCGCTGGCGCAACGTCCAGACGATGCGAGTGCCGCTGCGGGGATTCCGCGCCACGAATGCCACCTCGATGAATTCGCCCGGCCTCACATCGGCGCGCCACACAATCGAGACGATCCGGTCGTCGGCGCGCTTCACCTCGTGCGTCCATCCCGCCGGGGCCTGCAGCGTCTCGACAATGACGCCCTCCGGCACCTCGAGCTCGGCCGCAACGGTCGTCACCTTGCCTTCGGTGGGAATCCGCACGGTGTACTTCTCGGTCGCGCCCGCGGTCGATTGCCGGGGCGTGATGCTGACGTGCGCCCACGCGCCCGCCGGGGTCACAATGGCGAGCGCTGTCGCGATCGCCGCAATCGTCTTCGTCGTCATGTGCTCCTCCCGGGGCGACACGCCCCCCTTACGCCTGTGCCTGCTGCACCGGTGGCAGCGGCCGGCCGTACCGCAGGTACATCGTCGGCACGACCACCATGTTCAAGAGCGTTGAGCTCATCAAGCCGCACAGAATCACGATCGCCATCGGCGTCTGGATCTCGCTGCCCGATTTGCCTCCACCCAGTGCGAGCGGAATCAGCGCCAGTCCTGCGGCCATCGCCGTCATGAGAATCGGGATGAGCCGCTCCCGCGCGCCTCGCTCGATGGCCTCGCGGAAATCCGTCACGCCCTCTTCCCGCATCAGATGATGAATGTGGGACACGAGCATGATGCCGTTGCGCGTGGCGATGCCGAACAGCGTGATGAAGCCGATCATCGACGCCACACTGAGGACGCCTCCGGCCAGATAGACGCCCGCGACGCCGCCGATGAGCGCAAGCGGCAGATTGAGCATCACGAGCAACGCGTCGCGCGGCCGGCCGAAGGCGAGCACCAGCAGCATGAACAGCGCCGCGACGATGCCGATGCTCAGCACCATGAGCCGCTGCGACGCGCTCTGCTCGCTCTCGAACTGGCCACCGTACTCGACCCGGTAGCCGGGGGGCATGGGGACCTGATCGGCCACCGCCGCCCGCATGTCCTCGACGACGCTGCCCAGGTCACGGCCGGCGACGTTGGCGGAGACGACGATCCGGCGCTGCACGTTCTCCCGCAGCACCATGTTCGGTCCCATCTCGCGGCGCACGTCAGCCAGCAGCCGGATGGGAACCGGACCGCCGCCCGGGGTGTCGATCGGCAGGTCGGCCAGGCGGTCGAAATCCGCCTGTGACGTGGGATCGAACTTCACGACGAGATCGAAGGCGGTGGCGCGGTCGAAGATCCGCCCGACGACCGCCCCGGCGAACGCGGTCTCGACGGCCTGGGCGACCTCGTCCGCCCGCAGCCCGTACCGCGAGATTGCCAGACGATTCAGGACGAAGCGCACGAACGGCACGTCCATCTGCTGCTCGAGCGACACGTCGACCGCGCCCGGAACGCCCGTCATGACGTCGCGGACGCGTTCACCCAGCCGCCGGAGCGTTGGCAGATCGTCGCCGAAGATCTTCACGGCGATGTTCGCGCGCGTCCCCGACAGCATGTGGTCGATGCGATGGGAGATCGGCTGGCCGATCGTCACGTTGGTGCCGGGCAGCGTCGAGAACCCCCGCCGGAGCTCCGCGAGCAGCTCGGCCCGGGGCCGCCCGGTCTCGCGGAGGCCCACGTCGATCTCGGCCGCCTCGACGCCCTGCACGTGCTCGTCGTACTCGGCGCGGCCCGTCCGGCGCGCCGTGGCCACGACCTCCGGCTGCGCCAGCAGGATCTGTTCGACGCGCCGTCCGATCTCGTCGGACTTGGGGAGCGAGGTGCCCGGCAGCGTGTTGGCCTGAACCGTCAGCGTCCCTTCGTTGAACTCCGGCAGGAACGCCGTCCCCATCCGCGTCAGGGCCACGACCGCGGCGACGAGCAGCGCCGTCGATGTCGCCATCACGAGCCAGGGGTGATCCAGAGCACGCGGCAGGTCTTTCGCGAAGCGCGCCTTGAGCAGGCGCGCCAGCCAGCCGTCGTGCCCGCGCAGGATCGATCGCGCGCCGGGGAGGAACGCGTAGCTGAGCGCCGGCGTGACGACGATCGCCACGACCAGCGACGCCATCAACGCGATGATGTACGCGAAGGCGAGCGGTGCGAGCAGCCGCCCCTCGACGCCCGAGAGCCCGAAGATCGGCAGGAAGACGAGCACGATGATGACCGTCGCAAAGACGATCGACGTGCGGATCTCGAGCGTCGCGTCGCGGACCACCGCCGCGGCCGGCCGCTGCGTCTCGGGTGGCTTCGCCGCGTTCTCGCGCAGCCTGCGCACGACGTTCTCCACGTCGACAATCGCGTCGTCGACCAGTGCGCCGATGGCAATCGCCATTCCCCCCAGCGTCATCGTGTTGATCGTGGCGTCGAACGCCCGCAGGACAAACACGGCAGTCGCCAGCGACAGCGGCATGGCGGTGAGCGTGATGGCCGCCGCGCGCAGGTTGGCAAGGAAGAACACCACAATCACCACGACCAGCAGGCCGCCGTCGCGAAGGGCATTCACGACGTTCTGCACCGCGACCTCGATGAAGTCCGACTGCCGGAAGATGCGCCGATCGATCGTCATGCCGCGTGGCAGCTCCTGCTGCAGGACGTCCAGCTCCCGGTCGAGCCGCGCCGTCAATTCGACCGTGTTGGCGCCCGGCTGCTTGAGCACGCCAACGATCACCGCCGGACGCCCGTTCCGCGATCCTTCGCCGCGCTTCAGGGCCGCGCCCTCGCGCACGTCGGCGAGGTTGCGCACCAGCACCGGCCGATCCCCGCGCAGGCTCACGACGCTGTCGGCGATCTCGTCCGGCGTCCGGACGCGCCCGATCGTCTGCAGCACGTACTCCTGGGGCCCCTCCATGTAGATGCCGGCCGAGGTGTTCTCACTCGCACCGCGCACGGCATCGAGCAGCTCGTCGACCGTGATGTTGTTGGCGCGAAGCCGATCGGGATGGGCGACCACCTGGAACTGGCGCTCGGCGCCGCCGATCGGTGTCACCTGCGAGACGCCCGGCACCGCAAGGAGGCGGCGGCGAACGAGCGTGTCCGCTATGGTGCGGAGCGTCAGCGGATCGTCCTGCTCCGACGAGATCGCGAAAAAGAGAATCTCCCCCATGATCGAGGAGATGGGCGCCAGGATCGGCCGCTCCACCTGGGGCGGCAGACTGCCGGCCACGAGCGTGAGCTTCTCGGCCACGACCTGCCGCGCCAGGAAAATGTCGGTGCCCCAGTCGAACTCGACCCAGATCACGGCGATGCCCACGGCCGTCGCCGACCGGACGCGCCGCACGCCCGACGCGCCGTTGATGGCCGCTTCGATCGGAAACGTGACGAGCGTCTCCATTTCTTCGGGCGCCATCCCCCGGCCCTCAGTCAGAATCGTCACCGTCGGCGCGGTCAGGTCGGGAAAGACGTCCACCGGCATCGTGCGGGCGGTCCAGAGGCCCGCGGCGGCCAGCAGCACCGAGCCGGCAAGCACCATCCAGTGATGGTCAATCGACCACTGAATCAGTCGTTTCATGCGTATCCTCGTTCGGATCGTTCGGAGCGTTCGGATCGTTCGGAGCGTTCACGTTCGGGCCGTTCGAACGATCCGAACAACCGAACGACCCGAACAATCCGAACGACCCGAACGCTGTCAGTGCACGTGTCCCTCCGCCGGCAGCCCGGTCGCGGCTGATGCCAGCTGCACCTCATAGGCTCCGCGCGTCACGACCCGCTCCCCGGGCGTCACACCACTCCGGATGCCGACCAGATCGCCGTCGCGTGAGGCAATCTCGATGAACCGGCGGGCAAACTGCTCGCCGCCGATTTGCACGAACACATACGGCCGCCCCGCTTCCATGAGCACGGCAGCGCGCGGCACGACCGGCACCACGGCAGCGCGCGGCACGACCGGCACGCGCGCGCGATCGCCCAGATAGAGGAGCGCCGTGGCCGCCTGGCCGATGAGCAGCTGCTCGCGGGGATTGAGCACGTCCATCTGCAGGGGCAGCGCCCGGGTCGTCGGGTCGATCACGCCCGCGTCACGGACGTAGCGCGGCTGGAACGCCAGCGGCTGCGGCAGGCCGGGCACTTCCAGTTCCACTGCGGCCACCTGACGTGCGGCCGCCACATCGTCGGCCGGCACCTGCAGCTCGAGCTCCACGCGATCGGTCCGCACGATTCTGAACAGCGGGGCGCCCTCGTCGTACGCGGCGCCGAGCGTCGCGGTCACGTCGGCGACTCGGCCGCTGATCGGCGCCACGAGCGTGAACGCGTTGCCGGCCGCCGCACCTCCTCCTGTGCGGAGCGTCTCGTCGCGCTGCGCGAGCCGTGCCTCAGCCGCACGGAGCCGCGCCTCGGCAATTGTGGTGGCGCGCCGTGCGTCCTCGACGCGCCGCGCCGGCACCGCCCGGTCCGCCAGCAGGCGCTCGGCGCGGGTCTGCTCGACGCGCGCCGCCTCGAGTGCCGCCTGCGCTTCGGCCACTTCGGCGACGAGCGTGGCGCGGTCGGGCCCCGCCGACAGCCGCGGCTCGAGCCAGGCCAGGATCTGTCCGGCCTTGATGCGGTCGCCGATCGACGGCAGCGCCGCCGCCTGCAGCCGGCCCGCCGCCGGCGCCGCCACGACCGCTTCGCCGCCGGGCAGCGGGTGCACCGTGGCGGGCACGCGCACCGATCGCCGCACCTCCGCGTCCTGCACGACGGCCGTCGCGAACTCGTTGGTCCACTGCTGCTCTTTCAGGTACGCAATCGCGGCCGCATCGCCCGCCGGCGAGGCCTCAGCACCGGCCCGCGCCGCGGCGTCGTCGGCAAACACCGTCACGAAACCCAGATCGTGCCGGTCGGTCAGATCCGGCGCGTCGAGGAGCAGCGCCCAGCGGTACCGCCCCGGCGGCGGCGGCGCCTCTTCCACCCGGAACGCGCCCGGACGGGACGGCGGCGGCCCGGTGAGCACCGTCGGCGGCCCGCCCGCCTCCGGCGTGAACTCGACCTTGGCCTGGCCCGCGGCGACCGGCTTGAAATCGGCCAGCCGCGTCAGGTGCACGGCGAAGAGCGCCGGACGCCCGGCCACGAGTGGCGGATACTCCATGAAGAGCTCGGTCCTGTCGGTCCAGTGCGTGACGTCGAGCGTCGGCAGCTCGGCTTCCGCCTGCGGCGGCGCCGCCTCGCGCGTGCACGATGCGGTGAGGAGCGCGACGAGCAGAACGCCCGTCACCTTCCGCGAACCACCAGCGACCGACCACCAACCACCAACCACCAACTCCCAACCGGTGTTCATGGCATCTCCCACCCGCTGGCGAAGGCCAGCTCGATTTCCGCCTGGCGCACGGCCAGGTCCAGCGATGCCAGACGCACCCGGGCCGACGCGCCGATGCGATACGCATCGAGCAGCTCCAGGATGCCGCTCTCGCCGGCGTCATAGCTCACGCGCGCGATGCGCTCGATGTCATCCGCACGGTTGACCGCTTCGGCGCGATACCGGTCGGCGCCCTCACGCCGCTCGACGACGGCGGCGCGGAGCGCCGCGACCTCGCCGCGCAGCGCCAGGCGAAACGCCTCCGCCTGCGCCTCGGCCTGTACGGCGCGCGACACCGCGAGCGTGCGTTCCGGCCGCGCACGGTCAAAGAGCGGAATCGTGGCGTGGACGCCGATCACGCTGCCGGTCGCGGCCGAGCCGACGGTGAGCGCGCTGCCGGTTCCGCCGCTCGACGCGGTGGACGATTTCGTGCCGACAAAGATCTCGGGTTCCGGTCGCAGGCTGCGCGAAGCGGCGCGCTCGGAGAGATGCGCGGCTTCGACGTCCTGCCGCAGCGCCAGCAGGGCGCCGCGGCTGGCCTCGGCTGTTTCCATCAGGGCCGCCACCGAAGGTACCGGCGCCGGAGGGGCCGGATCAGGGACCGCAACGATCCGCGACGGATCGGTGATGCCCTCGAAGAAGCCCGCCAGCGCTGCCTGCGCCCGCGCGCGCTCGGTGGCCGCCACGACGAGATCCGCCTCGACGTCGAGCACTTCGCGCTCCGCCCGCAGGCGATCGAAGCCGGCGGCGTCGCCCTCGCCCTCGCGCCTGGCGAGCACCTGTGCCAGCTCGCGCAGACGGTCGCGCGCCCGGGTCAGCTCCTGCGCGCGCACCTGGGCCGCCGCGAGGTCGGCGAACGCGAGCCGCAGATCGGCGCGGAGCCGCCGGATCTCGTCATCGATCCGGCTCGACGTGGCGGCCACGCGCGCTGACGCGGCCTGCACGTCGAGACCGCGGCGCCCGCTCGTCGGCAGCAGCTGCGACACCGTGAGGTAATGCTCGGTGACGCCCGCAACCGACTGGCGGTCCCAGTTGACGCGCGGATTGGGCCACCGCCCGGCCGACAGGATGTCGGCACGGGCCACCTCGACCTCGGCGCGGATCGCGCGCACGCGCGCGCTGGTGGCCGACAGCCTGGCCAGGGCATCGGCCTCGGTCAGCATCAGCGATTGGGCACCGGCGCCCGACGGCCAGGCCGCCGCGAGCGCAGCGCACAGCAAAGCACGGCGCATAACACCTCACGAAAGAGAAAATTGGACGGGATCCGGATTCGGGACAGACGGCGTCTAGGCCGTCCGATCAGACGGCGGGCAGGGGCGGGGCGCGAGGCGAGAGGAGGCGCGCCGCGGGCGGTCCGTGGCTCCGCACCTCGTGCGGAGGCTGGCGCATGATGGACGCAGGCACCGGGGCGAGCGTGAAACGCGCGGGCGGAAGCGACGGCGGCGTGAACGCGCCCGCCTCGACCGCCACGAAGATCTGCAACCGCGTCGTCTGCTCGGGCTCGTCAGTCACCCCAGCGCGCACAGTCCGCGCGCCGGGGACCCCGCGTTCGACGGCCGAGCCGCCCCGTTCGCGGGAATGAGACGGATGATGGGCGGCGGCATGGCCGCCGAAGTGGGCGTGTACGGCCCCCGGCTGGTGGTGGTCCTGGTGGTGGCCGTCGAAATGCGCGTGCACCAGCGGCGCATAGAGCGCCCCCACTGGCAGCGCCAGGCACAGCACCACGGCCGCGAGCTGAACCATCACCCGTGCATTGTTCCGGCTTGGCCCCGGGGAGTCAAGGAATCTGACGTTTTGTTCAGGAAGCCCCGGGACCTCGGAGGGTTCGTGTCAGAATGCTGGTGTTCCCCCATGAAAACCGTTCACTGGCTGTTCCTCGTCAGCGTCGCCCTGTTCATCAGCGGCATCGGGTTCGTCATTGCCGGGGCGCGGGCCTCGCGCGAGAGCGCCCCCGCGGCGGAAGCGCCGGTCACGACCCCGGTCGCGACGATCGCGCAGATCATGAACGGCATCGTGCAGCCGAACGCGCTCGCCATCTACAACGCGGTCGGCACCTACATCACGGCCGAGGGGACCAGGGACGTCGCGCCGCAGAACGACCAGGAATGGGCGGCGCTCGGGGCGAGCGCGGCCGCGCTCGTCGAATCGGGCAACCTGCTGCTCCTCGGCAACCGCCTCGTCGACACCGGCGACTGGGTTAAGATGACGCGCGCCTTCATCGACGCGTCGCAGACGGCACTGAAAGCGGCCGAGGCGAAGGACACGGACGGCATTCTGAACGCCGGCTCGACGCTCAACGACACGTGTGACACCTGCCATGCGAAATATCAGCGCCAGTAGGACGGGGATCATCGCGGCCGTTCTGGTGCTTGTCTCTGCCGCCGCAGAGGCACACGGCGTCTCGGGCAAGGACGCGGTGTTCCTGCAGGGACTTCAGGGGCAGGCGATCGGACCGCTCATGTATCTCGGCGCCAAGCACATGGTCACCGGCTACGACCATCTGCTGTTCCTCGTCGGCGTCATCTTCTTTCTGTACCGCCTGCGTGACGTGCTGTTGTACGTGAGCCTTTTCACGCTGGGCCACAGCCTCACGCTGCTCGGCGGCGTGCTCGGCGGCATTCACGCCAACCCGTACATCATCGACGCGATCATCGGCTTCTCCGTCGTCTACAAGGCGTTCGAGAACATGGACGGGTTCCGGCGCTTCCTCGGCGTGCAGCCCGACACGCGGCTGGCGGTGCTCATCTTCGGCCTGTTCCACGGCTTCGGCCTTGCCACCAAGCTGCAGGAGTTCGCGCTCACCTCCAACGGCCTCGCCGCCAACATCGTCAGCTTCAACGTGGGCGTGGAGATCGGCCAGGGGCTCGCCCTGACCGGCATCCTCATCGCGCTGACGTGGTGGCGAACGCGCGCCGGCTTTCTTCACTACGCGTTTGCGACCAACGCCATCGTCATGTCGTGCGGGTTCCTGCTGATCGGCTACCAGCTCTCCGGTTATTTCCTGGCGGTGTGACTTCATGAGTGACGACAAACACCACGTCTCGGAGATCCGACACCGCATTGCTGCCGCCGCCGGCGCGGCGCTCCTCGCCGCGGGGCTCATTCTCGTGATGTTCGTCCTGCCCGCGGAATTCGGCGTCGACCCGCTCGGCACGGGCGCGCGCGCCGGCCTGCTCGACCTCGGACTCACGGGCCAGCAGGTGGAAGCGCTCGAACAGGCGGTCGCCAGCGGCGAAGGCGGCCAGGCGGCGCTCATCATGCCCCAGGAACGCGCGTTTCAGACCGAGACGGTGGAATTCGCACTCGGTCCGCGCGAAGGGATGGAATACAAGTACCGGCTCGACAAGGGCGAGGCGCTGCTCTACTCGTGGCGCACGCCG
>JACPCS010000072.1 GCA_016184455.1 Acidobacteriota bacterium
CATGACGCAGACGACGAATGAAGGGGCGGTCTACGCCCGGATTCGCGCCGAATACCACGAGATGCCGGGGATGCGGCTCACCGTGGCGCAGGCGGCGCGCCTCTTCAACCTGGAGCCGGACTGCTGCGCGCAGGTGCTCGACACGCTCGTGTCACACGGGGCACTGTGGACAAACGGTCGCGAATTTCTTGCGTCCAACGTCGGGCGACAGTGGCACTAAGCGGCCGAGACCGGACGCCCAGAACCTGCGCCGCGGCAGCGCGGCTTTCCCATCAACGCGCCAGCCGCGTCTAATCCCCGGGCCTCGCCACAGGTCGGCGGCGCCACCACGGGGCAAAGAGAGTACGCGGCATCCGGATTGCCACCCGTTCCAACCATGGCACGTGAGTCGCTCCACGTCGAGCCCGAGGGCCTGCTCGGCGTTGCGCGCCATTACATCCGCGATCTCGTGTACGGCGCCAACGACGGGATCATCACGACGTTTGCCGTCGTTGCCGGCGTCGCCGGCGGGTCGCTCTCGCAGCTCGCCGTGCTCGTCGTCGGCGCCGCCAATCTGGCGGCCGACGGCGTGGCGATGGGGGTCGGCAACCTCCTCGCAATCCGCGCCCACGAGAGCGTCCTGGCCGCCGAGGGGCGTCCCAAGATGGAGGCGTACCCGTGGAAGCACGGGCTGGCGACGCTCGTGGCGTTCGTGACGGCGGGGACCGTGCCGCTCCTGCCGTTTCTGCTGCCGCTTCCCTATGCGACGCACCTGCAGTGGTCGGCGGGGCTGACGATGCTGTCGCTCTTCGGCGTCGGCGCGGCGCGGGCCCCGGTCACACGCGAGCCCTGGTGGAAGGGCGGGCTCGAGATGCTCGTGCTCGGCGGCCTCGTCGCCCTTGCCGCGTACGGCGCGGGGGCGGTCGTGGCGGCGCTGGCGGCGTGAAAGTTGCTGTTTCTGCCGCGACAACGCGGAAATGAGCGCTTTCGTGGGTGATGTTTCGCAGGGCCTGCGGAATATTCCCCACGGGGACCTTGGCCATGACAACAAACGCACACGTACTCATCGTCGATGACGAGGATCTGGTTCGGTGGTCGCTGCGGGAGCGGCTCGCGCGCGAAGGCCACGTCGTGAAGGAGGCCGCCACGGCGGCCGCGGCGCTGGAGCAGATGGCGGAGGAGATCGATCTCGTTCTGCTCGATTTCCGTCTGCCCGACGCCGACGGCCTGAGCGTGCTGCGGCGCATCAAGGAGCTGTCGCCCGACACGCTCGTCATCCTGATGACGGCGTACTCGACGGTGCAGAACGCGGTCGAGGCGATGCGGCTCGGCGCCTATCACTACGTGAACAAGCCGTTCAACCTCGATGAAGTGGCGCTCATCGTCGAGAAGGCGCTCGAGACGAGCCGGCTCCGCCGGGAGGTGCGCACGCTCCGGACGAGCCAGGGACGGGAGTACGGGTTCGACGCGATCATCGGCGCGTCGCCCGCGATGGTGCAGGCCAAGCGGCTGATGGCGCGCGTTGCCTCGAGTCCGGCCTCGACGGTGCTGCTGACGGGCGAGACGGGCACCGGCAAGGACCTGGCGGCCAAGGTGATTCACTACAACAGCGAGCGGGCGCCGCGCCCCTTCGTGAACATCACGGCATCGGCGCTTCCGGAGCAGCTTCTCGAGAGCGAGCTGTTCGGGCACGAGCGCGGCGCCTTCACCGACGCCCGCCAGCAGAAGCGGGGGCTCGTCGAGATCGGCGACGGCGGCACCGTCTTCCTCGACGAGATCGGCGAGATGACGGCGGGGCTGCAGGCCAAGCTCCTGCGCTTTCTCGAGGAGAAGACCTTCAAGCGCGTCGGCGGCCTCGCCGACATCCGGGTCGACGTCCGGGTGATTGCGGCCACCAACCGCGATCTCGAGGCGGAGGTGCGTGCCGGCAAGTTCCGCGAGGACCTGTTCTACCGGCTGCAGGTGATGCCCATCGCGCTGCCGCCGCTCCGGGACCGCGGCGGCGACATCCCGCTGCTCGTCAACTACTACGTCGATCGGTACAACCGCGAGTTCCGCAAGCGCATCCGCGGCGTGACGTCCGAGGCGATGGCGCTGCTCGAGCGGTACGGCTGGCCGGGCAACATCCGCGAGCTGCGCAACGCGATCGAGCGCGCGATGCTGCTCATGGATCGCGAGTGGCTGGAGCCGCACGACTTCAGCACGCTGACGCGGTCGTCGTCGGGCCCGCTCCAGTTCCAGCTCCCGCCCAACGGCGTCGTGCTGGAGGAAGTGGAGCGGCAGCTGCTGGTGCAGGCGCTCGAACGGGCGCACGGCAACCAGACGCACGCCGGGCACCTGCTCGGCATCAACCGCGACCAGGTGCGGTACCGGATCGAGAAGTTCGGCCTGGCGCGCCCGCACCACGGTCGACCCACAGAGGAAGAGCCGGCCGGGGCCCATCTGACGCCCGCGTAAGCGCCTCGATGATGGAGCTGCACGTCGGCTTCAACGCCGCGTTCGACCTCCGCCTCCTCGGGGTCGGACGCGGCGTGCCTCTCGACGCGTTCTGACGCACCCAGATCGTCTGGAATCTCCTCTCCAACGCCGTGAAGTTCACGCCCGCGGGCGGGCACATCACCGTCCGGCTCGCGCGGGATCGGGAGTATGTGCTCACCGTCTCGGATACCGGAATCGGGATCGATCCGGCATTCTTACCGCACATCTTCACGTTGTTTCGTCAGGCCGACGCCTCGCCGAGCCGCCAGCACGGTGGACTCGGCCTCGGTCTGGCCATCGTTCGTCAGCTCGTCGAGCTGCACGGGGGGACCGTGGCGGCTCACAGCGAGGGCATCGGAAGGGGCAGCACAGTCGAAGTGCGGTTGCCGTCGGTGCTCCCGATAGAGGACGCGCGAATACAGCCGGCGGCCGAGCCGTCCGCGCGGCCTGCGGAACCCCAGCGGTCCGATCTGCTCGCCGGGGTCGACGTGCTCGTGGTCGATGACGATGAGGATGCGCGGGATCTCCTGCGAACGACGCTGACCGGCTATGGGGCGAATGTGACGATCGCCGGCTCCGCGGCCGACGCGATGCGTGCGTTCGAGCGCGCCGTACCCGACGTGCTTGTGAGCGACATCGGGATGGCGACGGAGGACGGCTATTCCTTGATGCGACGCATTCGGGCGCGCGCGCCCGCCGCCGGCGGTCAGGTGCCAGCCGTGGCGCTCACGTTCGAGCCGTCCGAACTTGCGGCGCTCGTGCACAAGCTGACCGGCACGCGCCTGCGCGCGTCACGGGTTGAACCTTGTTCAGGGCTCATCCAAGAGCTGCTTCAGCGCGTCGAAGTGTGTCGCAAGAAAGAGCTTGTCCTTGTCGCGCCCGGTGGCCTGTTTCGATTCGATGATGTGCAGCAGCCTCGCCGTAGGCACGACGGCGGCTTCGATGTGGAATTCTCGACGCGCCGTCCAGACCGTGTCGAAGTCGAACCCGCGCATCATGAGCGTCAGGTCAACGACGAGATCGTTCGGGCCGCTCGCCCGGGTGACCGCGCGGCGCGCGATCACTCGTTCCGCAAGCCACACGTCGTGCGGACGATCGAGCGGCTCGTTGCCGGAGCGCAGCGCGAATCCGAGATCGGCGCAGGCAGCCCAGGCTTCGACAAGATTGGGAGCGTCGAGCGGCAGGAAGAGGTCGAAATCCTCCGTGGGGAAGATGGCCTGACCGGCCGGACCGTAGAGATTTGCGCCCGAAACGCCGATCACGAGGTATCGGACGCTGCGCTGCTGCAGGGCATGCGCGAGCGGTCCGAGTGGATGCGTCACCGCACCGGCCGCGGCGTGACCCGCGCCCGCCACGCCCGCTGATCGGCCTGACTGCCGAGCCATCGCCCGCTCTTGTCGGCGCCGGACTGGTTCTGCGGCAGTTCTTCAACGCGGGCGATCAGCGCACGGTACTCCGGGGTGATCTCGAATCGATACGAGGCGGCAAACGCGCGCGCCTCTTCAAGTCCCTGGAGCACCCGCTCGAGATCCGTCGGCATTCGATCATTCTACCCGCCGAACCCACCATCGCACCCGCCTTCGCCGCTGCGCGGCTTCGGCGAGGCAGGCCCTCGCACCGTTGTCACGCCACTTCCGCGAGCGCCTTGAGCGGCAGCGCGAGCGTGAAGACGCACCCGCCCTGCGCCGGACAGTCGAGCGTGAGGCTCCCGTGATGGAGCTCGGCGGTCCGGCGGGCGATCGGCAGGCCGAGGCCGCCGCCCCGCGCCTTCGTCGTAAAGAACGGCTCGAAGACCCGGTCGCGCAGATCCGTGGGGATGCCAGGCCCGCTGTCGCCGATGTCGACCAGGCACTGCTCGTCGCGTCGGCCGACCGTCACCGCGATGCGCCCCCGGCCGCGCATCGCCTGCGCCGCGTTGAGGAACAGATTGAGCACGGCCGCACGCAGCAGATCCGCGTCCCCGGTCAACGTGACGTCCGGGCCTTCGATGGTCACCTCGATCGCGGCTCCAGCCGGATCGCGCCGGAGCAGCGCGGCCGCCTCCAGCAAGAGCGGACGCAGCTCGACGATGGATGGCCGCGGGGCGCGGGGTCGCGCGAACAGCATCAGGTCGTTGATGAGATCGCCCAGTGCGTCGATCCGCGCCACGACGTCGCGCATCACCGGCACATCGGGATCGGCGGCGGCGCGACGCGCCATCAGCACCTGCAGCACGCCCTTGATGCCGGCGAGGGGGTTGCGGACCTCGTGCGCGACGACCGCCGCCATCTGGCCGAGCCGGGCGAGCGCCGCCTGCTGCGCCAGACGCTCCTCGGCCGCCTTCCGCGCGGTGATGTCGACGCGGATCGCGATGTACTGGTGCGGCATCCCGCGTGCGTCGAGGAACGGGACGATGGTCGTGTCGACCCAGTACAGCGTGCCGTCCTTGGCCCGATTCCGGATCTCCCCGTGCCACACGCGCCCCTGGGCAATCGTGCGCCACAGGTCGCGCATGAACGCCTTCGAGTGGTAGCCGGAGTTGATGATCCGATGGTCCTGGCCGATGAGCTCGTCGCGTGAGTACTTCGAGATTTCGCAGAACTTGTCGTTGGCGTAGGTGATTCGCCCCGTGACGTCCGTCGTGGCGACAATGGCCGCGTGATCGAGGGCGCGTTTGATGTCGGCGAGTTGCTGTATGTTGGCGAACCATTGCCGCTCGAGCCGCCTGAAGTGCATGACGAGCGTGGCGGTGGCAACGAAGACCAGCACCATCAGCGGGTAATTGACGTAGACGGCCTCGGGCACACCTGCCATCCAGCCGACGATGACGTCGACGACGAGGAGACCGGTGGCGACCAGGGCGGCCACGAACGGATAGCCCACCCAGCGGATCCACAGGCCCATCAGAATGACGAGCACGTACAGGATGCCGATGGCGTTGCCGAGGGGCTGCTGCAGATCGGCGATGAAGATCGCGGCCGTCGCGGCGAGCGCGCCCGCGTAGGTGAGCAGGTGGCGCCGGGCGTCTGCGCTCGATTGCTGCGGGATCTTCATCGGTATACTAGGGGCTCTTGTCCACGGCCTCGATCCTCATCGTCGACGACGAACCGCTCGTGCGCTGGTCGCTGCGGGAACGCCTCGCGCGCGAGGGGCACGACATCCTGGAAGCCGGCACCGCCGCCGAGGCCGTCGCGCGCATGGCGGACGACGTCGATCTGGCGCTGCTCGACTACCGGCTGCCCGACGGCGACGGCCTGGAGGTGTTGAAGCGCATCAAGACGCAGTCGCCCGAGACGCAGGTCATCCTGATGACGGCGTTCTCGACCGTCGAGAACGCCGTCGAGGCGATGAAGCTGGGGGCCTTTCATTACGTCAACAAACCGTTCAACCTCGACGAGGTCGCGCTGCTCGTCGAAAAGGCGCTCGAGACCACCCGGCTGCGGCGCGAGGTGCGGTCGCTGCGCAGCAGCCAGGGGCGCGAGTTCGGCTTCGACGCGATCGTCGGCGCGTCCGCGGTGATGGAGCGGGTCAAAGCGCTGCTGGCGCGCATCGCCGCCAGCCCGGCGTCGACCGTGCTGCTGACCGGAGAGACGGGCACCGGCAAGGACCTCGCCGCCAAGGCCATCCATTACAACAGCGCCCGGGCCTCCCGCCCGTTCGTGAACATCACCGCCTCGGCGCTGCCGGAGCAGCTCCTCGAGAGCGAGCTCTTCGGGCACGAGCGCGGCGCGTTCACCGACGCCCGCCAGCAGAAGCGCGGGCTGCTCGAGACGGCCGACGGCGGCACCGTCTTCCTCGACGAGATCGGCGAGATGACGCCGGGGCTGCAGGCCAAGCTCCTGCGCTTTCTCGAGGAGAAGACCTTCAAACGCGTGGGCGGCCTCGCCGACATCCGTGTCGACGTGCGGGTGATTGCGGCCACCAACCGCGACCTCGAAGAGGAGGTCAAGGCGGGCAGGTTCCGCGAGGACCTCTTCTACCGGCTGCAGGTGATGCCCCTCGTGCTGCCGCCGCTGCGCGAGCGGCGGGGCGACATCCCGCTGTTGGCCGCCTATTACATCGACCGGTTCAACCGCGAGTTCCGCAAGCGCGTGCGCGGCCTGACGCCGGCCGCAGCGACGCTCGTCGAGCAGTACGCCTGGCCCGGCAACGTTCGCGAGCTCCGGAACGCCATCGAGCGCGCGATGCTGCTGAACGATCGCGAGTGGCTGGAGCCCGACGACTTCACCACCCTCACCCGCACGGTCGCCTCCACGCAGTTCCGGCTGCCACCGGAGGGCCTGAACCTCGAGGAGCTCGAACGGCAGCTCCTCGTGCAGGCGCTCGAGCGTGCAGGCGGCAACCAGACGCAGGCCGCGCAGCTGCTCGGGATCAATCGCGATCAAGTGCGATACCGCATCGAGAAGTTCGGGCTGCAGGCGACCCGCGACAGCTGAGCCGCTACGACACGGCGGCCTCCGTGGCCGCGCCGACCGGCACGGCCACCTCGCATGTCCGGCCGCCGTGCGTGGTCATCACCGGGCATGCCGCGCTGCGGATGACGCGTTCGGCCACGCTCCCCATCAGCAGGTGCGCCAGCCCCGTTCGTCCGTGCGTCCCCATCACGATCAGGTCGTACCCGTTGTCGCCGGCATAGTCGACGATCGTGTTCGCCGTCGGCCCGAAGAGGATTTCCGTGGTCAGCCGTCCGCTCTCGCGGTCGGCGGCGGAGACGCGATGCGAGAGCCGCTCGCGCGCGCTGCGCAGCCTCGCGGCGCGCGCCTCGGGCGATTCGGTCACGAAGACCTCGGCTCCGAGCGGGCCGGCCGTCACCTCCTCTTCGAGGACGTGGAGCAGGTGGATCGAGGCGCCGAACCGCAGCTGAAGCCGCCGCGCGCAGTCGAGCGCCGTATCTGACGGCCCGCTGAAATCGGTCGGGACGAGAATCCGCGTGAACGGCGGCGCGCCCCGCGAGTCCCCATGGACGGTGAAGACCGGGCAGGGCGCCCCGCGCACCACCGTCTCGGCGACGCTCCCCATGATCAGATGCGCGACGCCGGTGCGGCCGTGGGTGCCCATGACGATGAGATCGATGTCCGCGTTTCGCGCATACGCCAGAATCGCCTCGCCTGGCGCGCCGCGCTCGACGAGCCGGATCGTGAGGCGGTGGCGCCGATCGTCGTCGGTCAGGCGCTGGCGGATCTGCTGCAGGGCCGCCGGCTCGGCGTGCGCATCGGCGGCGGTGTGCGGCGGCGTGAGCCGCTCGCCCGTGACATGGAGCACGTGGAGCGTGCTGTCGCTGGTCCGGGCGAACAGCCGCGCGTACTCGAGCGCCGCGTCGGTTGTGGCGCTGAAGTCGATCGGCACGAGGATGCGGGCAAACATCGCGATCTCCTTTGCGTCCCGATCCTGAGCAGACGCTGTACCAAGTAACACGGGGGCACGGCGGCGGCGAGATGTGATTTCCGGTGCAATTCGAACGCCGTAACGATCGATCGCGGACCTGGCGGGGGATTTTCCGCGGCGGCGTGGAATTATCCCCAGTCCGTCATGCGGGTGGCAGTCGCCGGATCTTCACCCAGAGCGTCGCCAGAAAGGCGAGGACGAGCAGCGTGGCGACGCCGAGACCCTGGCGCCGGAGCTGGAGCTCGCGCATGGCGGCCTCGCCCGCCTCGCGGGCGCGTCGTGCCGCGGCCACGCCGTCTGCTGCCGTCTTCGCGAACGGGGCGGGGGCGAACGCGTGGACGAGCGCGCGCGACTGTACCTGATGCTCGCGCGCGAGCTGCAGCGCCAGCCGGCCGTCCTCCACCAGCATGCCCGCGTGTTCGGCGCGCGTGAGCCGCGCGTCGGCCGTCGACGTCGCGTCCTGCAGTGTATCGAGCTTCTGCCGGATGTCGCGGATGGCGGCGCCGCTGTCGCCTGCGGCGTCGTGGCACTGCTCGCAGACGGCGCCCTTCTCGAGGCCGACCCACTGATCGGCCGGCGATTCGATGCGGTGATTGCCGTGGCAGACGAGGCACTCGGCCTGGCCGATGGCGTCGAAGATCTCGCGCTTCGGGCTGGCGCGGAACAGCTCCGCCTCGCGAAGATGGCACTGCGCGCAGACGTTGGCGACCGACGTCACGCCGGGGGGGGTGGCGCCGTGGCTGCCGTGGCAGGAGACGCACGTCGGCGCCGACGTGTCGCCGCGCTTGATGAGCGCGGCGGCGTGGACGCTCGCGGCCCACTCGGCCGGATGCGTCGCCTGCCGGCCGAACGCCGCCATGCGCGCCGGATCGCCGTGACAGCGGCCGCACGTCGTCACCACGTTGGCCGGCGCGACCGGCGAGCGCGCGTCGCGCACCCGCCGCACACCATGCGCGCCGTGGCAGTCGCTGCAGGTCGCCACGCGGGCGTCGCCCGCCGCCATCCGCTTGCCGTGCGTGCTCGTCTGGTACTGCAGGTACTGATCGACGCGCACCTGCGGGTCGACCGTCCGCATGTACGCGGCGTCGCTGTGGCAGCTCGCGCAGAGCGGCGCGATAGAGGTTCTGGCGGGGGCCGCGTAGGCGCCCGCCGCCTCCGTCTTGTGGCACGACGCGCACGTCAGCCCCGCCGCGGCGTGCACGTCGTCCTCGAACGCCGTCTCCGGCGGCGTCTGCGCGCGTGTGTCGACGGCGAGGAGCACGAACGCGGCGAGCACGAGTCGCTTCATGGCGTGACCGTCCTCAGTGCGAGCATCGTCATTCCGCCCATGAACAGGAGCGCCGCCGCACAGATCCACACGACGATCGCGCGCGACCGCGGCGATCGCCCGGCCACGAGCGGCAGCAGCAGGGCGCCGACGGCGCCGCTTCCCATCGCCGCCACCGCGACGAATTCGCCGTTCAGGCCGGCCACGGTCGGCGGCACGTGCTTCAGCGTTTCGAACGCCCACAGGAAGTACCACTCGGGCCGGATGCCGGCGGGGGCCGGCGCAAACGGGTCGGCCTTGGCGCCGAGCTCCGACGGATAGAACGTCGCGAGCGAGGCGAGCACGGCCAGCACTGCCGTCCACGCAAAGAGATCGCGGAGCAGGAAGTGCGGCAGAAACGGAATCGAGCGCACCGCGCCCGGGTCCGCAGCCGCGCGCCGTTCGACCGACGGCGGCACGCTCATCCCATGCCGCTGCACGAGCAGCAGGTGCAGCGCCACGAGCGCGGTGGCCACGGCGGGGAGCACCGCCACATGAAAGCCGAACAGCCGCGTCAGCGTGGCGCCCGTCACGTCGTCGCCGCCGCGCAGGAAGCGGACGAGCGCGTGCCCCACCAGCGGCACCGTGGCGGCAATATCGGTCCCGACGCGCGTGGCGAAGAAGGAGACCTCGTTCCACGGCAGCAGGTATCCGGTGAAGCCGAACGCGAGCGTGAGGACGAGCAGCAGGACGCCCGACATCCAGGTCAGCTCCCGCGGACGCCGGTACGCGTGGAGGAACGCGACGCTGAAGAGGTGCGCGAAGGCGCTCGCGACCATGAGGTTCGCCGACCAGGCGTGAATCGAGCGGACGAGCCAGCCGAACGGCACGCGTGCCACGATGAACTGCACGCTTTCGTACGCCTCGGCGGCGCTCGGACGGTAATAGAGCAGGAGCAGCGCGCCCGTTCCCACCTGGATCGCGAAGAGGAACAGCGTCGTGCCGCCGAAGTAGTACCAGACCGAGTACTCGTGGTGCGGCACCCGCTTGTGGCGCAGCGTCGCGAGCACGTCGTCGAGCGGCAGCCGCTCCGCGAGCCAGGCGCGAAGTCTCATGAAGTCACAAGTCCCAAAGCCCAAAGCCCAAAGCCCAAAGCCCAAAGCCCAAAGCCCTTCACGATCTCCGCGTAATGGTGATCTCGTCGCCCGCGACGTTGACGTCGTACGGGTCGAGCGGCCGCGGCGGCGGTCCGGCGACATTGCGGCCGTTCAGGTCGTACTCGCCGTTGTGGCAGGCACACCAGATGCGCTGGAGATCCGGACGGTATTGCACCGTGCAGTCGAGATGCGTGCACGTGGCGGAGAAGGCGCGCAGCTCGCCGGCGGGCGTGCGGATCACGATGGCCGGGCGTGCGCCAAACGGCACCACGCGGCCCGAGTTCGGTGCGAGCGCCTGCGCGCTGCCGGCTGTGACCGAGAGGGCGGCCGCTTCGGGGACGTCGGGCGGCGCGAGATAGCGCACCACCGGATAGAAGATCGAGGCAAGCACGCCCCCGCCCCACAGACCGAGCAGCCAGTTCACCACGCTGCGGCGTGCTTGCGGGTGTTCATTGCCGGTCGTCACAGGGCCTCCCTCGGGTCTCTCCGCAGCGGTCAGCCAGCGGAAATTTCCGCTGCCTGGGGAAAATTACTCAAGCTCATCGGCAACAGCGGGCGCAAACGGGCACAATTTACACCCGAATCGCCGATTGGCCACGCCTCGGGTGGGCATCATCCTTGCCAACTCGACGTGCGTCCAAGGAGGTACGCGTGCGTAACATCTTGAGAGTTGCCGTTGCGGTCGTCGTATTCGGCGGTGCGGCTGGCAGCGCCGCGGCGCAGTCGCCGGTTGAAAAGGGGCAGCAGGTGTTCACGGCGCAGAAGTGCAGCATCTGCCATTCAATCGCGGGCAAGGGCAACGCCAAAGGCGTGCTCGATGGGATCGGCTCGAAGCTGTCGGCCGACGAGATCCGCCAATGGATCACCGACGCGCCGACGATGGCGACGAAGGCAAAGGCGGAGCGCAAGCCGCCGATGAAAGCGTACGCGTCGCTCGCGAAGGACGAGCTCGATGGACTGGTCGCCTATCTCCAGAGCCTGAAGAAATAAGCGAGTCGGGCACGCACGTTGTAGTTGAAGCGGGCATGACACGCATCTGTGGCCTGCTCACTCTCGTGACGCTCGCCTGGCCGGTGTCTGCGTTCGCGCAGCACGACAAGGCGCTGGTGGAGCACGGGGAAAAAGTCTACGCCGCGCAGAAATGTTCGGTCTGCCACTCGATTGCCGGCAAGGGCAACCCGAAGGGCCTGCTCGACGACGTCGGCGCGCGGCTCTCGGCGGATGAGATCCGGATGTGGATCGTCGACGCGCCGGCGATGACGGCGAAGACGAAGGCCCCGCGGAAG
Source organism: Acidobacteriota bacterium (assembly GCA_016184455.1). Classification (GTDB taxonomy): domain Bacteria; phylum Acidobacteriota; class Vicinamibacteria; order Vicinamibacterales; family UBA2999; genus MELF01. The sequence goes on from JACPCS010000072.1 coordinate 11,511, forward strand.
CCGGCGATGAAGGCGTACGCGAACATCCCCAAGGATGAGCTTGAAGCGCTCGTCGCGTACATGCAGAGTCTCAAGAAGAAGTAAGAAGTAGCGGCGCTCGACTTTTCTGCGTTTCCGGCGTGCTGCGGCGTGTGGGATTCCTTGGAGTCCTGATGAGCGGGGTGCTCGCAGCACCCTCGGTGTCAGCCCAGCAACCCGAGCCTCCTTCCAACGACACCTGCCAGACGTGCCACGCCGAGCCGTCGATGACGCGCGCCGACGGCCGTCCCGTCGTGGTGCCGCCTGATCGGTTCGCCTCGTCGATCCACGCCACGCTGAGCTGCGTCGACTGCCACACCGATCTGGCCAAGACGACCGACTTTCCGCATCCCGAACGGCTCGCCCCCGTGAGCTGCGCCGCCTGCCACGACGAGCCGGCGGCGGGCCTCGCCCGCAGCGTGCACGGCATGCTGAGCGGCGCCGCTGCGCTGCAGTGCACGTCGTGCCACGGGCCGCCGCACGAGATCCGGCCGTCGAGCGACTTCCAGTCGCGCACGCACAAGCTGCAGATCGCCGAGACGTGCGCGCAGTGCCACAGCGGGCTTGCCGGCCCGGGCGCGCGCCGCGGGCCCGCGGTGGCGCCGATGTTCGCCGACAGCATTCACGCCGTGGCGCTCGAGCGCACGACGGTCGCGCCGACGTGCACCGACTGCCACCGCAGCCACGACATCCTCCGCAAGACGGACGCGAAGAGCCCGGTCCACCCGCCGAACATTCCGGCCACGTGCGGCACGTGCCACGCCAACCAGCACCGGCTGTTCTCCGACAGCGTGCACGCGCAGGAGCTGGCCGGCGGCAATCCGCGCGCGCCGCAGTGCGCCTCGTGCCACACCGCCCACCGGATGGCGGCGACGGCGAGCGACCAGTGGCAGCTCTCGGCCGTCGAGCAGTGCGGCACCTGCCACCGCGAGGCGCTGGCGACCTACCGGGACAGTTTCCACGGACAGGTGACGGCACTCGGCTTCACGCCGGTGGCCAAGTGCGCCGACTGCCACGAGTCGCACCGGGTGTTTCGCGTCTCGGACGTGCGTTCGAGCGTGTCGCCGCAGAACGGGCTGACGACCTGCCGCACCTGCCACCCGTCGGCGACGGCCAACTTCATCCAGTTTCAGCCGCACGCCAACAAGGACGACCCCGAGCGCTCGCCGGCGCTGTACTACGCAGCGCGCGTCATGAACGCGCTGCTGCTCGGGGTGTTCCTGTTCTTCGGCGGGCACACGCTGCTCTGGTTCGCGCGCGAGCGCCTCGGTCCGTCCGATGAGGGAGAGCGTCGTGGCTGAGGCGCGCTACGTGCGGCGCTTCGGCCGCGTCGAGCGGATCCAGCACCTCGTACTGTTCGTCACGTTTCTCGGTCTGGCGGCGACCGGCCTGCCGCTGCTGTTTTCCGATGCCGCGTGGGCGCCCCCTCTGGCGCAGCTCTTCGGCGGGTTCGGCGTGACGGGCACGCTGCACCGCCTGTTCGCAGTCGGGCTGATCGGCGTCTTCCTCGTGCATGTCGCGTCGGTGACCGTGCGGGTCGTCCGCGGCGAGCGGGGCATTCTCTGGGGTCCGACGTCGCTCGTGCCGCAGCCGCGCGACATCGTGGAGCTGTACCGGCACGTGCGGTGGTTCCTCCGGCGCGGCCCGAAGCCTGCGTTCGACCGGTACACCTACTGGGAGAAGTTCGACTATCTGGCCGTGTTCTGGGGGATGGTGATCATCGGGTTCTCCGGCCTGATGCTCTGGTTCCCCGAGCTCTTCGCGCGCGTGCTGCCGGGATGGGTCTTCAACGTCGCGCTGCTCGTCCACGGCGAAGAGGCGCTCCTCGCGGTCGGCTTCATCGTCACGATTCATTTCTTCAACAGCCACATGCGGCCGCACAAGTTCCCGATGGACATGGTGATGTTCACCGGCGTCGTGCCCGAGGAGGAGTACGCGCGCGAGCGGCCGCTCGAATACGAACGGCTGCGGGCCACCTCGGCGCTCGAGGCGCGGCTGGCGCCGCCGCCGGATCCGGACTTCGTCCGCCGCACGCGGCTGGGCGGCTTCGTGGCGATCGCGGTGGGCTCGATCCTGTTTCTGCTGATTGTGTTTGCAGTGCTTTCACGGTGAGGAGGACATGAGTCGACGTACGTTCACCTTCATTGGTGCAGCGCTGGGGTCTGTCCTTGTGCTGACCATGGCCACCACGACGGTCGCGGGTGCGCAGCAGACACCGGCCGGCAGCGCCAGCCGCCACGTCCGCAAGCCGGTCGACTGGGTGGCCCTGAACCCGGAGTTCGCCGGTGCCACGTTCGTGAGCGATCCCGCGACCTGTCTGGGGTGTCACGAAGATTCAGTACGGACCTACGACCACACGGTCCACGCAGCGGCCCTGAAGTATGCGCCTGGATCCGCTGGAGGCGACTGCGAGAGCTGTCATGGCCCCCGCAGCGAGCACGTGGCGGAGCCGACCGACGCGCTGTCGCACGAGCGGATGACGGCGGCAGCACAGTCGGCGATCTGCCTGCAGTGCCACGACGGCGGCGCGCGCTTCGGGTGGAAGGCGGGAGCGCATCACGCAGCCGAGGTGAGCTGTCAGTCCTGCCATGTCGTGATGGAGAAACGAAGCGACCGCGCGCTGCTGGCGCAGGCGTCATCGCCGCAGCTCTGCTACAGGTGCCATGGCGAGACGCGCGCGGAAATGCTCAAGACGTCGCACCACCCCGTTCGCGAAGGCCGAATGGAGTGCGTCAGCTGCCACAACGTGCACGGATCGACCGAGGCGCTGCTGGTGAAGAGCACCATCACGGAGACGTGCGTCAGCTGCCATACGAACAAGCGCGGGCCGTTTCTCTGGGAGCATGCGCCCGTACGCGAGGACTGCACGACGTGCCACACCCCGCACGGCTCGAATCAGCGCTTTCTGCTGGCAACCCGTGAGCCGTTTCTGTGTCTGACGTGTCATTCCTACGGCGGCCACATCAACCTGCCCCGGTACAACCGGACGAGCAACTCGTACGGAAACGGGTGTACGAACTGCCACATCACGACGCACGGATCGAATCATCCGTCCGGCGCCAAGCAGACGCGGTAGGGACGTCATGAAACCACATGTTGTCGTCGTCGCCATTCTGCTCTGCGCGCCAGCCGTCGTCCTGGCGCAGCCCGCGCCGGCCCCGTCACCCGTTGTTGTCACCGGCGAGGTTGCGGCGGGGACCCGCCAGGTCGACAACGACACCAACTCCAGCAAGCTGACGGAGTATCGTGATCTCCGCAGCCGCGCGTTCGTGCCGCGCGTCACCCTGAACCTGCTCGACACGCGCAACGGGCGGTTTGCGGAGTTCGGCGGCGCCAACATCGGCCTGCGCGATCAGGCGCTGTTCGCACGCGGGGGCGTGGCCGGGAGCTGGCGTGCCGATGTCGACTGGGTCGACATCCCGCACGATTTCAGCAACAAGGCGCAGACGCCGTTCAATCAGCGGCAGCCTGGCGTCTTCGACGTGCCGGCGAACGCGCCGATCACGTTCAAGCGGCTGGCGACGGCCGCGGCAGACACGCCGGGCGTGCTGGCGAGCGATACGCTCATCGCCGCGTACCAGCGCGCGTTTCTGCACGGGACACCGCTCGCGACCGACCATCGCACCGGCCGGTTCGGCTTCGAGTACGGCGCCGAGGCGATGAAGGTGGGCGCTTCCTACAACCGGCGCCTGAACTCCGGCCTGAAGTGGACGTTCGGGCCGATTGGCGATCGGCCGCCGCGGACGCTCAACATCCAGCTCGCAGAACCGACCGACGACCGGACCCAGGAGCTCATGGTGTCGGCCGAACGGATCGCGGAGCGATACGCGTTGCAGTTCAACTACCTGTTCTCCGACTTCGCCAACCAGGTCGACACGCTCGTGTGGGAGAACATCTACACGACGGCGGCGCCGGACGCGACCTACGACGTCTGGGACCGCGCCGTCTCGACGTTCGGCGTGCGTCCCCTGGCGCCGGACAGCCGGTATCACAACGCCGCCGTCTCTCTGGGCGGCGATCTGCCGTTCGACAGCCGCCTGAATGGCACCGTCGCCTACGGGCGCGTCGAGCAGAACGAGGCGCTGCTGCCGTACAGCTTTCATGTCGATCTCCTGGCGAACCCCACGCTGCCGCGTGCAACCGCGGACGCGAGTGTCGATACCATGCAGGTGCTGCTCGACTATGCGATGAGTCCCACGAGCCGCGTGAACGTGCGCGCGTTCCTCCGCTACTACGGCCTCGACAACGACACCCCCGAAGCCAACTGGCAATATGTCACCTCCGACACGTCGAATCTGAACGGGACGGTCAGCTACAAGAACAAGCGGATCAATCTGGCGTACGCGACCGATCGGACCAACACGGGCGCGGAGCTGACCTATCGGATGCGGCCCTGGCGCAGCAGCATCGGCGCCGTCTACGAGCTCGAGGCCGCGGCCCGCGAGCACCGCGAGGCCGACACCACGGAGAACCGGGTCTCGCTGGTGTACCGGGCCCGCCCGGCCGCGCGCGTGAACCTCCGCGCGCGGTACCTCTTCGGCGTCCGCGACGGCGACTACGATCCGTTCGTGACTCGCGAGAGCTACTGGTACTCGCCGGCAGAGGTCAGCGGTGATGCGGACGACCCGCGGCGGACGTTCGACAATCATCCCGACATGCGGCGCTACGACGTCTCGGACCGCCGCCGCACGCAGGGGGAGTTCGTGCTGACGGTCACACCGGACGAGCGGTGGTCGATTTCGGGGAGCGTCCGCCATCGGGCGGACGATTTCGATTCCGACGTCTCGCCGATTCAGCCGCTCGCTGGCACGGGATTCTCTGGGCAGGCGGCCTTCACGCCGGGCCTGCAGCTCGGGCTCCTCGAGGACTCCAGGCTCCGCGCTGCGATCGATGCCTTCTACATGCCTGTCGAGCGCCTTTCGCTGAACGTGTTCCTCTCCATGGATGATGGGTCCAGCGTGCAGCGCGGTCTCGAGTTCAACGAGAACAACAAACAGAACCCGGAGGTCATTGCGACGGCGGAACTGGGACCGTGGACCCGCGCGTCGAGTCAGTGGATGGCCGACACGACCGATCGGATATGGACGTTCGGCGCCGGGAGCACCATCGGCATCGTGCCCAACCGCGTCATTCTGAATGGTTCGTACACCCTGTCGCTCGGGGACATCGACATCGACTACTCGGGTTTTGGCGTGACCAACTGGGACGGGACGCCGTTCCCGCCGAACCACCAGTTCGCGTTTCCGGCGTCCCCGCCGCGCGTCAACCAGGACTGGCATGTGGCCGACGTGCGGCTGGAGTTTCCATTCCTTCAGCGAAGCCTGTTCACGGTGGGGTACACCTACGAGCGCTTTCGTACGGACGACTGGCAGCAGGCGACCGATCTCCCATGGGTCGAGTCAGTCGGCAGCGAGTTCCTGCTGCGCGACACCTCGCGGTCGTTCCAGTGGGGGAACCGCCTCCTCAATTTCGGCAGTTTTCTGGCGCCGTCCTACGACGCGCACTTTGGATACGCGGCGTTCACTCACAGGTTCTGAACTGGGATTTCGCTTCCCGGTTCGTGTTCCGTGTTCGGTTCGGAGTTCTGGCTCTGAAGGGAGAAGCCAGAGGGGTGAACAGCGGTAATCCCGCTCGATCCAGTTACTCGAAGTCGTGGCACAGGTCGCATTCCTGGCGGATGGCCTGGCCGTCGCGCGTGGCGTGGCTGCCGTCGTGGCAGCGGAAGCAGCCCGGAAACGCCATGTGCCCGATGTTGTTCGGATAGGTGCCCCAGCCGACGCGCATCTCGGGAAAGATGTTGCGGCGATAGAGCTCGTTGGCGGCGCGGATCGCGCGTTCCACGTCCTGCCGGCGTGAGGCGTAGACCTGCGGGACCTGCGTGCGGTAGAAGTCGCGGAGCCGCGTCGCGATCCCCGTCGCCGCCACCGCGTGATCCGGATACGCGGCCTTGACCGCGGCGACCACCTCGCGCTTCGCGTACGGCAGCGTCGGCGCGATCTCCCCGATCGCCATCGCTTCGTCGACCGCCCGCTCGGCGGACACCGCGAACGGATGCGCGGGCCGATTGTGGCAGTCCATGCAGTCCATCCGCCGCCGCTCGCGTCCCTGGAGCTGGTCCGGCGTGACGCCCTCCGCGAAGTACTCGCGTACGTTGCCGCGCCGGTCGCGCAGCCAGATGTACCCGATCGACTGCCGCGCCTCGTCGAGCGCGATGTACTCGATCTCGTTCGCCACGTTCATGTGCCAGTGGATGCCGTTGGCAATGCCGAGCCGTTCGCTGCCCCCGCCGATGTGGATGCGGAGCGTCGTCGCCGTCTCGGTGTTCTTCTCGTCTTCCGCGTACTCGCGGATTACCTTGATCTTGTCGCCGTGGAACTTCTCGGGCCAGTGGCAGCGCTCGCAGGTATCGCGCGCGGGGCGCAGGTTCTCCACCGGCGAGGGAATCGGCCGCTCGTGGCTGGCCATCAGCACCGCGAATACCTGACGCGTGCCCGACAGCTTCGAGCGGACGAACCACGGCGCGCCCGGGCCGATGTGGCACTCGACGCAGGTGAGGCGCGAGTGCGGGCTGTCCTGATAGGCGGTGAACTCGGGCTGCATCACCTGGTGGCAGACCTGACCGCAGAAGGTGACCGAGTCCATGAACTCGACGCCGCGATAGGTGGCGAGCGACACGACGAGAAAGTTCATCATCGTGAGCAGCGCGACCGCGAAGACCGAGAGGCGCTGGCGCGGATCGTTGAGGTCGAGGCGCGGCCAGTGCAGCTCGTGCGGCGGTCGGCCGGCACGCCGCCGCCGTCGCTCGAGGTACGCGCCGAACGGGACGAGCGCCAGGCCGACGGCGAAGATGCCCGGAAAGACCAGGAAGAACAGGATCCCGATGTACGGGTTGGTGTGGAACCCGAACAGGTCGAGCAGGAAAACGGCCAGAAAGAGCACGCCGCTCGTCGCGGCGAGCAGGCCCCCGGCGAGCGACACACGATTACGCAGCAGCGGCGGCGTGGCAGCGGCCACGCCTGCTATGTAGCACAGACCTCGCCAGGGTACC
>JACPCS010000108.1 GCA_016184455.1 Acidobacteriota bacterium
CCGGACGTGATGGCGATTCCGCGCATCCGCGGCGGCTATCCGGCGGAGAAGCCGGCCGAAGTGGCCGAGATTCTCATCGGGCAGAGCTCCTCGCCCGGGGATGTCGTGGCCGATCCTTTTATGGGGTCTGGCAGCGTGGGCGTCGCGGCGGGACGGCTCGGGCGGCGGTTTCTCGGCAACGACATCAATCTTGAAGCCGTGGCCATTGCCGCGCGGCGCCTGAGCGAGTTCGGCGAAGGACGCGTTCCACCCGATCTGCCGGCCGAACCTGCACCCGAGCAGTTCGACCTGCTCGAGGAGGTCCGGCTGAAGCCGGACACGACGTACCCATAAGAATGTCGGGCGCTGAATACGCCAACCTGGTCGCGTTGTATCTCGCCAACCGCTTCGGCTCGCGCGGGCTGAAGGTCTACCGCGAGGTCCGCATCGGCAAGACGATCATCGGGAAGGACCGCTGCGTCGACATCTTCTGCGTCAGCGACGACTCGCAGAAGGCGTTCGCCATCGAGTGCAAGTTCCAGGACAGCCAGGGAACGGTCGATGAGAAGATTCCCTACGCCCTCGAGGACGTGCGGTCGCTGCCGATGGCCGGCTGCGTCGCCTACGCGGGCAGCGGCTTCTCCTCGGGCGTCGTGCACATGCTCGCGGCGTCGCCCATTGCCGCCTACTGCCTCCCGGCGCCGGGCCAGTCGACGACGACCGCCGAGACGCGCGAGCTCGATCACATGCTGGCCGTGCACTTCGGCTGGTGGGACGTGCTCGTCGACAAGCGCCTGCCGATCGCGAGCGAGCGTCTCATCTAGTGCAACATTCTCGAAGAGCGATACGGAAGCTGACGCCACGGCGGTAGACTGCGGTCGCACCGATGCCCACGCGTCGTCCGATCGGGATTCTCACCATTCTGTTCTTCTTCGTTGGGCCCGGAACGGGCGCGGGGCTGATCCCGTACTGGCTGACCCGCTGGGAGGCCCACAGCTGGTACGCCGCCACGATTCCCGCGCGCATCGTCGGGGTCGCGCTCATCGCTGCCGGCCTGGCCGCGCTCGTCAACTCCTTCTATCTTTTCGTGGCCGAAGGGCGCGGCACGCCGGCGCCGGTGATGCCGCCCACGGAGCTCGTCGTCCACGGGCTGTATCGGTACGTGCGGAACCCGATGTACGTGGCGCTCGTCATGATCGTCACGGGGCAGGCGCTGCTGCTCGGGCGCTTCATCCTGCTCGCGTATGCCGCGGTGCTCTGGGTGGTGTTTCACCTGTTCGTCGTGCTGTACGAGGAGCCGAAGCTGAGGCGGACGTTCGGGCCGTCCTACGAGGCCTATCGAGCGGCGGTTCCGCGCTGGTGGCCTCGCCCGACGCCGTTCGACGCGGGACGGTGACGTGAGGGGGATGTCGATCAGTCGCCCTGGTCGAACACGGCGTCAGGGCCGGCGCAGTCGTGAGCGTGGCATACTCGCGGGATGCGGCCTCCGTTGTCAGGTCCGGCTGAAGCCGGACGCTACGTACATCTCGCCGCGCTCGTGCTGGCCGCCGCCGCTGCGACGGCGGTCGTGCAGGCGCAGACCGGCCTGTCGCCCGACCGCGCGCTCGCGCGTGAGGTGCTCGGCGAGCTCATCGCGATCCCCACGACCGCGGAGAACGGCCTGACGCCGAAGGCGGCGCAGGCGATGGCCGACCGCCTGCTCGCGGCAGGATTCCCGAAGGACGACGTGCAGGTGCTGACGCTGGCGCCGCGCGTCGGAACGCTGGTGGCGCGGCTCGGCGGCACCGACCGCTCCGCCCGTCCCATCCTGCTGATGGCGCACATCGACGTCGTGCCCGCGCGCCGCGAAGACTGGTCGCTCGAGCCCTACACGCTGACCGAGCGCGACGGCTGGTTCTACGGCCGCGGGACGACCGACAACAAGGCGGGCGCCGCGATGCTCGTCGCCAACTTCGTCCGCCTCGAGCGGGAGGGGTGGCAGGGGCGCCGCGACCTCGTCATCGCGCTCACCGGCGACGAGGAGACGACGCAGGCCGGCATCCAGCGGCTGGTGAAGGAGCACCGCACCCTGATCGACGCCGAGCTCGCGCTCAATACCGACTCGGGCGGCATCATCCTGCGGAACGGGAAGCCCTCGCTCTTCACGATCCAGGCGAGCGAAAAGATCTACGCGGACTTTCAGCTCGAGGCGACCGACGTCGGTGGACACAGCTCGCTCGCGCGGCCCGACAATCCGATCTACACGCTGGCGGGCGCGCTGCAGCGCATCGGCGCGTATCGGTTTCCGCTCAACGTGACCGAGATCGCACGCCTGTTCTTCCAGCGCGCGGCACAGGTCGACACGGGCCAGCGGGCGGCCGACATGCGCCGAGTGGCGGCGATGCCGCCGGACCCGGCCGCCGCCGACCGGCTCTCGAAGCAGCCGTTCTACAACGCGCGGCTGCGCACGACCTGCGTGGCCACGCGGGTCGAGGCGGGCCATGCGAACAACGCGCTGCCACAGACGGCACGCGCGGTCGTCAACTGCCGCATCCTGCCGGGCGAGCCGACCGCGCCCGTCGAGGCGGCGCTGCGGAAGCTCGCCGGCGATCGCGTGGCCCTCACGGTGCTGAACGCGCCGCAGGCCAGCCCGCCATCGCCGATCCCGCCCGAGCTGCTCGCGCGCTTCGAGCGCCTGGCCGCCGCGCAGTGGCCGGGCGTGCCGGTGACGCCGGTGATGGAGGCAGGCGCGACCGACGGCATGTTCACGCGCCTGGCTGGCATTCCCACCTACGCGCCGTCCGCGCGGCCCGAGGATCCAGACGACGTCCGGGCGCACGGCAAGGACGAACGCCTCGGGGTCGAGGCGTTCTACCAGGCCGCGGAGTTCTGGTACCGGTTGATGAAGGAGTTTGGTAGTTAACGTGTGCCGCCGCGCGACGCCGTGATCTTCCAGATTCGATTGCTGCCGTCGTCGGAGACGAGCAGGCTGCCGTCGGGCGCCACGGTCACGCCGACCGGCCGTCCCCACCGCGAGATCACCTCGCCGCCGGAGCCGTCGTCGACGAGGAAGCCGGTCATGAAGTCTTCAATCGCGCCCGGCCGCCCCTTCGCCATCGGGAAGAACACGACCTTGTAGCCGGAGGCGGTTGACCGGTTCCACGAGCCGTGCAGCGCGACGAACCCGCCAGTGCGGTAGCGCGCGGGGAACTGCGTGCCGGTGTAGAACGTGATGCCGAGCGCGGCCGAGTGCGCCGGGATCAGCACGTCGGGCACAAGCGCCTTCTTGACGAGCTCGGGGAACGCGCCCACGTAGCGCGGGTCGTAGTTGGACCCGATGTACGAGTACGGCCACCCGTAGAAGCCGCCGTCCTTCACCGACGTGGCGTAGTCGGGCACCAGATCGTCGCCCAGGTTGTCGCGCTCGTTCATCGCGGTCCAGAGAATGTCCGCGCCGGGCTGCCACGCCAGACCGACGGGGTTCCGAATGCCGGACGCGAACACGCGGTAGCCGGAGCCGTCCGGATTGAACTCGAGAATCGCCGCGCGCCGGCAGTCCTCGCCTGCGTTGTTGTTCGACTGCGAGCCCACCGACATGTACAGCTTCGTGCCCGCACGGTTGAAGACGATGTTGCGCGTCGAGTGGCCGCCGACGGGCAGATCGAGGAGCTTTTCGGGTTCGCCCTGCGCCTTCAGGTCGCCGTTCGTGTACTTGAAGCGCACGAGCGACCCGGTGTTGCCCACATAGAGATAGCCGTCGTGAAACGCCATGCCGAACGGGGCGGCGACGGTGCCCGGTCCGCGATTGTTGAAGGGGGGCGGCGGCACGCACGCCGGAGCCGAGGCGCCAAGAATCGGCCCGTTCACCGCTGGGTTCACCGCCGGCGGTGGGCCGCTCGTCCGCCCCGCCGGCTGACCGCCGCGCCCGGCGGGAGGCTCACCCTGCGCGTACACGCCGCGTGCCTCGAAGACGCCGTCGTTACTGGTATCGCGCAGCACGGTGATGCTGTTGCTCGCGGGTGAGCTGACGAACAGGTCGCCGTTCGGCGCGTAGACCATCATGCGCGGCACCGGCAGCTCGGCATAGACGCTGACGGTGAACCCCTCGGGCACCACCGGCATCGCGCTCGACGGCCGCTCCACGAGCGCGCCGCGGTTCGGCGTCGCGGGGCCGATGGCCGCCAGCTTGCCCGCCTGCGGCTGCGGCGGGGTGGTGCCCCGCTGCGCGATGACTACGCTGTAGAAGGACAGAATCCCGATACCAAGCACGCTCAGAATCCGCGCTGACTTCATGCATGTACTCCTGTGGTCATCATGATATCCTCCGCCGCACGTTTTCATGTCGATTTCGGCGGGTCCGCCGCGACGGAGCCTCCCCGTGCGGCCGCACCCGCCCTGCAGAGGAGCGTGCCATGGAGACGACGACACAGCCGTTGCCGCAAGAGGCCATCGAGGCGTACAACCTGTTCATCCACGGGCACATCGACCGCCGGGCGTTCCTGGATCGCGTGAAGAAGGTGGCTGTCTCCACGACCGCGGCCGCCGCGATCGTCGACCAGCTGATGCCGAACTACGCCGCCGCGCAGCAGGTGGCGCCGACCGATCCGCGCATTCGCGCATCGTACGAGACCGTGCCGTCGCCGCAGGGGAACGGCAGCATCCGCGGTCTGCTCGTGAGGCCGGCCAGTGCCGGGACCAACCGCCTGCCCGCCGTGCTCGTCGTCCACGAGAATCGCGGCCTCAACCCGCACATCGAGGACGTCGCGCGCCGTCTGGCGATCGAGAACTTCATGGCGTTCGCGCCCGACGGTCTCACGTCGGTCGGGGGCTATCCAGGCGACGACGAGAAGGGCGGCGCGCTGTTCGGGAAGGTGGATCGGGGGAAGATGGCGGAGGACCTCTATGCGGCAGCGATGTGGCTGAAGAAGCGCGCCGACAGCACCGGTCGACTCGGCGTGACCGGTTTCTGCTTCGGCGGCGGCATCGCCAATGCGCTCGCGGTTCGCATGGGTCCGGACCTGCTGGCCGCGGTGCCGTACTACGGCGGCGCGCCGCCGGCGGCGGACGTGCCGAAGATCAAGGCGGCCGTGCTCGTGCATCACGGCGCCACCGACACGCGGCTCGTCGAGGGGTGGCCGGAGTACGAGCGGGCGCTGAAGGCGGCCGGGGTGATGTACGAAGGCTACATCTATCCCGGCGCCGGGCACGGCTTCAACAACGACGCAACGCCGCCGCGCTACAACAAGGCTGCGGCCGAGCTCGCGTGGAAGCGCACGGTCGCCTGGTTCAACACATACGTGCGCGCGACGAGTTAGGTCGGGCTTCAACGGGCCACGGAGTCACCGTCATGCCTCTGTGGCCGTCGCTCTCGAGGCATGGTCACGCCGGCAGCGCGAGTGCAGGCAGACCCGGTGTGGCGAAGATCATTTCGGTGATCGCCTTGATGCTCCGGTTGCCGTACCGGAACGGCACGATGAGCCGGAGCGGCGCGCCGTGCCGCGGCGGAATCGGCTCGTTGTTCATCAGCCACGCCAGCATCACCTGGGGATGCCGTAATGTCGTCATCGGCTCGTCCACGTAGTGGCGATCCGACGCGATCAACCGGCAATAATGCGCGCCGGGCACGAGGCCCAGCAGGTCGGCGAAGTCGCTGAATCGCACGCCGGTCCATGTGACGATGCCGCGGGGATTTGGGGCGCCGCACTGCAGCAGGAACGTGTGCGAGACACGCGGCAGCTTTTCCAGATCTTCGAAGCGCAGCGTCCCGGCCAGCCTGCCGAGCCCGCGCGTATCGATCTTGATTGCCATCTTCCGGTAGTCGAACTCGATTGCCGGCGCCTGGCGGTTTGGCGTGCGCCACATCAGCGGGTCGGTGATTGGTCCCGCCGCGCTCTCCGGATGCTCCGGCGCGGAGCCATCCGGATTGAGCGGCAGAGGCGCCGGAAAGCCGGGCCGCAGCGGCCGCTCGACGAGGCGATCCGGCCACGGCTCCTGGGCCTGGGCCGCCTGCGCCTCCAGAACCTCCGGCGTCAGCACGCCCGACAGCCCCGCCAGTGTGGCTCCCGAAATGCTGCAAATCGCGTCGCGTCGTGAGACTGGCATGTTCGCCTCTCCTGTGAGGCCCGATTGTAAACCCACCGGACAATTGGGTGTAGGATCTGCCCCCTATGGAAGCCACTGTCGCGACCCATCCGCCCGCCGCCGCGTCCGTCGCCCGTCCGAAGCCGTTCTACCGCACGCTGTGGGGCCAGGTCCTCATCGGCGTCGCGCTCGCGATCGTCCTCGGCTACGCCTCCCCCGAGACCGGCGAGGCGATGCAGCCGCTCGGCACCGCGTTCATCCGGCTCATCACGATGGTGATCACGCTCGTCATTTTCACCACCATCGTCACCGGCATCGCCGGTATGGAGAACATGGCGAAGATCGGGCGCGTCGGCGGCAAGGCGCTCATCTACTTCGAGGTGATGACGACGATCGCGCTCCTCGTCGGCCTGGTGATCGGCATCCTCACGGTCCCCGGCGGCGGCTTCAACGCGGATCCCGCGTCGCTCGACGCGGGCGCCGTGGCCAATTATGCGGGCGCAGCGAAAGCGCAGACGGTCACCGACTACCTGCTGCAGATCATCCCGGCGACGGTGATCGACGCGTTCGCGCGCGGCAACATCCTCAGCGTCGTACTGATCTCGCTGCTGTTCGGCTTCGCGCTCTCGGCGCTCGGCCCGCGGGGCCGGCCGGTCGTCGAGGTCCTCGACGGCCTCACGCACATGGTCTTCGGCGTGATCAATATCGTGATGCGCTTCGCGCCGATCGGCGCCTTCGGCGCGATGGCGTTCACGGTCGGACGCTACGGCCTGAGCTCGCTGGGACCGCTCGCGCAGCTGATCGTGACCGTCTGGGTGACGAGCATTCTCTTCGTGCTGATCGCGCTCGGCGCGGTGGCGGCGCTTGCCGGCTTCAGCATCATCCGGTTTTTGAAATACATCCGCGAGGAGATCGTGCTGGTGCTCTCGCTGAGCTCCTCCGATCCGGCGCTGCCGTCGCTCATGACCAAGCTCGAGCGGCTCGGCTGCTCGAAGGGCGTCGTCGGCCTGGTGACGCCGACCGGCTACATGTTCAACCCCGAGGGGAGCTGCATCTACATGATGCTGGCGGCGGTCTTCGTGGCGCAGGCGACGAACACGCCTCTCACGACCACGCAGTACGTGTCGCTCCTTGCGGTCGGTGCCCTGACGCACAAGGGGGCTGCCGGCGTGCAGGGCGCCGCGTTCATCGCGCTGGTCGGCACGCTGCTCGTGGTACCCAGTATTCCCGTGGCGGGGATGGCGCTCATCCTCGGGGTGGACCGGTTCATGAGCATGTGCCGGGCCACCATGAACATGCTGTGCAACGGGGTGGCGACGGTCGTCATCGCGCGGTGGGAGAAGGAGATCGACGCGGACACGCTCCGCGCCAACCTCGCGTCGTTGACCTGAGGTCCCTCTACAGCCCGGACGCCACGTACGCCCTACGGTCGGGCCTTGACGCCCGACATCTCGGCGAGCACGTCGAACAGCACGGCGAAGTCCTGCGCGTTCAGCCCCATCCCACGCGCGGCGGTGAGGAACGTATTGGTCACCGTCGTCGTCGGCAGCGGGACGCCGAGCCGCTCGCCCATCTCGATCGCCAGGTTCATGTCCTTCTGCATCATGTCGCAGTTGAACCAGGCCTCGTCGGGCATCTTCAGCACGAACGGCCCGCGGTACTGCACCATCGGCGACGCGATCACGCTGTGCAGCAGCACGTCGACGGCGGTCTCGCGCGTGATGCCGCTCTTTTCCGCCAGCAGCACGCCCTCGCTGAAGGCGAGCATCTGCACGGCGAGGCTGAGGTTCGTCGCGATCTTGAGCGCGAGCGCGAGGCCGTTGTCGCCGACGTGCGTCACCTTCGGTCCGATGTCCTGCAGCACCGGGAGCGCCTTGCCGAACGCCTCCTTCGAGCCGCCCACCATGACCGAGAGTTTTCCCTGCTGCAGCGTGATCACGCTGCCCGAGACGGGCGCGTCGAGCATCTCGGCGCCGGTCCCTTTCACCAGGTCGACGAGCTCGCGGTTGGTCGCCGGGGAGATCGTGCTCATGTCGATCAGCACCTTGCCGGGCTCGAGCGCGCCGAGCACGCCACCGGGTCCCTCGACGACCGCCTTCACGGCCTTCCCATTGGCCAGCATGGTGAAGATGAGATCCGCCGACCTGGCGACGTCGCGCGGTGTGTCGGCCCACTGCATGCCCGCCTTGACCAGCCACTCCGCCCTCGCGCGGGTGCGGTTGTAGCCGACCACCGTGTGACCCTTGTCAAGCAGTCGCTTGACCATGTTGCCGCCCATCGTGCCGAGGCCGATGTATCCGAGATGAGCCATCGCGCTCCTTTCTCTGCTCCGCTGGTCCGGCTGCCCTTCGGCGACGCTCAGGGCACCCCGAGCGATGGTCGAGGGGTGAAGCCGGACGGTACGTACTGTGGGCACCAGGGATTCGCGCGGGCAGATAGGTTACGCTGAATCAATGGCTGCATTCCACCTCGAGACCGAGCAGCGGACGCTCGTCGAGCGTCTGCGCGACGCCGTCGAGCTCCTCGAGTCGATCGCCGCCGATCGCAGCGTGCTCGCCGGCGTGCCCGACGCCGAGCGCAAGCGGCTGCTGCAGGCGGTCGCCTCCGTCTACCACCCCGACCGCGTGGAGCGCCGGCGGATGGCGAAGAGCCTCGAGCGGGAGCGCAGGGCCGCGCGGGTCGAGCGCGACCAGGCGGCGCGCACCGCGACCGGGATCCAGCGGCTCCGGCGAAAGCCCCTGTTCCACTCGCCGAACTACTTCCTGTCCGGGCGTGCAGAGGAGCCCGCGGTATCGCAGCAGCGGCAGGCGCACGAGCTGCAGCACTGCTACATCTGCAAAGACATGTACTCGCTGATCCATCACTTCTACGATCAGCTCTGCCCGGACTGCGCCGCGCTCAATTTCGGCAAGCGCACCGAGCTCGCCGATCTGCGGGGACGGGTCGCGCTCCTGACCGGCGGCCGCGTCAAGATCGGCTACCAGGCGGGACTCGAGCTGCTGCGCTCGGGCGCGCACCTGATCGTGACGACGCGCTTTCCGCGCGACGCGGCGAAGCGGTACGCGCAGGAGTCGGATTTTCCGGAGTGGAGCGATCGGCTGGAGATCTTCGGCCTCGACCTGCGCCACACGCCGAGCGTCGAGGCGTTCTGCCGCGAGCTCCTCGCCGCGCGCAGCCGCCTCGACTTCATCGTCAACAACGCCTGCCAGACGGTGCAGCGGCCGCCCGAGTTCTACGCGCACATGATGGCGGAGGAGCGGGCCTCCGCCCGCGCGCTGCCCGCGTCCGTCCAGCGTCTGGTCGGCGCGGTCGGGATGACGCACGCGGCGGAGCTGTCGCAGGTGGCCCTCCTGTCCGAGGAGCTGACGCCGCAGACGCATCTCTTTCCGGCAGGGCAGCTCGATCAGGATCTGCAGCAGGTCGATCTGCGCGACCGCAACTCGTGGCGGCTGCTGCTCGCGGAGGTGCCGACGGTGGAGCTGCTCGAGGTGCACCTGGTGAACGCGGTGGCGCCGTTCGTCTTCAATGCGCGGCTCAAGCCGCTCATGATGCGCACCCCCGAACGCGACAAGCACGTCGTGAACGTGTCGGCGACGGAGGGGCAGTTCTACCGCCGCTTCAAGACGACGAGGCACCCGCACACGAACATGGCGAAGGCGGCGTTCAACATGATGACGCGCACGTCGGCCGCCGACTACTTCAACGACGGCATCCACATGAACAGCGTCGACACGGGCTGGATCACCGACGAAGATCCGGTCGACGTTGCGGCGCGCAAGGCCGAGGAGCAGCACTTTCTGCCGCCGCTCGATGCGATCGACGGCGCGGCGCGGATCCTCGATCCGATCATCGGCGGGTTCACCACCGGCACGCACGTCTGGGGGCAGTTCCTGAAGGATTACACGCCGACGGACTGGTAAGGTCCGGCTGCCCTTCGACTACGCTCAGGGCACCGGACGCCACGTACAGCTATGCACATTCTTATCCGCCTGCTGATCAACGCCGCGGCACTCTGGGCGGCAACGCGCCTGGTTCCCGGCATCTCCTTCACGGGCGACTGGCGGCTGCTCTTCGTCGTCGCGCTCGTCTTCGGCGTGCTGAACGCGTCGGTGCGGCCGGTGCTCTGGTTCATGACGCTGCCGCTCCTGCTCGTCACGCTCGGCCTCTTCACGTTCGTGCTGAATGCCCTGATGCTCTGGCTGACGGGTGCGGTGTCCGACGCGCTGGGGCTCGGCTTTCACGTCGACGGCTTCGGGACGGCCTTTCTCGGGGCGCTCGTCGTCAGCATCGTCAGCTTCCTGCTGTCGCTCTTCGTCGCCTCGACGCGCCACGACGAGCGGGACCGCGCATGAAGATGTCCGTCGTCGTGCCCGCCTTCAACGAGGAGCGCGGGCTGGCGGCGTCGCTCCAGAGCATCCGCCGCGCGATGACCGCCTTCCACGCCGCCGGCTGGGCCTCCGAGCTCATCGTCTGCGACAACAACTCGACGGACCAGACGGCTGCGATTGCGCGCGAGCACGGGGCCGTCGTGGTCTTCGAGCCGGTGAATCAGATCTCACGCGCGCGGAACACCGGCGCCGCGCGCGCCGACGGCGACTGGCTCGTGTTCGTCGACGCCGATTCGCATCCGAGCCGGGAGCTGTTCGCCGACCTCGTGGAGATCATTCGGGAGGGCGGCGCGATTGGAGGCGGCAGCACGGTGCGGGTCGATGCCACCGACGTTCCCTCGACGCTGGTCATCGGCATGTGGAACACCGTCAGCCGCCTCACGCGCTGGGCCGCCGGGTCGTTCCTGTTCTGCGAGACCTCGGCATTCCGTGAGGTCCGCGGATTCAGCCTCGAGCTCTACGCGGCGGAGGAAGTCGATCTCTCACGGCGATTGAAGCGGCGTGCACGGCGGCGCGGCCGCACGTTCGTCATCCTGCACCGGCATCCGCTGCTGACGAGCGGCCGCAAGAAGGACCTGTACACTCCCCGGGAGCACCTGACGTTCATGGTCAAGATGATGGTGCGGGGCGGCCGCATCCTTCGAAGCCAGGACGAGTGCTACCAGTGGTACGACGGGCGGCGCTAGCTGGTAGGCGGTAGCTGGTAGCCGGTAGCGGTTCCTGGTTCCCGGTTCTTGCTACTCGCTACCGCCTACCAGCTACCGGCTAGCGATGCGTCGCTCGATGCGCGGATCGGGACAGAGCCAGAGCGCGGCCACGGTGATGTACAACGCGCCGGCGATCATCGGATTCACGAAGGCGAGCGGGATCGCGGTCGCGTAGATCACAATCGAGATCTTGCCCTTGACGTCGCTCCCGATCGCGGCGCGCAGCTGCGACTCCGGCCCCTCGTGCGCGAGGATCGTGTTCACCAGGATCCAGTAGCCGATCGAGGCCAGCAGGAACACGACACCGTAGACGGCCGTCGGCACCGGGGCCAGTGCGCTGTCGCCCACCCAGGCGGTCGTGAACGGCACGAGCGACAGCCAGAACAGCAGATGCATGTTCGCCCAGAGCACCCCGCCGCTCACCCGCGAGGTCGCGTGCAGCAGGTGGTGATGGTTGTTCCAGTAGATCGCCAGGAACACGAAGCTGAGGACGTACATCAGAAACGTCGGCGCGATCATCGCCAGCGCCTCCCAGTCGTCGGTCTCGGGCACCCGGAAGTCGAGCACCATGATCGTGATGATGATCGCGATGACGGCATCGCTGAAGGCCTCGAGCCGCGTCGTGGTCATGCGCCTCCCGTGACGGCCCGCTCATTGTAGGCCGGACGCACCATCGGTCATCAACGCAACCTCCGAAAGGGTCGATCACGTCACTGTCACGCCGAACACGCTCGTCAATCCCGTGCAGGGCATCTCGAACTGGCTGGGCGGCGGCAGGGAGATTACGCGTTGACGCCGAGCGATTTGGACACGGTCAACGCGCTGTGCGGAACCTTGGCGAGAATCGCGGGCACGGGCTGCACCCGCGGGCATTGCTGGTGGACCGATCGCGGGTCTACTGCGGCAACCGCTCCGGCGGAATGCCGATGGCGAGCGCAATCTCGCGCAGCGTGTCCTGGATGACCCGTACGTGGCGCGGCCCCATCCGGAGCAGCTGCTTCTGCGCAGGCGCCAGCCGTTCGAGCGCCTCGTCTTCGAAGCCGTAGACGGCGCCTTTCGGAACGAGCGCCACGGTTTCGGGCGGCACTGGCGTGCTCAGCAACGTCGTGATCGCGCGTTCCAGGACCCGATCGAACGGTTCGGCACGGCCGAGCTCACGGTAGGCGTCCTCCAGGCGCGGCTTCAGCGTTGCGCAGAGCCGCGCGGCGTCCTGCGCGTCCACCGAGTCGATGGCGGCGGCCGTTGACGCATAGCGCGCGTAGCTGCGCGGATCGATCAGCAGCATGTTGCGGGTCTCGAACACGCGGAAGTCGCCGGATGGTCGAAATGCCCGCAGGGACCGTACCGGCACCTGCCCGGCGGCGACGTTGTCAACGGCGACGGCCACGCTCCGGACGAGGTCGCCGGTCGCGAGCCAGGCGATCACCCGCGGATGCGACGACACCGTCCGGACGAGCGTCCCGACGGCCGCATCGCTCTCATCGAGCGGCGGCAGGACCGGCGCCTCGGTGGCCGCGCAGAGTGGACGCGCCGCTGCCGGCGGTGGCGCTGCGGGCGAGCTGGCGACAGGTTCGCTCGCAACCGGCTGGGCGTCCGGCGCTCGGAGATAGAACCACAGCGCTGCGCCCCCGGCCGCGATGACGATCGCGGCGACTATCCAACGCGCCGCCACTCGCGGCTGTGGCGGGAGGACAGGCGGGGGATCGGGCCTCTGGAGCTCGTAGTCTGGCGCGTCAGTCATATGGCCCTCCCACCACCCCTGCGGCTTCGGCGGCCATGTCGGGCGCCATCTCCACCAGCCGCTTCAAGCCGTCACCGTCCATTGCCGCAATCGGCACACCGTTGCGGTACACGACGCGGCTGCCCATCGTGGCACGAATGCGATCGCCGGGCGTCAGAATACCGGTGAAGTTGAGCGGATCGGCCGCGCTGATCGTGATCAGCCGGTCGTCCGGACCGCTGCGGCGGATTTCACGCAGCCGCTCGACCGCATCGGGCAGGGCGAACTGCTCGCCCGACATGCCGCTCACGAACCGCCCGCCGCGAATCTCGCCGCGCGCCTCGAGCCGGCGATAAGACGCGGCCAGCTCCCGCCACGGCACTCCGGACGCCTCGCGCAGGACGACGCGGCGGAAGACGACCCCGTAGCGCCGCAGCAGCGTCCACGCGAGCAGTTCGACGGCGGCCTCTCTCGCAATCGCCGTTGACGCCGCGAGCGCGAACCAGCGCCCGTCTGCGCCAGGCCGCCGAACGCCGGCCGTCGAGGTACCGATGATGCGGCGCAGTCCGCCCGGGCCGTCCGAGCTGACGCACCCGGCCGCGACGAGATCGGCCAGGGCGGCGTGCACTTCGTCGACGGTCAGTCGGCACACGGCGGCGAGATCGTGCGCGAAGGAAGCCCCGCGCGCCCGCAGGCATTCGAGTACCGGGTGGTCGGTCGTGACAGCGCCTGCGGGACCGAGCGCCAGCCACGCGTCGGCATGCTCGCGCAGGAAGAGCGCGACCGGCGTCGCGCCGACGACCTGCGTCGGGCCGGTCGACAGACGCGCCCACGCAACCTCGCCCGCCAGACACAGCATGTCGAGCATCGACGGCTCGTAGCCCTCGATGCGCGCCGGGAGCACGTCGCGCTCCCATGCGCGCGCCGGCGTCTCCACGCCATCGAGCTGCGCCAGCACCGCGCGCAGTCCACCGGGACCCATCAGCCGGTGGTTGCCGTCGACGTGCTGCCATGCGAACAGGAACCGCATGAACTCGGCCGGGGTGACCGGCGCAATTTCGGCGCGCAGTCGGTTGAGCGTGTAGCGATGGATGCGCGCGAGCAGCACGCGGTCGCACCACTCCAGGGCGGGCGGAGCAGGTGAGGCGACCGGGGCGTGTGGATCGGGCGGGGTGAAGAAGCCGCGCAGCACCGCGCCGTCGGCCTCGAGCGCGAGCAAGGCGTTGTCGACGTCGGCTTCAGCCGCGCCGAGGAGATCGCCGAGCGCAGCGGCGGTCGTGGGACCGCTCAGCGTCAGGCGCCCCTTCACGAGCGAGGCGAGCGCCTCGTCGCGCGTCCAGGTACGCGCCGCACGCGACGGAGGCGGCGCAATCGACGGCTCGAGCACGGCCGATGGATGCACTGCCAGCAGCTCGGGGATCCGCTCGGCCGCGATCCAGAAGGCAAAATTGCGCGCGCGTGCGGCGCGCCCGCATTTGGCGAGCGCGCGGAAGAGCGCCTCGCCCGCCTCGTGGTCGAGCAGCACGCCGGCCGTGAGCAGGCCGTCGTGCAGCTCATCGGGATCGCGCGGGTCGGGACGTTCTTCGCCGACCACGCGTGCGATCGCGGCCGGGTCGAGGCCGCCGGTGCGCGCGTGCTCGGGATCGGCGGGCCGCCGCATCTGCACCGCGTGCGCGCGCCGCTCCTCGAGCGGGGCATCGTCCAGGAAGGCATACGGCCGCGCGTTCAGGATCTCGTCCGCAAACGGCGACGGCTCCGGCGTGTCGCGGGAGACGAGCTGCAGCTCGCCCGTATGAATCCGCGTGAGCACGCGCGTCAGCCCTTCGATGTCCATCGCCTCCTCGAGGCAGTCGCGCAGCGTCTGATTGACGAGGGGGTGATCCGGGATCTCGCGGTCGCCGGGAATGTTGTCGAGGCACGCAGCCGCGTCGGGAAACGCCGCCGCGAGCAGATCCTCCGCCTGCATGCGCTGGAGCGGCGGCGGCACCTTCGTGCCCCCGCGGCTCCGCGGCACGGCCAGCGAGACGGTCGCGTTCCAGCGCCACCGCGTGGCGAAGAGCGGCGCGTCGAGCACCGCCTGGATCAGCGTGTCGCGCAGCGTCGCCGGATGCACGTAGCGGAAGACGTCCGCCAGCGGAAACGAATGCTGCGGACCGAGCGAGAGCAGCAGCGCATCTTCGGTGGCCGCGGCCTGCAGCTCGAAATTGAACTGCCGGCAGAAGCGCTTGCGGAGCGCGAGCGTCCACGCGCGGTTGATGCGGCTGCCGAATGGCGCGTGCAGGACGAGCTGCATGCCGCCCGACTCGTCGAAGAACCGCTCGAGCACGAGCGTCTCCTGCGTCGGGATGACGCCGAGCGCCGCGCGGCCAGCCGCGAAGTACTCGAAGAGCTGCTGCGCGCCGCCGTGTGGCAGACCGGTGTCGGCCACGAGCCAGTCGATGACGGAGTCGTCGTCAGGGCGTTGGAGCTGCTGTTCGACGTCGGCGCGCAGCTCGCTCACGGCCGTCGACAGCTCGTCGCTGCGCGCTGGCGCCTCGCCGAGCCAGAACGGAATCGTCGGCGGCGCGCCGTGCGCATCGGTGACCCGCACCGTGCCGGCGATCACGCGCGTGATCTGCCAGGATGCGTTGCCGAGCTGGAAGATGTCGCCCGCCTGGCTCTCGATCGCGAAGTCCTCGTTCAGCGTACCGACGAAGGTCTCCTCCGGTTCGAGGACGACGCGGTAATCGGCGACCTCTGGAATGGCGCCGCCGGAGGTCAGCGCCAGCAGGCGCGACGCGCGTCGCCCCCGAAGCACGCGATGCACCTCGTCGCGGTGCACGAGCGCGGCCCTGCGGCCGCGGCGCGTGGCGAACCCCTCGGCGAGCATCGACGCAACCGCATCGAAGTCGCGCCGATCGAGCGCGCGGTACGGCCACGCGCGGCGGACGAGATCGAACAGCGCGTCTTCCGCGTACTCGCGGCAGGCGAGCTCCGCCGTCATCTGCTGCGCCAGGACGTCGAGCGGCGCATCCTGCGTGACGATGGCGTCGAGTTCGCCGCGGTGGACGGCGCGGACGAGCGCCGCGCATTCGACCAGATCGTCGCGCGAGACCGGGAACAGCCGCCCCTTCGGCGTACCGGCGATCGTATGCCCCGAGCGACCCACTCGCTGGAGGAGCGTGGCAATGCGGTGCGGCGAGCCGATCTGGCAGACCAGGTCGACGTGACCGATATCGATCCCGAGCTCGAGCGAAGCGGTCGCGACGAGCGCTTTGAGCGCGCCCGTCTTGAGCCGGCGCTCCGCGTCGAGGCGCGTGTCCTTCGCCAGGCTGCCGTGGTGCGCCGTCACGGCCGACTCGCCCAGCCGATCGCTCAGCTGGCGCGCGACGCGCTCGGCCATCCGACGGGTGTTGACGAACACGATCGTCGTCTTGTGGGAGGAGATGAGCTCGGTCAGCCGGTCGTAGGACTCCTCCCACACCTCGTGCGACATCACCGCGCCGAGCGGCGAGCGCGGAATCTCGATCGTCAGATCGATCGCGCGGCGGTGGCCCTCGTCGATGATGGCGCAGTCGCTGCGACCGGTGTCCGCGCCGACCAGGAAGCGCGCCACCTCGTCGATCGGCCGCTGCGTGGCGGAAAGCCCGATGCGCTGGATGGATTCCTTTCGCAGTGTCTCGAGCCGCTCCAGCGACAGCGCCAGATGGGCGCCGCGGCGCGTGCCGATCACCGCGTGGATCTCGTCGACGATGACCGTGCGCACGGCGGCGAGGAGGCTCCGGCTGCGTTCGGCCGTGAGCAGCAAGTAGAGCGACTCAGGCGTGGTGACCAGGATGTGCGGCGGCCGCCGGAGAATGGCGGCGCGCTCGGCCTGCGTGGTGTCGCCGGTCCGGACGGCAGCCCTGATCCGCGGCGCCTCGATCCCCTGCGCCTCGGCGAGCTGACGGATCCCGCGCCGGGGCTCCGCGAGGTTCTTGTGAATGTCTGCGCTCAGCGCCTTGAGCGGCGAGACGTAGATGACGCGCACCTCATCCGGGAGTGGCCCGGCCGTGCCCTCGCGCGCGAGGTCGTCGATGGCGCTGAGAAACGCCGCCAGCGTCTTGCCGGAGCCGGTCGGCGCGGCGACGAGCGTGTGGCGTCCCTGACGAATGGCGTCCCACCCGCGCCGCTGCGCGGACGTCGGCTCACCAAGCGTCTGATGGAACCACTGCGAGACCAGGGGATGGAAACCTGAAGGACACACGAGCCTGATCGATCATAACGTGAGACGTTTCTCGGGCTGCAGTTCGCGGCCGCCGGCGCGCTGGTGCTGGAAAAGGCGCGCCGCAACGGACTCGGGCGCGAGCTGCCGGACGACTGGTTCTCGGAAACCGTCCATCCATAGCCGTCGATGCCACGTGGGCGGCAGCTCGTGGCGGGCGTTCGATAATGAATACGTGGCGACGGCATCGGCGTACGCGCCAGGCGTCGTATGGCTCAGGAAATACCTGACGGTGACCGAGCAGCAGGCGCTCGTCGCCCGCTGCCGCGCCATCATGGACGGCCCGGCCGGCGGATACGTGCCGACGGTGCGCGGCGGCGGACGCATGCGCGTTCGCATGGTGTGCCTCGGCCGCCACTGGAATCCGCTGACGTATCGCTACGAGCCGACCCGCGCCGATCACGACAACGCCCCGGTGCCGCCGGTGCCGGACGATTTCGCCGCGCTCGCTGCGCGGATTGCCGCAGATGCCGGGTTCACCTTCCGGCCCGACATCTGCCTCATCAACTGGTACGGACCTGAGGGCCGGATGGGGCTGCATCAGGACAAGGACGAGAGCCGTGCGTCGCTCGAGGCGGGGCTGCCGGTCGTGTCGATCTCGATCGGCGATACGGCGCGCTTCCTCTTTGGCGGATTGCGGCGGCGGGATCCGGTGGAGCCGATTCTGCTGGAATCAGGCGACGGGTTCGTCTTTGGCGGTCCGGCGCGGCTCCGCTATCACGGCGTCTCTCGCATCGTCCCCGGCACCGCGCCGCCCGAGCTTGGAATCGAAGGGCGCTTCAATCTGACGTTTCGCCAGTATTAGCGCCTGGGTCCGGCTGAAGCCGGACGCTACGTACGGCTCTGGTTCCCGCAGCCGTTCAGGAACCTTGAACGCGCGAGCCAGTCGTCGTCCGGGTAGTAGGAGAAGATCACACCGCCGCCGCGGATGGTGTCGATGAGCGGCCGGGCGATCTCGTCGCGCACCGCCGGGCATCCCCAGCTCCGGCCGATGCGTCCCTGCGCGGCGGCGAGCGACCGATCGACGTAGGGCGCGCCGTGCACCACGATCGCGCGTTCGCGCGCGCGTCCGTTGAATCCCGGCTCGAGGCCGTCGAGCCGCAGCGAGTAGCCGTTGTTGCCGACGTACGTATCACCAGTCACGAAGAGGCCGAGACTCGACTGGCGGCTGTTCATCGCGTCCGAAAACCGCGTCGCCATGTTCTCGCCGGTGTTGCGTCCATGCGCCACCAGCTCTCTGTAGAGCAGCTTGCCGCCGCCGTTCAGATCGAACACCCAGAGCCGCGGCTCGACAGAGGGGCGCGAGTAATCGATGACGGTCAGCGTGCGCGGACGCGCCATGGCGCCGCTTCTTGTCGCGCACTGCACCGCGCCGACCGCCAGTTGCAACACGTTCGGCGAGATGCCGCCCACGGCGGAGACGCTCAATACGGCTGAGCTTGTGGCGGCGCGCCCGGTCCGTGGCGCCGTCCGCTTGGTGCTCGGGGCGCCCGTGGCCGATTCCAACGGTAGAGCTGTGAAGCACAGCAAAGCTCCGAACCCGATGATGAGTGCTCGCAAGAAACCCTAACCTCTTGGGAAGACGAAAGTTGACCGTTCATCTTAAGAGGCGTCCGGGTCGCGACTCAAGCGCGGCCGTTCGGCCCGGGAACGAATTCGTAATCGGGTTCCTCGAAAAGCTCAGCGCTCCGGGGGATACTGAAGTATGGGGGTCGCCCTCGGCGTGTCGTTGGTCTACCTCATGGGCGCAACGACGTCGCTCGTGGCGGCTGCGACCATCCGGCGGCGGCGCACGGCGTCGGGCGCGACGCCGCTCGCTCTCATGCTCGCGGCAGCAGCGCTCTGGGCGCTAGGCGACGCCGTCGAGCTGCACGTGCCATCGGCCGCCGGCAAGCAGCTCGTCTCGCAAATCCAATACATCGGCATCGTCGCGGCGGCGCCGCTGTTCTTTCACGGCGCGATGGAGCTTGCGGGGCGCGCGGTGCCTCTGACGCCGCGCGTGCTCGCGCTCGTCTGGGGTGTGCCGCTGCTGTCGCTCGTGGCGGCCTGGACCAACTCGTGGCACCGGTGGCTGTGGACCGAGATCGTCCCGCCGTCGGGCGAACTGCCATTCGCCGTCTATTACTACGGATGGTGGTTCTGGGTCCTGACGGCCCAGCACTATCTGCTGATGCTGGTGGCCACGGTCGTGCTGCTGCGCGGGATGAAACGTGTGCGGCGACAGTTTCGGGTCGGAATGACCGCCGTCCTGGTGGCCGTCATCATTCCCTGGGTCGGCAACGCCGCCTACAACTTCAAGCTCGGACCCTGGCCGGGCCTCAACTATCTGACGCTCTCATTGAGCGTGAGCGGCACTCTGTTTGCGTGGGCGGTGCTGCGCGAAGGGCTGCTCGACGTGCTGCCGCGCGCACGCGAAGCGCTGCTCGAGCGTCTCGCAGACGGCGTCATCGTCTTCGATCAGGAGGGCGGCGTGCTGTTCGCCAACGAAACGGCCCGCAAGATGCTGCCGCTCGACCCCGCTCCGCTGGCGAGGACGCTCGGCCTGCCGTCGCTCGAAGGCCTCCCCGAACAGTGGCGGGCCGAAGTGTCGATCGACAGCGCCTCGGGTCAGCGGTGGCTCGACGTCGGTATCGAGCCAGTACGGGATCGATGGGGCGCTTTCGCAGGGCGCGTGGTCGTGGCGCGCGACGTCACGGTGCAGAAGGTGTTCGAGGACGAGCGCGAACAGCTGATTACGGAACTGCAGGAGGCGCTCAAGCAGGTCACCCAGCTCGAAGGGCTCCTGCCGATGTGCGCGCACTGCCGGAACGTGCGCGACGACCGCGGGTACTGGTCGCGGCTCGACGAGTTTCTCAGCAGCCGCGCGTCGGTCGAATTCACACACGCGATCTGTCCCGACTGCGCGCGCCGGCTGTACCCGTCATGACGGCCGCGTACGACGAGTTTCTCGCCGCCTGGCCCGACTACGCGGGCACGGCAGCTGTCGACGCGCTGCGTGCGGCGGAGTATCGGCGCCTCGACGCGCAGCGGCACGTCTATCTCGATTACACGGGCGGCAGTCTCTATACGGAGTCGCAGGTGCGGGCGCATCTGGCGCTCCTCGGCGAGCGCGTGTTCGGCAACCCGCATTCAGCCAGCCCGACCTCGTCGGACATGACCGCGCTCGTCGAGAATGCCCGCCGCGCGGTGCTCGACTGGTTCAACGCGCGCGGCCAGTACACGGCGATCTTCACGCAGAACGCGACGGCGGCGCTCAAGCACGTGGGCGAGTCGTATCCGTTCGGGCCGGGCGGCCACTACCTGCTCAGCGTCGACAATCACAACTCGGTGAACGGCATCCGGGAGTTCGCCACCGCAAAGGGCGCGTGCGTGAGCTATGCGCCGCTGGTCGCGCCGGAGCTGCGCATCGATCGCGCGCGCCTCGCGGACCTGCTCCGTAGGCCGGGTCCGCTCACGAGTGGAGCGGCGGACCCTGCGCCGAAGCTCTTCGCATTTCCGGCGCAGTCGAACTTCTCGGGCGTGAAGCACCCGCTGGAGCTCGTCGATGAGGCGCACACGCACGGGTGGGATGTGCTGCTCGACGCGGCGGCATTTGTACCGTCGAACCGCCTCGATCTCGAGCGCGTGCGGCCGGAGTTCGTGAGCATCTCCTTCTACAAGATGTTCGGCTATCCGACCGGCGTCGGCTGCCTTCTCGTCCGCACGGACGCGCTGCCGACGCTGCACCGGCCGTGGTTTGCGGGTGGCACGGTGAACTTCGCGAGCGTGCACGCGCGCCAGCATCGGCTGGCGCCGGGTGAGGCGGGCTTCGAGGATGGCACGCTCAACTATCTCGCCATTCCGGCCGTCGAGATCGGGCTGCGCCACCTGTCGTCCGTCGGCATCGACACCATCCAGACGCGCGTGCGCTGTCTGACCGGATGGCTCCTGGCACAGCTCCTCGAGCTGCGCCACACCAACGGCCGGCCGATGGTGCGCATCTACGGACCCGTGACCACGGGCGATCGCGGCGGCACCGTGACGATGAACTTCTACGACCCGGACGGCCACCTCCTCGACTACCGGCGGGTGGAGGAGCTGGCGAGCCGCGAGCGGATCTCGCTGCGGACCGGCTGCTTCTGCAACCCTGGCGCGGGCGAGGCGGCCGAGGGGCTCACCGACGACGACGTGATCGCGGCGATCGAGCAGAGCCCGGACCTCACGCTGCCGCGCTTCCTGCAGATCATCACGCACCGCGGCGGCAAGAGTGCGGGCGCCATCCGCGTCTCGTTCGGCATCGCGAGCAACTTCGCCGACGTCCACCGCTTCGTGCAGTTCGCGGCGGGCCTGCGCGATCAGACGCGCCTCGCGCTGGGCGAGGTGACCTTCGACATCGAGTCCTGCCGCGTGATCCGCGACGGGAGCTGAGTCGGCGCCGCGAACGTGAGAATCATCCTGTGCGGCCTGACCTTTCCCGCCGCGCGCGAGGCATTGGCCGCGCTGGTGCCGGACGCCGACGCGCTGGCGGTGGGCATCGCCGATCTGCCCGACGCGGTGCGCACGGCGGACGTGCTCATCCCGCTGATGGCGCGTCTCGACGGCCGCCTGCTGGCCGCCACGTCGGCCCGATTGGTTCAGCAGTGGGGCGTCGGTCTGGATGGCGTCGACGTTGCGGCCGCGACGGCCCGCGGCATTCGCGTCTGCAACGTGCCGAGCGATGCGACATTGAACGGCGAATCGACGGCCGAGCATGCGCTGTTGCTGATGCTCGGCGTCGCGCGCCGGCTGCGATCCTGCGCGCGGGTATTCCAGGAAGGTCTCTGGGGCGTCCCGCGTGGCGAGGCGCTCTTCGGGGGCGTGGCTCTGATCGTCGGGTTCGGCCGCGTCGGCAGGGCGCTCGCGCGGCGACTGCGTGCGATGGGTATGTGCGTCGACGCCATTCGACGCGTTCCCGAGCCGGGAGAGGCCGAGCGCTGCGGCCTCCGTCACCTGGGCACGCCACACGATCTCATCCGCCTCGTCAAAGATGCCGATTTCGTGGTGTGCACTGCCGCGCCCGACAGCGGCGGCCGCGGCCTGATCGACGCCGCCGTCCTTCGGGCGATGAAGCCGACGGCGGTTCTCGTCAACGTCGGACGGGGAGCCGTCATCGATGAAGCCGCCCTCATCGCGGCCCTCGGCGACGGCACAATCGCCGGCGCGGGCCTCGACGTCTTCCAGGAGGAACCGCTGCCGCCCGGGCATCCATTCCTGTCGATGGAGAACGTCCTCGTCACGCCCCACGTCGCCGGTGTCACGCGCCAGAGCTACGAAGGGATCGCGGCCGTCGTCGCCGACAACGTGCGGCGGCTTCGAACCGGCGAGCCGTTTCGGTACTGCGTCAACCCTGCGCCTTGAATCAGACGAGCGGTCCCGGATTCTTCCGATAGCGGTTCACGATCGCATCGGCGGTCATGTACGCGAGCGCCTGGATCGTGAGCGTCGGGTTGAACCCGCTCATCGTCGGGAACGTCGAGCTGCCGACGATGAACAGGTTCGGGATGTCCCAGCTCTGGCCGTAGCGGTTCACCACCGAGGTGGCCGGATCGCTCCCCATCCGCGTCCCGCCCTCGTGGTGCGCGCCCGGCGCGCCGGGGCCGAGCGGCGCCGGCCAGGCGCTCGTGGCGCCCATCGCGCGCGCCAGCTCGAGGAGTGTGCCGTGCAGGAACTCGATCCGGGCGACCTCGTTCGGCCGCCGCCAGTCGTAGGTGAGCCGCGGCGCAGGCAGTCCCCACTGATCGCGGACGTCCGGGTCGAGATCGATCGTCTGGTCGGCGTAGGGCAGGTTCTCGGTTTGGGCCACCAGTGCGGCGTGCCTGGCGAAGTACTTGGCCAGGAAGTCGCGGTACGCCGCGCCCCAGCGCGGCACGCCCGGCGGCGGCGTCATGCTCATCGCCGCGCCGATCGGACCGGCCTCCAGGTCCGCCGGCGTGACGGAGATCTGCGCGCCACGGATGAACGGCAGCCCGCTGTGGTCGAAGTTGTCGGCGTTGAAGTCGTCCAGGCTGTGCTTCTGCGCGCTCGGCCCCATGTAGATGTTGACGAACCGATCGTCGAAGGTGGCGAACACGCGCGGGCTGATGTGCGCCATCACGTGCCTGCCGACCTGCCCGCTCGAGTTCGCGAGGCCGTTCGGGAACTTCGCCGTCCGCGACAGCAGCAGCAGCCGGGTGTTGTCGTAGATGAACGGCGCGAGCACGACCAGCTCCGCCTCGATCGTATTGTCGGATCCGTCCGGACCGTAGTAGGCGACACCGGTCACGCGGCCGCTCGCGTCGCTGTTGACGCGGGAGCACATCGCGCCGGAGACCAGCTTGAAATTGCCGGTGGCGTCTGCTTCGGGAAGCTTGGTAACGAGGATGCTCGACTTCGCGCCGATGTGACAGCCGAACGCCTGACAGAAGCCGCAGTAGGTGCATGCCGGCCGGCCCTGATAGGGCCGCGACAGGATGGCGCGCGGCGTCGAGAAGGGGTGATAGCCCAGCTTCCGCGCGCCCGCGTCGAAGAGCACGCCCGATTGATCGGCGGCGAGCGGCGGCAGCGGATACTCGCGCCGGCGCGGCGCCTCGAACGGGTTCCCGCCCTCAATCTGGCGACCCTGGATGTTGCCGGCCTTGCCGGACACGCCGAGCTCGTACTCCGCGCGGTCGTAATAAGGCTCCACGTCGGCGTATGTCAGCGGCCAGTCAACGACCGACGAGTCGTCCGGGATCGCGCGCGCCCCGTAGCGCTCCATCGTCTGCGAGCGCACGCGAAAGTCGTCTTCGTGAAAGCGCCATGACACCGCGCCGTAATGGACGGTGCCGCCGCCAGCCTGGTTCCCGTAGTTCAGCACGGGGAGCGGCGTTGCCGGCGCGTTCGCGTTCGGGCGCCACGTGACGGGCTGGCGTCTGGTGCTCGGGCGCAGATCCTGCCGCTGGAAGTAGCGCAGCTCGTCGTGCGGCGTGAAGTCCGCCGTGGTGAGCCGGGGACCGCGCTCGAGGCCGATGACCTTCAGCCCCACTTTGCCGAGCTCGGCGGCCAGAATGCCGCCGACGGCGCCCATGCCGACGATGACGACGTCTGTCTTCTCGGTCGCCATGACTTATGACCTGTTGCGCGCCTGCAGCTGCAGCCCGACGATCGGTGCGCGCGTGAACGCCTGACGGTTTTGCAGGTCAGACGAGGTGAACACGGCCTGCGCGCCCGGAAAACCGACCAGGCGCCAGCCCGCGAAGTCCCGGTTGCCGCCGTAAATCGGGTCGGCAAACATCCCTTCGATCGTGTGCGTGCGGATCGTCGTGAAGAACTCCTGCGCGGTCGGCCACGCAAACCCCGCGGCGGAACCGTCCTCGAGCGCCGCAATCACGCGATCCTGGCGGGGGGCATCGAGCCGGGCGAACGGCTCCTTGTATGTCGTGCGGCAGTATGCGTCGAGCTGCGCCAGCCCGCGCCGGTAGAAATCCTGCAGGTCGGCGTACGCGCCGGCGAGCGCGAGATCGATGTAGTTGAGCACGCCGGCATCGCGCGCGCCCGGTGTCCCCGGCGCGCCCGGCATCAACCGCTCGGTCAGTGCCGCGACGGCTGCGGCCTGATCGTGATTGAAGAAGGCGCCGTGCCGACTGTCGGTCGCGCGCGCCTGAGTGGCGGCAGGCGCGTGGGCCGCCTCCTGCTGTCCGGCGGTCCGTGCCTCGGCGTCGGGCGCGAGACCGGCACCGGCGACCGCCCCGGCACTCGCGGCGGCGCGGACGAGAAACGTGCGGCGAGTCGCGTCATGCGTGCTCATGGCGCGAAGGATAGCACTATAGTCGGGACGTGGCGTCGCGTGTGGCACCGTGCGGGACCTGGGCGTCGCCGCTTTCGGCGGCCGGTGTCGCGGCCGGGCGGCTGCGGCTGAGCGCCGTGCAGATTGACGGGAGCGATATCTACTGGGTCGAGGGCCGGCCGCACGAGGCGGGGCGCTACGGGCTCGTTCGCCGGCGCGCCGACGGGCTCGTCGAGGAGGTCGTTCCTCCTGGCTTCAACGTCCGCACGCGCGTCCACGAGTACGGCGGCGGCGCCTGCCTGGTCGCGGACGGCGTGGTCTACGCCGTCAACTTTGCCGATCAGCGCGTGTATCGCGTGGGCGCGCCTGGTGTCGTGGAGCCGCTGACGCCGGCAGGCGCCAGCGCGCAAAGCGCGCCAGAAGACGCTGTCAACCAGCCAGGGGCTTCGCGCGGTGCTGCGGGCGGAGCACCTGGCTGGTTCTATGCCGACTTCGACATCGATCGTCGCCGGCGTCATCTCGTCTGCGTACGCGAGGACCATACGCAGGAGGGGCGGGAGCCGGTCAATACGATCGTCAGCATCGCACTCGACGGCGACCCGCTGAGCCCGGCCCAGGTCCTCGCCTCGGGTTGCGACTTCTATTCCTCGCCGCGTCTCGGTCCGGACGGATCGACGCTCGCCTGGCTGTCCTGGCGGCATCCGCTGATGCCATGGGACGGCACCGAGCTCTGGGTCGCCGACAGAGACGACGCGGGCGCGCTCGTCCACGCGCGGAAGGTTGCGGGCGGCGACCGTGAATCGATCTGCCAACCCGGCTGGTCACCAGACGGAACGTTGTACTTCGTGAGCGATCGCGATGGGTGGTGGAAACTCTATCGTTCGGATCGTTCTATCGAACCCGTCATCGTCAATGCGCCGCCTGACGCGGAATTCGGACGGCCGGAATGGATCCTCGGCACCGCGACGTGGCGCTTCGCGGAGCCGTCGCGGCTCGTGGTGTCCTATACGCAACGCGGACGATGGCGGCTGGGCCTCGTCGAGCTTCCCAGTGGCCGTCTGAGCGAGCTCGCGCCCGACGTGCAGCCGGACGAGTGGCTCGCCACGACGCCGCAGCACGTCGTGCTGGTCGCCGGCTTCGACGCCTCACCCGATGCCGTCGTTCGGGTCGACCTGGTCACTGGCGCGGTCGAGACCATCCGGGAGGCCTCGACGCTGCGGCTCGATCCGGGCGACGTGTCGATCGCGGAACCGATCGAGTTCCCGACCGATGGGGACCGGACGGCACACGCGTTCTACTACGCGCCCCGCAACAAGGACTACGCGCCACCGCCGGGTCAGGCGCCGCCGCTCATCGTCATCAGCCACGGCGGACCGACGTCCGCCGCGCACCCGACGTTCGATCTGCACGTCCAGTTCTGGACGGGCCGCGGGTTCGCGGTTGTCGACGTGAACTACGGCGGCAGCTCCGGCTACGGCCGCGCGTATCGCGAGCGGCTGAACGGCCAGTGGGGCGTCGTCGACGTCGCCGACGTGATCAACGCCGCGCGATTCCTGAGCGCCGGCGGCCGCGCGGATCCCGATCGGTTGATCATCCGCGGCGGCAGCGCCGGCGGCTACACCACGCTCGCGGCACTGACGTTCCATCCCGGTGTGTTCAGGGCAGGCGCCAGCTACTACGGCGTCAGCGATCTCGAGGTGCTGGAGCTCGACACACACAAGTTCGAATCGCGGTATTCACACAGCCTCATCGGACCGTACCCCGACCGGAAGGCGCTCTATCGTGCGCGGTCGCCGATTCATGCGATCGACCGGCTCGCCTGTCCGCTGATCCTGCTTCAGGGGCTCGAGGACAAAGTGGTGCCGCCGAACCAGTCGCAGATGATGGCCGACGCCGTTCGCGCGAAAGGACTGCCGGTCGCCTACCTGGCCTTCGACGGCGAGCAGCACGGCTTCCGCAAGGCGGAGACGATCCAGCGTTGCCTCGAGGCCGAGCTGTATTTCTACGGGAAGGTGTTCGGGTTCATGCCAGCCGATCGCATGGACCCCGTGCGCATCGACAACCTGTAACGACCCCGTGTTAGCATGCGCGCGGAAGGACGACTCTCATGCGAAGACTTGTCTGCCTCTCGCTGGCGATTGTGGCCGTGGCGGCCGTGCGTCAGGTGGCCACCGAGGAGCGGATCGACCACGACGTCTACTGGAAGATCCGCCAGGAGGCGACCAACAACTCCAAGATTCTCGAGACGCTGCACGTCCTCACCGACGTCTACGGTCCGCGGCTGACGGGATCGCCGAACCTCAAGGCGGCGGGGGAGTGGGCGGTTCGGCAGCTGGAGGGCTGGGGTCTGCGGAACGGGCATCTGGAGCCGTGGGATTTCGGCGCCGCGTACGGACGAGGCGGCTGGACGAATGACCGTCTCGCGGTGCACATCGTGTCGCCCCTCAAAGACGCCCTGGTGGTCGAAGCGCTTGCCTGGACGCCGGGCACGAACGGGCCGGTGCGGGCGGCGGCCATGGCGCTCACGCTTCCGGAGCGTCCAACCAGGGAGGCGCTGACCGCCGCGTTGGATCGGGTGAGGGACGCCGTCCGCGGCAAGATCGTGCTGGTCGGCCGGCCGCAGCCGGTGCTCGTCACGTTCAACCCGCAGGCGCTGCGCCGCGAGGACCAGGACGTGCTGAACCAGCTGAATGCGCCGCCCGCCCAGCCGCAGAATCAGCAGAACAACCAGAACCAGAATCAGAACCGGCCGGATCCGCCGCCGCTCACGAATGCGCAGATCCAACAGCAGCTGAACGAGTTCCTGGTCGAGAGCGGCGCGCTGGTCCGGTTGAACGACGCCGGTCGCGATCACGGCCAGATTCGCGCGTTCGGCGCCGGCAACGGCAACACGGCCGCGCAGGGGAAGGTGCTCCCGCCGACCGTCGTCATGCGCAACGAAGATTACGGCCGCATCTGGCGGCTGCTGGCGGACGGCCGCACGGTCGAGCTCGACGTCGACATCGTCAACACCACGTATCCGGAAGGGCGCACCGCGTACAACGCGATCGCCGAGATTCCCGGCACCGACAAGGCCGACGAAGTGGTGATGCTCGGCGGCCATCTCGACTCGTGGCACGCCGGCACCGGCGCGACCGACAACGCGATCGGCTGTGCGGTCACCATGGAGGCTGTCCGGGTGCTGAGCGCGCTCGGCGTGCGAGGGCGGCGGACCATTCGCATCGCGTTGTGGAGCGGGGAAGAACAGGGCCTGCTCGGCTCGCAGGCGTACGTGCGCGAGCACTTCGGGACGTTCGAAGACCCAAAGCCCGCGCACGCGACGTTCGCCGGCTACGTGAACATCGACACCGGCACCGGCCGCGCGCGCGCGATGACGGTCTTCGGGCCGGCCGCGGCGGGGGCGGTGCTGAAGGAGATCCTCGCGCCGCTCAAGGATCTCGGCGTCCTCGGCGCGACGACGACACGGAGCCGGCAGCGGGGCGGCACCGATCACACCTCGTTCAACGAGGCCGGGCTGCCCGGCATCAACGTCCTGCAGGACCCCATCCAGTACCAGTCGTATACCTGGCATACGAACCTCGACACCTACGAACGGATCGTCGAAGATGATGTCAAGAAATCGGCGATCGCGATTGCGGCGGCCGTGTATCACCTGGCGATGCGCGACGAGCCGCTGCCGCGGTTCACGGCTGATGAGATGCCGCGGCGTCCTCAGCAGCAGCCGCCGCCTGCCGCGCCGGCGCCGACCGTCCAGACAGGAGCGAGGTAATCATGAGAAGTCGCATCATGGCCGCGGCCCTTGCCGCCGCACTGGTGAGCACGGGCGGATCGGCGCTCGCGCAGCGCCAGGGTGCCGTCGTGCAGGTCTACAAGTCGCCGACGTGCGGCTGCTGCGCGAACTGGGTGAAGCATCTGCAGCAGCACGGCTTCACCGCGCAGGTCACTGAGACCGAGGACGTCGGCGCGATCAAGCAACAGCGCGGCGTTCCGCCCAAGGCGCAGTCGTGCCATACCGCGATTGTGGGCGGCTACGTGATCGAGGGGCACGTCCCCGCGGCTGACATCCAGCGGCTCCTCAAGGAGAAGCCGGCCATCGTCGGGCTCGCGGTTCCGGGCATGCCGATCGGGTCGCCGGGCATGGAAGTGCCGAACGTGGCACCGCAGAAGTACGACGTGGTCGCGTTCGACAAACAGGGCCAGCTGAAGGTCTTCGCGTCGCACTGATCCTAGCCGGTAGCTGGTAGGCGGTGGCTGGTAGCAGGAACCAGGAACCAGCTACCGACTACCGGCTACCGACTACCAACTGAACTCGGGAGGGCGCATGGTCGCATTGACGTCTCTGTGGCTTCCCATCCTCGTGTCGGCGGTGCTCGTCTTCGTGGCGAGCTCGCTCATTCACATGGTGCTCGCGTATCACCGGGCGGACTACGGCAAGGCGCCGTCCGAGGATGCGGTGATGGACGCGTTGCGGTCGTTCAACATTCCGCCCGGCGACTATCTGTTGCCATGCGCCGAGTCGCCGGCAGCGGCGCGCTCGCCCGAGATGGTCGCCAAGCGCCGCAAGGGTCCCGTCGTGGTGATGACCGTCTTCCCGCCCGGGGAGATGCAAATGGGGCCGCGGCTGATCCAGTGGTTCCTGTTTGCGGCGATCGTCGGCCTGTGTGCCGGCTACGTGGCGAGCCGTGTGCTTCCACCCGGCACGCCGTACATGGAAGTGTTCCAGATCACCTCCACGGTGGCGTTCGTCGGCTACGCGCTCGCGCTCTGGGAGCTGACGATCTGGTACAACCGCTCGCTGGGGACGACCATCCGATCCACGATCGACGGCCTGATCTACGGCCTGCTGACGGGCGGCGCGTTCGGCTGGCTGTGGCCGGGCACCCAGTCGGTAGTCGGTAGCTGGTAGCCGGTAGCCCAAAGCCCAAAGCCCAAAGTCCCATGCATTACCTGCTCTTCTACGAGGTGGTGGACGACTACGTGAACCGGCGCGCGAGGTTCCGAGCCGCCCATCTGGCGCTGGCGCGCGGGGCCGTGGCCCGCGGCGATCTCGTGCTGGGCGGCGCGTTCGCCAATCCGCCCGATGGCGCCGTTCTGCTCTTCCGCGGCACCTCGCCCGCGGTGGCGGAGGCCTTCGCGCGCGAGGATCCCTACGTGAAGAACGGACTCGTCACGCGCTGGTACGTCCGCGAGTGGACCACCGTGGTGGGAGAGCTGGCCGAGCCCCCCATTCTCTGATTGCATTCCCACTATTGACGTGCGCGACCTCACCGCACCGGACGGCTCAGCGTGCACGTTCGAGGACCGGATGATGGTACGCTCGCGCGTGCTGCCGCGGCTGCGCCTGAGGCCGGCCGACGTGTTCGACGACGCCCTACCGCTTCACGCCTGAGAACTCCAGCATCTGCGTCGTCAAATCCATGGGGTACGAGATCGTCACGTCCGTGATCCGCCCCTCCGCGCCGACGGCCGGCGTGAGCGTCGGCATCACGAAGCCGGTGTACGAGGGCAGGTTGAGCGCATCGACGCGCTTCACCACTTCATCCCGGACCTTCGGGTCGAAGTGGATTCCATACGCGTCAAACAGCCTTGCCGCCGCAGCGGCGTCACCCTCCGACTTGATGCGCTGCACCTCGCCGAGCAGCCGGCCCACGCCCTCGCGGAACGCCGAGGGATCGACCATCACGAGGTACTGCTGGCCGTCGCGGGTTCGCTCTTCGATCGCCTTGGTATTCGCCATCAGCCAGCGGACGATCATCTGGCGATTGCGCATGTGATCTTCCGCGATGGTGGTCCCTTCGCGGACGCGCCGGAGCTGGACGAGCGCGTTGCGCGTGTACGCCTCGTATTCCGCGCGGAGGATCGCGTCGTGATCCGCAGCCGGCACGATGCCCAGCTCGACCATCTTCGGATCGGCCAGGAAGTAGAGCGCCACGAGATCCGCGCGACCTTCTTCGAGCGCCGAGAAGTGCTCCTTGATCAGCTCCTGCGGTGTGCCCGCCCGCCCCGCCTTCTGCCGTCCGGAGGCGTGTCCCAGCACTTCGTGGAGGTCGGTATGCAGCTCGCCGGCGACCGCTCCGTACTTCTCGCCGCGCTCGGCTTCCTCGCGCGTCCACGAGAACTCGCCTCGCATCGACCCCGGCGTCGACTTGTCATAGGCCTCATTGACGTTCGACAGGGAAATCGACTTGCTCCCGTACTGCTCGCGGATGCGCTGATCGTTCGGCAGGTTGATCCCCACAGGGGTGACCGGTCCGGCATCGCCGGTCTCGACGACGACGTCGATCGCGTTGGCGATGATGCCGGTCACACTCGGCTTGCGATACGCCGGAGTGATCGGCATCCGGTCTTCGAACCATTGCGCATTGGCGGCGAGCGTGCGGATCCGCGCCGTCTTTTCCTGGTTGACGTAGAAGACCAGCGCTTCCCAGGATCCCTTGATGCCGCGCGGATCCATGTAGACCTCGATGAACCCGTTGATCGTGTCGACGGGCGAGTTGCGATCCTGCACCCAGGCAATGTCGTACTTGACGCGGTCGGCGTCTTCGCCGGTGCGATACCACTGGACGAGCGCGCGCAGCGCGTTGGCCATCGGTTCGGTGGCAAACGGCAGGGCCGCCTCGAGGTGACGCACGATGTTGGCGATCTGCGATCCGTACTGGCCGTCGATGCGGTAGACCTCCTCGACGAGGCGTCCATCACGCTTCACCAGCCGCGAATTCAGCCCGTACTTTTCCGTGAAGCCTTGGAGGTCCGCGAGGCCGACGCCGAAGTAGAGATTGTTTGCACTCGCCGTGAGGATGTCCTTGCCCGGCGGCGGGGTCTTGTTCGTGACAATCGGGTCGACCTCCGGGTCGAAGAACATCGCACCGAGCCGCGTCAGCATCGCGTCGAGCGATTCGCCCGGGCGCGTCGTGAACGTGGCCCCCGATGCGGCGGCCGCCCTGGCCGCGGCGGTGAGCTGCCCCGGCGTCAGCCTCAGGACGAACTTGCGCGCGGTGAGGTTGTTGTACGGACCGTTGTTGATCCAGAAGAGCTTCGTGTACCGCTGGATCGCGGCGAGCGCCGCGCCGTCGACGCCCTGCGGATGCGTCACGATCTGCTCGAGGACGGCCCGCATCTCGAGCGCGTCGCGGTGCTTCTGATCGACGAAGATGTCGCGGCCGGCGAGCGCCGCCTGATAGAGGTGCCACACGAGCGTCTTCTCGCGGAGCGGCAGCGCCGCGAAGCCGTCGGCGTACAACTGGACGACGGCCGCGTCGTCGACGCGCTCGAGGAGGTACCGGCGCTCGGTGCCGGCCCGTGCGGCGCCGGCCGTTCCGCTCGAGGGCGGCGACGACGCGTCCTGTCGCGGCGCATTCGAGCAGCCGACCGCGATGAGGGCAGCAGCGAACCAGCAGCATCGGCGAAGCATGCCCTCAATGTAACGTAAGATCCCGCGCGTCATGGCTGAGCCGCCATCGCGGCGGCTGCTCGGCCTGGCCATCGCCAAGCGGATCGTCGAGCTGCACGGCGGCACGATCAGCGCCGCCAACCGTCCGGAGGGCGGCGCGCTGTTCACGATCGCGCTGCCGGTCGATGCGGTCGCGTCGTAACCGCGCGGGTGGCGTCGGCTCGCGGCACGCGGTACGATATCGCGTCATGCGCATCTGGCTGACGGCGGCGTCGTTCGTGCTTGCGGCAGCCGCAGCGGCGTTTGCGCAATTCGATTTCTTCCGGGGCGACGGCTTCTACGGCCCGCGCTTTCCGCCGGCCATGCGGACGGACCGTGCGTTCTCGTTCTGCCGCATCCTGTACACCAGCGTGCGGCGCGAGCCGGCGGGCGGCGGCTGGCGCACCGACTACCCCTACGGCGAGATCAACCTGATGATCCGCCTGTCGGAGCTCACGAAAACCCCGGTGCCGTTCGAGGGCGAGCGGCAGCCGGCGCATTACGTCGTCCGGCTCACGAGCGACGCGCTCTTCGACTGTCCGTTCACGATGGCGTCCGACGTCGGGACGATCGGGTTGAGCCAGGCGGAGGCGGCGCAGCTCCGGCTGTATCTGCTCAAGGGCGGCTTCCTCTGGGTAGACGACTTCTGGGGCACACGCGCCTGGGAGCAGTGGTCGCGCGAGATCGCCAAGGTCCTTCCCCCGACGGAATACCCGATCGAGGACGTGCCGCTCGACGACCCGATCTTCAGCAGCCAGTTCGTGGTGACCGAGATCCCCCAGATCACCAACATCGGCTTCTGGCGCCGCTCCGGCGGGCGGGAGACCTCCGAGCGCGGCGCCGACAGCCGCGAGGCGCATTTTCGCGCGATTCGCGACGACCATGGGCGCATCATGGTCGCGATGACGCACAACACCGACGTCGCCGATTCCTGGGAGCGCGAGGGCGAGGACCCGGGATTCTTCTACCAGTTCTCGCCCGACGGCTACGCGCTCGGGATCAACGTGCTCCTGTACGCGATGACGCACTAACCGCGAACCGCGTGAACGAGGCCGTTCAACATCGCCACCGCGTCATCTTCGTCGACCTCGCTCGCGCCGTGGCCGTCGTCCTCATGGTGGCGGGCCACACGTCGAGCGCGCTGCTCGCCGGCGAGTACCGGTCCGGACTCTGGTTCGAGGCCTGGACGTTTCAGCGCGGGCTCACCTCGGGGCTCTTCCTGCTGCTCTCCGGCTTCGCGTTCAGCCTCGCCACCACGCGACACTGGCCCTCGCACGTGCGGCTCTCCCCAGCGGTCTTCCGCCGCGCACGCCGCTTTCTGCTCTTCGTGCTGCTCGGCTACGCCCTGCACTTTCCGGTGCTGCCCGCCAGCGCCCTCGCCACGGCCACCGAGGCGCAGTGGCGATCGCTGCTTGCGGTGGACGTCCTGCAGCTGATCGGGATCACGCTGCTGGCGCTGCAGGCGCTCGTGTTGCTCCTCAAGTCGCGGCGTCTCTTCATGGTGGCCAACTTCGTCGTCGCGGCGGCGATCGTCGCGGCCGCGCCGGCGTTCTGGCGCGGCGAGTGGAGCGCCGGCCTGCCCCTGGCGCTCTCGGCGTATCTCTCGCCGTCGACGGGATCGCAGTTCCCGCTGTTTCCGTGGGCCGCCTATGTCTTTGTGGGCGCCGGCGCCGGTCAGCTCTACGCACGGTGGGGCGCCGCGCACCTCGCGTACTACGAGATCTGGGCCATGCTGCTGCCGGGCGTTGCGCTCGGCGCGGCCGGCTTCACGATCGGCGGCGGCAGCATCGCCTCGGACGTCGCGATCCGCACCGGCGCGTGCCTGCTGGTATTAGCGGCGATTGCGCACGCGAGCCG
The DNA here is from genome assembly GCA_016184455.1 of Acidobacteriota bacterium. Taxonomy (GTDB): domain Bacteria; phylum Acidobacteriota; class Vicinamibacteria; order Vicinamibacterales; family UBA2999; genus MELF01. Next base: position 34,146 of record JACPCS010000108.1, read on the forward strand.
CTCGCTCACGCAGCTGCCGCACGTGTTCGGCGCCGTCGCACAGGAATCGCTCGTCGTCTATTTCGTCCATCTCTGTGTGGTCTACGGCTCGATCTGGAACCCCGGCCTGGCCCGCTTCTATGGCGAGGCGCTGCCGCTTGCCGCCACCGTCGTCACGGCGGCGGCCGTGGTTGGTGCCATGGTCGCGCTGGCGTGGCAGTGGAACCGTCTGAAGCACGCGCGTCCGGTCGCCGCACGGTGGGTGGCGCTCGCCACGGGCGTCGTCCTGGTGGCCCGTTTGGTCTAGTTTCACGACGGGTCAGAAGGTATGATCGCGCCAGAGAAGGCCCCAGGCCGCAGGCCCCAGGCCTCAGGGCTGTCTCAGGGCTGTGGTCTGGCTCTGAGGCCTGGGGCCTGGGCCCTGAGGCCTTTCTTTTTCGGGGGAGTTGCCGTGCTCGACGCGATTTTTCAGGCACTCTTCAGCTACCGCCCCGTCGTTTTTCAGCAGGGTGAGCTGCGCTTCGACGCCGGCACGGGCGCGCTCGTCGCCGCCAGCCTTGCCGGGTTCGTGATGATCGTCGCCGCGGTGACCTACCGCGGCGTGCGGGGCCGGGGCCGGGTCCGCGATCGCATCGTCCTGACCGTCCTGCGGATGGCGGCGCTCGCCGTCGTTCTCCTCTGTCTCTTCCGCCCCACGCTCATCGTCCGCGCCGCGGTGCCGCAGCAGAACGTCGTCGCCGTGGTGCTCGACGATTCGCGCAGCATGCAGATTCCGGACTGGGACGGACGGCCGCGCGGCGAGTTCATCAAGCAGCAGTTCGGCGGGCTGGAGAGTCCGCTGATCAAGGCGCTGTCGGAGCGCTTCCTCGTCCGCGTCTTCCGGTTCTCGTCGACGGCCGGGCGGCTCGAGTCGGTCAATACGATGACGTTCAGCGGCTCGCAGACGCGGCTCGGTCCCTCGCTCGACGGCACGCGCGAGGAGCTCGCCGGCCTGCCGGTCTCGGGGATCGTCCTGGTGTCCGACGGCGCGGACACGAGCGAGGTATCGCTGTCGGATGCGCTGCTCGGGCTGAAGGCGGGAAAGCTGCCCGTCTATGCGGTCGGCGTGGGGAGCACACGGCTGCCGCGCGACGTGCAGGTCGATCGCGTTGTCACGCCGCGGAGCGTGCTGAAAGACGCCTCGCTCCTGCTCGACGTCATCGTCACCCACAGTGGCTACGCGGGGCGGACCGTGACCGTCGACGTCGAGGACGAGGGGCGCATCGTCGGCTCCGAGCAGGTGCGGCTGCCGGCCGACGGCAGCCCGGTGACCGCGCGCGTGCGCGCGGCGGCGTCGGAAGCCGGTCCGCGGCTCTTCAAGTTCCGCGTCGCGCCGCAGCCCGACGAGGTGGTCACGCAGAACAACGTGCGTGAAGCGCTCATCCAGGTGCGCGACGAGAAGGAGAAGATCCTGTACTTCGAGGGCGAGCCGCGGTTCGAGATGAAGTTCATCCGCCGCGCCGTTGCCGACGACCAGAACCTGCAGCTCGTCGTCCTGCAGCGCACGGCCGACAACAAGTTCCTGCGTCTCGGTGTGGACGGGCCGGATGAGCTGTTCGGGGGGTTCCCGAAGACGCGCGAGGAGCTGTTCTCGTACCGCGCGCTCGTTCTCGGCAGTATCGAGGCGGGCGCGTTCTCGGGCGACCAGCTGCAGATGATCGCCGAGTTCGTCGACCGCCGCGGTGGCGGGCTGCTGATGCTCGGCGGCGCGCGCTCGTTCGGCGAGGGCGGCTACGGCGGCACGCCCGTCGCCGACGCGCTGCCGCTGGCGCTCGATCCGCGGACGCGCGCCTCCGAGCCCGCGGATCTCGCGCGGCTGCTGCTCACGCCGACGCGCGCCGGGCAGGGACACGCGGCGACGCAGATCGGCGCCACGGAGGCGGCGTCCGCGAACCGCTGGCGCGACCTGCCGCAGGTGACGAGCGTCAATGCGCCGCTCGAGCCGAAGCCGGCGGCCACGGTGCTGCTCACCGGCACCGACGACCGCGGGCGCGCGCAGCCGGTGCTCACGTGGCACCAGTTCGGACGCGGCAAGTCGGTCGCGCTCACCCTGCAGGACACCTGGCAGTGGCAGATGCACGCCAGCATCCCGCTCGAGGACCAGACGCACGAGAACTTCTGGCGGCAGATGCTCCGATGGGTCGTCGACGGCGTGCCGAACATGGTCGAGGCGCGGACGACGACCGAGCGCGTCGAGCCGGGCGAGCCGGTGACGATCGAGGCGACGGTCGTCGACAAGTCGTTCGTCGAGGTGAACGACGCGAGCGTGACCGCGCGCGTGACGCGGCCGAACGGCACGACGCTCGACGTGCCGCTCGAGTGGACGGGCGAGCGCGACGGCCTCTATCGCGGCACCTTCGTCAGCGCCGAGGGCGGCACCTATGAGGTGACGGTCGACTCGTCGAAGGCGTCCGCGGTTCTCGGCAGCGGCGTCACCTTCCTGCGCGCCGGCCCGAGCGATGCGGAGTACTTCGATCCGACCATGCACGAAGGGCCGCTGCGGCGGATCGCCGAGGAAACGGGCGGCCGCTTCTACACGCCAGAAACGGCGGCCGGCCTGGCCGAAGACGTGCGCTATGCCGGCCGGGGCGTGACCTCGGTGGAAGAACGCGAGCTCTGGAACATGCCGATCATCCTCATCGCGCTGATGGGCCTGGTGTGTGCCGAGTGGGGGTATAGGCGCGCGGTGGGGCTCTCCTGATGCTCAGGGCGTTTCTGCTGATTGTCGTCGGGCTCGCGGGCGATCCCGAGCACGGCGAGCTGTTCGCCAAGTGGGGAACCGCGCTCGCCGACGCGTCGGCGAAGGTCGGCGTGGCGCGCGAGCGGCTGGTCTATCTGGCCGACGCGAAGGACGAAGGCGGCCGGGCGAACGGCCGGGCCACGCGCGAGGAGATCGAGAAGGCGCTGGCCGGGTTTACCAGGGCGGCCGCGGCCGACGACGTCGTCTACGTCGTCCTCTTCGGGCACGGCAGCTACGACGGCCAGACGGCGCGGTTCAATCTGCCGGGGCGCGACATGACGCCGGCCGACTTCAACGCGCTGCTCCGGAAGCTGCCGACGCACAACGTGGTGTTCGTCAACACGTCGAGCTCCAGCGGCGCGTTCCTCGAGGAGCTGTCGGGCCCGGGACGGACGGTCATCACGGCGACGCGCAGCGGCGCCGAGCAGTTCACGACGCTCTTCGGCGGCTATTTCGTGGAGGCGTTCTCGACCGACGCGGCCGACGCCGACAAGAACGGGCGTATCAGCATGCTCGAGGCGTTTCAGTACGCCCGCACGGAAGTGGCGCGGGCGTACGAGCGCGAAGGACTTCTGGCGACCGAGCACGCCATGCTCGACGACAACGGCGACAAGAACGGCAGCCAGACGCCGTCGCCGACCGGCGCCGACGGCAAGCTCGCCGCGGCGATGTCGCTCGGCTCGGCGGCCGATGCGGCACCGCTGCCGGAGGACCCGCGGCTGCGGGCGCTCTATCTGGAGCGGCGCGATCTGGAGCGCCGCGTCGAGTCGCTGCGGCTCCTCAAGGACAGCATGCCGCCGGCGAAGTACACGAGCGAGCTCGAGCGGCTCGTCACGGAGCTTGCGCTCAAGACGCGCGAAATCCGCAAACTCGAGGGAGACCCCACGCCATGACCGATCGAGTGCTGACCAACCCCTACGTGAGCGACGTCGCCGACCTCGAGTCGCCGGACGATCTCGCGCTCGCCGACAAGATGAAGGCGGGGCGCGAACAGATTCTGACCGAGCTGCGGAAAGTGATCATCGGCCAGCAGGAGGTCATCGATCAGGTGCTGAACACGCTGTTCGTCGGCGGCAACAGCCTGATCGTCGGCGCGCCCGGCCTGGCCAAGACGCTCCTGATTCATACGCTGGCGCGCGTCCTCGACCTGAAGTTCTCGCGCATCCAGTTCACCCCGGACCTGATGCCGTCGGACATCACGGGCACCGACCTCGTGCAGGAGGATCAGGCGACGGGGCGGCGCCAGATGGTCTTCGCGCCGGGGCCGATCTTCGCCAACATCGTGCTGGCCGACGAGATCAACCGCACGCCGCCGAAGACGCAGTCGGCGCTGCTCGAGGCGATGCAGGAGCACCGCGTCACGATCCAGGGGCGCACCTACAACCTGGACGAGCCGTTCTACGTCTTCGCCACGCAGAATCCGATCGAGCTGGAAGGCACGTACCCGTTGCCGGAAGCGCAGCTCGACCGCTTCATGTATCACATCGTCATCGATCACCCGCCGTACGGCGAGGAGTACGACGTGGTGCGGACGACGACGGCGCTGCAGGACCCGAAGCTGGAGCGGCCGGTCACCGGCGAGGATCTCATCGCGTTCCAGCGCCTGGTGCGCAAGGTGCCGGTGGCCGAGCCGGTGATGCGGCACGCGCTCGACCTGGCCCGCGCCAGCCGGCCGAAGTCGGAGACGTGCCCCGACAACGTGAAGAAGTGGGTGGCGTTCGGCGTCAGCGTTCGCGCGGCGCAGTACCTCGTTCTCGGTGGCAAGGCGCGCGCGCTGACGAGCGGCCGGTACCACGTCAGCTTCGATGACATCCGCGCGCTGGCGCACCCGGTGATGCGCCACCGCATCATCACCAACTTCCACGCGCAGTCGGAAGGGATCACGACCGACATGCTGACGGACCGCCTGCTCGAGGCGGTGCCGCTGCCGCGGAGCGGAATGTAATTGACGAATTGACGGACTTACGAATTGTCGAATTTCAACATGTCAATTCGTAAATCCGCAAATTCGTAGATTGGCAATGTCATGAGCCTAATGGCCAGCCACTCGCCGAGCGCCATTCCCGGCGCGCGCTTCATGGATCCCGTGGTGCTCGCGCGCATCGGGAACCTGTCGCTCGTGTCGCGCGCGGTCGTCGACGGCTTCATCAACGGCCTGCACAAGGCGCCGTACTTCGGGGCGTCGGTCGATTTCGCCGAGCACCGCGGCTACGTGCCGGGCGACGACATCCGCCGCGTCGACTGGCGGCTGTGGGCGCGTACCGACCGGTACTACGTCAAGGAATACGAAGCCGAGTCGAACATGAACTTCTCGGTGCTGCTCGACGTCTCCAAGTCGATGGACTACGGCAGCATCGGGATCACCAAGCTCGATTACGCGCGCGTGCTGACGGCGTGCCTGACCAGTCTCGTGCACCATCAGCGCGACCGCGTCGGCTTCGTCGCCTTCGACAACGACGTCGTCGAGCACGTGCCGCCGTCGGCCAAGCACATGGAGACGGTGCTGCACGTCCTCGATCGCCTGAAGCCCGGCCGCCCCGGGAGCCTGCGGGGGCCGCTGCACAAACTGGCGGAGCATTTCGGCCGCCGCGGTGTGCTGGTCGTCATCTCCGACTTCTACGAGGACCCGGAAACGGTGGTCGACGCGGTCACGCCGCTGCGCTTCCGCGGCAACGATCTGATCGTCTTTCACGTGCTCGACCCGGCGGAGCTCGACTTCGGCTTCTCGAGCGCATCGGCGTTCGAGGACCTCGAGAGTGGGGAGCAGATCCCGGTCGTCCCCGACACCATGCGCCGCGAGTACAAGAAGCTGGTGCAGGCCCACGTCGACGCCCTGCAGCAGCGCTTCTCGGAAGTGCGCGTGGACTACACGCTGCTCGACACGTCGAAGCCGCTCGATTTCGCCCTGTTCCAGTATCTGAGCAGCCGGGAGAAGAAGTTGCGATTGAGGTAGGCGGACCCGAAGGTCGGCCTGGGAACACACGATGTCATTTTTGGCCCCCCTGTTCTTCGCCGCGCTCGCCGCCCTGGCGATTCCGGTGCTGATCCACCTGATTCAGCGCGAGAAGAAGCAGGTCGTGCGCTTCCCGTCGCTGATGTTCATCCAGCGCGTGCCGTACAAGTCGGTGCGGCGGCGGCGGATCCACAACTGGTTCCTGCTCATCGTGCGGCTGACGGCGCTCGCGCTGATCGTGCTGGCGTTTTCGCGCCCGTTCTTCGAGCGCGACGATCTCGACCTCGCGACCGGAGGCGCCCGCGAGGTGGTGGTACTGCTCGATCAGAGCTACAGCCTCGCGATGGGCGACCGCTGGGAGCGCGCGCGCGCCGCCGCGTCCGACGCGATCGACGGGCTCGGACCGGACGATCGCGGGTCGGTCGTACTGTTCTCGTCGGGCGCGGAGATTGCGATGCGGTCGACCGCCGCCGGCGAGCGCGAGCGGCTGCGGGCGGCCGTCGCCGCCGCGAGGCCGACCGCGGGCGCGACGCGGTACGCGCCCGCGCTGAAGGTGGCTGGCAGCATCCTGGCCGAATCGTCGCTTCCGCGGCGCGAGGTCGTCCTGGTCAGCGACTTTCAGCGCACCGGCTGGCGCGGCGAGGAAGGCGCGCGCCTTCCCGAGGGCACCACGGTCCGCCCGGTCGCGCTCACGAGCGGCGCCGATCTCGCCAACGCCTCGGTGACGGCCGTCTCACTGGCGCGCTCGACCTTCTCGAACCAGGAGCGCGTCGCGGTGACGGCGGTCGTCGTCAACCGGAGCACGCGATCGTTGCGCGGCGGCCGGATCGCACTCGAAATCGGCGGCCGGCCCATTCAGACCGAGCCGCTCGAGGTCGAGGCCAACAGCTCGACGTCCGTGACGTTCGACCCGGTGACGCTGGCCGGCCCGTTCATGCGCGGCACGGTGCGCACGGGTGACGACGCGCTGCCGACCGACAACGTGTTCCACTTCGTCGTGTCGCCGGCGCAGCCGGTGCGCGTGCTCGTGATTGACCGCGGCGGCACCGGCGGCGGCGCGTTGTACCTGATGCGCGCGCTGGCGATCGGCGACGCGCCGCGGTTCGAGGCGGCGGTGCGGCAGCCCGATGCCGTGCCCGACGAGGATCTCCGGCGCGCGTCGGCGGTGATCGTCAACGACGTGGCGGTGCCCGCCGCGCTCGGCCGGCGTCTGCTGCGCTTCGTCGAGGCGGGCGGCGGGCTGTTCGTCGCGGCCGGCTCGCGCGCGACGTGGGCCGGCGATGTGGATCTCCTGCCGGCTGCGCTCGAGGCCCCCGTCGACCGCACGCGTGGCGAGGCGGCGCGCGTCGGCGCGCTCGAGTTCGCGCACCCGGTGTTCGAGCCATTCCGCACGCCGAGAAGCGGCGACTTCGCGGCGGCGCGGATCTATGGCTACCGCAACGTGAAGCCCGGGATGGGCACCGAGGTGCTCGCGCGGTTCGATGGCGGCGCGCCGGCGCTCGTCGAGCGCCGCGTCGGCGCGGGCCGCGTGCTGCTGTGGGCGTCGACGCTCGATCTCGCGTGGAGCGACTTCCCGCTGAAGCCCGTCTACCTGCCGTTCGTGCACCAGGCGGTGCGACACCTCGCCGCGTATGCGGAGCCGGCCCCCTGGCTGACCGTGGGCCAGGTGCTCGACGCCTCGAGTGGCACCGCGCCCGCGCAGGCCGCGAGCACCGTCGTGCTGACCCCGTCGGGCCGCCGCGTCGGCATCGACGAAGAGGGCGCCGACGTGCTCGAGCTGACGGAGCAGGGCTTCTACGAGCTGCGGAGTCGGACGGGCGATACGGTCACCGCCGTCGTGGCGAGCAACGTCGACACGACGGAATCCGATCTGACGCCGATGGATCCCAAGGAAATCGTCGTCGCGACGGCGCCCGCCCCGGGCGAGGGACGCCAGGCCGGGGCGGCCGGGCAGACGCTCACACCCGAGGCGCAGGAGCGGTCGCAGCGACTGTGGTGGTATCTGCTGTGCATCGGGATCCTGCTCCTTGGGGCGGATACGCTCATCTCGAACCGGCTGTCGAAAACATAAACAACCGCGTCCGGTTGGGCGTATCCTGAGGCAACGGAGAGCGAGGACTACATGCGCGAGTACACCGAGTACCTGCGGCGGCGGTCGATCCCCCCGACAGACCTGGCAGGCATCGTCACCGAGGCCCGATCGCGCTGGCGTCTGAAGCTGCTGCTGCGCGGCATCGTGCGCAGCCTCGGCGTGGCCGTCGCCCTGTTCCTCGTCGCCGCCTACGGCCTCGAGTGGGCGCGCTTCATCCCGGCGTCGATTCTGGCCGCCCGCATTCTGCTCGCGGCCGCCGTCGTCGCGTCGATTGTCCACTTCCTGGTCCAGCCGCTGCGGCGCCGCGTCACCGACGACCAGGTGGCGCTCTATCTCGAAGAGCACGAGCCGCGGCTGCAGGCGATGCTGGTCAGCGCGGTGGAAGCGACCCGTCAGGGCGGGGAATCGGTCTCGACCGCGCTCGTGCGCAAGCTCGTCGAACAGGCGCTCGAGGCGTGTGCGGATACGAACGCCGCGCACCGGATCGAGGAAGTACCGCTGCGGCGCTGGGGCACGCTGCTCGCCGGCGTCTCGGCCGTCGCCGTCCTGATCGTACTGCTCGGCCCTGCATTCGTGCGCAACGCGCTGTCGGCGATTCTGCTCGTCCAGCGGAGCGTTGAAGCGGCCGCACCGTACCGCATCCAGGTCACGCCTGGCAACGCCACCGTCCCCAAAGGGGCGGACCAGACGATTGCCGCGCGGCTCATGGGGTTTTCGGCCGAGGACGCCGCGCTCATGGTCCGGCGGTCGGCGGACGGCGCGTTCGAGGAGCTGCCGCTCCTTCGCAATGACGCCGGCCAGTACGAGGGAATGATCTTCAACGTGGGCGCGCCGCTCGAGTACTACGTCGAGGCGGAGGGCGTCCGGTCGACCCTCTTCAAGCTCGACGTCGTCGACGTGCCGTACGTGCAGCGGCTCGAGCTCGAGTTCCACTTCCCGGCATACACCGGCCTCGAGCCGCAGAAGGTCGAGGACGGGGGCGACATCGCCGTGCTCGCCGGCACGGAGGTCAAGGTTCGCGTCGTCCCGACGATGAAGTCGCCCGGCGGGCGAATCGCGCTGAACGACAAGGAGTCGGCGAACCTGACGCTCGAGGCGGATGGCTCGCTGACCACGTCGTTCAAGGTGGCGCGCGACGGCTTCTATCGCGTCGAGCTCGACTCGCCGGCGGGCGAGCGTGCCGCGGCCTCGCCGCAGTACACGATCGACGTGCTCTCGGATCAGCCGCCGACCGTTTCGTTTGCGAAGCCGGGCCGCGACACGTCGGTCTCCGCGATCGAAGAGGTGTACGTCGAGGCACAGGCGGAGGACGACTTTGGCGTCCGCAACCTCGAGCTGGTGTACTCCGTGAACGGCGGGCCGGAGAAGACGGTCAACCTGTTTGGCGGCCGCACGCGGCTGCCCGAGGTGAACGCCGGGCATACGTTCTTCCTCGAGGAGCTCGGCGTGGAGCCGGGCGATGCCGTCTCGTACTACGCGCGCGCGCTCGACAACTCCGGCGCGCAGGGCCAGCGGGCGACGAGCGATCTCTATTTCCTGCGCATCCGTCCGTTCCGCCGCGACTTCCGCCAGGCGCCATCGATGGGCGGCGGCGGAGGCGGCATGGGCGGCGGCGCCGGCGGCCAGGTCGAGGCGCTCTCCGAGCAGCAGCGACAGATCATTTCGGCGACGTTCAACGTGCAGCGCGATCGCCGCTCGTACACCCCCGCCAAACTGCGCGAGGCGGCCACCGTGGTGTCGCTGTCGCAGTCGCGGCTGCGGGAGCAGGTCGAGGGGCTGGTCACGCGGTTGAACAGCCAGCTCGTGCAGCAGGATCCGGCGTTCAAGAAGATTACCGACCTGCTGCCGCAGGCAGTGCAGGCGATGAAGGAAGCGGAGGCGAAGCTCGCCGACGTGAGCCCTGACGGCGCACTGCCGCCCGAACATAAGGCGCTGCAGGTTCTGCAGAAGGCCGAGGAGGAATACGAGTACCAGGTCAGCGCGCAGCAGGGGGGCGGCGGTGGCGGCGGGGCGGGGAGCGCCCAGCAGCAGGAGCTCGCCGAGATCTTCGAGCAGGAGCTCGAGAAGATGGCGAGCCGCTACGAGACCGCCAATCAGGCGCAGCAGCAGAGCGGCGACCGCGAGCTCGACGAGCTGCTGGAGAAGCTGAAGGAGCTGGCGCGCCGGCAGGAGCAGGAGGCCGCGCGGCAGCGGCTCCGCGCGCTGGAGCAGGGCGGGTCGTCGTCGGGTGGCGCCGCGCAGCAGCGCGCGCTCGCCGAGCAGGCCGAGGAGGCGGCGCGCCGCCTCGAGCGGCTGGCGCGTGAAGAGAACCGGCCCGATCTGCTGGAGGCCGCGCGCCAGATGCAGCAGGCGGCCGACGCGATGCGTCGCGCCGCGGCGGGCGGCGATGCCGGTGCGGCCGGGCAGGCGGCCGCCGCGCTCGACAAGCTCCGCGAGACCGAGCGCCGGCTGCAGCAGACGCAGGCGGCGCGGGCCGAGCGCGACATCAAGGACGCGATCCGACAGGCCGACGAGATCGCGCGGCGGCACGATGAGGTGGCCGACGACGCGCGCGAGGCCGCGGGGGTGCCGAACACGAACCCCGGCCGGCGCGACCAGGCGCGGCGGATCAACGAGCAGAAGACGGATCTGGAATCGCGGCTGAACTCGCTCGAGCAGCAGCTCGATCGCGCGGCCCGCGATGCCGCCACCAACGAGCGCGCCGCGTCGCGCAAGATGGCGGAAGCGGCCGGATCGATTCGCGACAACCGGCTCGCCGACAAGCTGCGCTACTCGCAGAATCTGGTGAATCGGGGCGCCGCGCCCCAGGTCGTCGACGCCGCGGAGAACGAGATCGCCGGCGGTATTCAGGAGCTGCGCAAGCGGCTGGGCGAGGCGGCCTCGGCCCTCGGGCAGAGCGGGGAGAACGCCAATCGGATGGAGACCGCCCTCGAGCGCGCGCAGCGTCTCGCCCGGGCAGCCGAGTCGCTGCAGGAGCGGACGCGGGAGCGCGCCCAGCGCGGGGCGCAGCAGGGCCAGCAGCAGGGCCAACAGGGTCAACAGGGGCAGCAAGGCCAACAGGGGCAGCAAGGCCAGCAGGGGCAGCAAGGCCAGCAGGGGCAGCAAGGCCAGCAGGGGCAGCAAGGCCAGCAGGGGCAGAGTTCACAGGGCTCACAAGGTTCGCAGGGCTCCCAGGGTGCGGACGGCGCGGCCGGAGGCCCGGCGGATGGTCGGCAGGCCGGCGGTGCCGCCGGCGCGTGGGGCGGGGCCTGGACGGGCGGCGCCTGGAACGGCGGATACGGATGGGAGTGGGGCCGCGACTGGCGGCTCACGCCCGAGGACATCCGGCAACTGCGCGGCGAGGTGCGCGACTGGCTGAACGAGGCGCAGCAGCTGCGGCGCGACCTCGCGGCCGAGAACATCGATCCGCGGGAGCTCGATGAGATCCTCCGCGCGCTCCGGCGGCTGGACGACCCGCGCGTCTATCAGGACGTGTCGGAGCTTGCGCGGCTGCAGTCGACGATCGCCGAGGGATTGAAGCGGTTCGAGTTCGGGCTGCGCCGCCGGGCTGACGCCGACCGCAGCAGCATCGTGCTGTCCGGGTCGGACGAGGTGCCCGAGGCGTTCCGCAAGCTCGTGCAGGAGTACTACCGATCGCTCGCACGCACGCGATGAAGGCAGTTCCGCTGGCGCTCGTGCTGGTCGTGTGTCTCGTCGGCACGGCCACCGCGCAGTTCGGCCGCCAGTTCCGCGGGTACGGCCCGCGCGGCTATCCCGCGAAGTTCGCGCGGCCGGACAGCTTCGGCCGCGGGTTCAATTTCTGCCGCGCGGTCTACACGAGCGGCCGCCGCGAAGCAGGCGGCCAGGGCTGGTCCACCGATTATCCCGACGCAGAGCTCAACTTTTCGATCCGGCTGTCGGAGCTGACGAAGACGCGCGTCACGAGGAATGCCGATGGGTCGCCCGAGCACCTCGTCGTGCGGCTCACGGAAGACGCGCTCTACCAGTGTCCGTACCTGCACATGGAGGACGTCGGCACCGCCGCGTTCACCGAGGCCGAGGTGCTGGGTCTCCGCTCGTACCTGCTGAAGGGCGGTTTCGTCTGGGCCGACGACTACTGGGGCACGTACGCCTGGCAGAACTGGGTGTCGCAGCTGGCGCGCGTGCTCCCGCCGTCGGAGTACCCGATCGAGGAGATCTCGCTTGGCCACCCGATCTTCAAGACGATGTTCGAGGTGAAGGCGCTGCCGCAGATTCCGTCGATTCAGTTCTGGCGGACGAGCGGGGGCGGCACGTCCGAGCGCGGGACCGACAGCGCCACACCAACCATTCGGGCCGTCGCCGACCGCCACGGCAACGTGATGGTGCTGATGACGCACAACACCGACATCTCCGACGCGTGGGAGCGCGAGGGCGAGGATCCGCGGTTCTTCTACCGGTTCTCGCCTGACGGCTACGCCGTGGGAATCAACGTTGTGCTGTACGCAATGACGCACTGAGACGCGTATGCGGCTGAAGCCGGCGCTTGCGGCGCTGCTCGTCGTCCTCCTGCTCATGCCACTGGTGGCTGCGGGACAGTTCCGCCGCTCGCGCCAGGCCGCCGTTACCGTTCCCTACGACAGCCACTTCGTGTTCACGCGCATCCGGTACGGCGCCAGCCTGGGGCGCTTCTACGGCGGCGGCTGGGAGCACGACTACCCGACCGCGGAGCGCAATTTCGCCGCCATCCTCGACTACATCACGAACATGCGCGTCCGGATGGACGGCAGCAACATCCTCGATCTCGACGACCCGCGGATCTTCGAGAACCCGGTGATCTACATGTCGGAGCCGGGCTACTGGACGACCAACGACGCGGAAGCGAAGAACCTGCGCGCGTACCTCCTGAAGGGCGGGCTCATCATCTTCGACGACTTCGAGGGGGACGGACACTGGCGCAACATGGTGGCGCAGATGAAGCGGGCGCTGCCTGACCACTCCTTCATCCGGCTGGACGTCACGCATCCGGTGTTCCAGTCGTTCTTCAACATCAAGCACCTCGACGTGCCGCATCCGACGGTCAACGTGCCGCCGTCGTTCTGGGGAATGTTCGACAACAACGACCCGTCCGGGCGGATGATCGCGCTCGCCAACTGGAACAACGATCTCGGCGACTACTGGGAGTGGTCGGCCGAGAACCTCTACGGCACCGATCCCACCAACGACGCGTACCGCCTCGGCGTGAACTACATCGTCTACGCGATGACGCATTGAGGCGGGGCTCGCGGCGTGGTCGGGTGAGACGCCGCAGCCCCGGCAATTGGTCGCGACAGGTCTGCAGTATCCCCGTCTGGTACGCCCGATGCGTGCGGAAACAGGGAAGGAATCCGAGCGCATGAGGAGGACAGAGTGATGCTGCAGCAGAAATGTGCCACGTTCGTCGCAGCCGTCGGGCTCGTCGCCGCGGTCGGCTGCGGTCAGACGGATGCGGGCATTACCACGACCGTACAGACGAAGATGGCCGCGGATGACACCGTCAAGGCATACCAGATCGACGTGGACACCCGGAACGGCGTCGTGACGCTCAAGGGCGACGTCGACACCATGGCGGCCAAGACGCAGGCGGTCCGCATCGCGCGCGAGACCGACGGCGTCCGCGATGTGATCGATCAACTTCAGGTGACCGAGACGGCCGCGACGGGCGGCGTGCTCGAGCCCGAGAACCAGCCAGCCGAGCAGGAGGGGCGCGACGCGGCCGGCCGGTTGCAGGAGGGCGCGCGTGACCTCGGCAACCGGGTGGGCGATGCGGCCAATCGCGCCGGTGCTGCCGTGAGCGATGCGGCCATCACGTCGGCCGTGAAGGCGAAGTTCCTCGCCGACACCACCGTGCGCGGCCTCAACATCGACGTCGACACCAAGGCGGGCGTCGTCGTCCTAAACGGCACCGTCTCGTCGCGCAAGGAAGCCGACCGCGCGGTCATGCTCGCCCGCAACACGGAGGGCGTCGACCACGTCGTCGACAACCTGAAGATCGTCCGGTAACGCCAGGGGCGACGCGTGCGTCGCCCCTACGTCCCTCTTTCCCGCGCCCCCGTCGCCCTGTCATGATCAGGCGGTGGTATTCCCTCCCGGACGCAGGATCTGCGACACGATTCTGGACGCCATCGGCAACACGCCGCTCGTGCGCATCCACTCGATCACGCGCGGGCTGGTGGAGGCGGACGTGCTCGCCAAGGTCGAGACGTTCAATCCGGGGAATTCGATCAAGGACCGCATGGCCGTGAAGATGATCGAGGACGCCGAGCGGGCGGGCCTGCTCAAACCGGGCGGCACGATCGTCGAGGGCACCTCCGGCAATACCGGCATGGGGCTCGCGATTGTCGCGGTCGTCAAGGGGTATCGCTGCATCTTCACGACCACGGACAAGCAGTCGAAGGAGAAGATCGACGCCCTCAAGGCGTTCGGGGCCGAGGTGATCGTCTGTCCGACCGACGTCGATCCCGAGGACCCGCGCTCGTACTATTCGGTGTCGTCGCGGCTGGCGCGCGAGATGCCGGGCGCCTGGAAGGCCAACCAGTACGACAACCTCTCGAACACGCAGGCGCACTACGAGCAGACCGGGCCGGAGATCTGGGAGCAGACCGAAGGCCGCGTCACGCACCTGGTGTGCGGCGTTGGCACCGGCGGGACGATCAGCGGCGTCGGCCGGTATCTGAAGGAGCGGAATTCGCGCATCAAGGTGTGGGGGATCGACACCTACGGGTCGGTGTTCAAGAAGTACAAGGAAACCGGGATCTTCGACAAGAACGAGATCTACCCGTACATCACCGAAGGGATCGGCGAGGACTTCCTGCCCGCCAACGTCGACTTCGACGTCATCGACTCCTTCGAGAAGGTCACCGACAAGGACGCCGCCATCATGACGCGGCGCATCACGCGTGAGGAGGGCATCTTCGCCGGCAACTCCGCCGGTTCGGCGATGGCGGGGCTGCTGCAGCTCCGGCATCACTTCACGAAGGACGACGTGGTCGTTGTCATCTTCCACGACCACGGGTCGCGCTATCTCGGCAAGATGTACAACGACGAGTGGATGCGCGCGAAGGGCTTCATCGAGATCAGCGGCCTGACCGCGCGCGACCTCGTGGCGATGGGCGTGTCGGGCGAGCTCTACGCGGTGGAGGCCACGCGGCCGGTGGAAGACGCGATCCGGATCATGAGCGAGCGCGACTACTCACAGCTCTCGGTCACGCGCGACGGCCGGGTGATCGGCTCGCTCAACGAGTCGCACCTCTACAACCAGTTCGTCCGCAACCCCGAGATCAAGCGACAGCCGATCGAGTCGATCATGCAGCCGGCGTTCCAGTTCGCCGACATCTCGACGCCGGTGGAGCTGCTGTCGACGATGATCACGCCGGAGAACCCGGCGGTGCTGGTGCGCGACTTCAAGACCGACAAGACGTTCATCATCACGCGATCCGACGTCATTCGCGTGCTCATGTAGGTGCGATCCCGCTGACGCGCGTCGGTGCGATCCCCCTCACTCCAGCGCCTTGACGATGTCCTCGACGACCTTCTTCGCGTCGCCGAACACCATCATCGTCCGGTCCATGTAGAAGGGCGGGCTGTCGACGCCCGCGACGCGGGGGATTCGGAGCGGCGCAGCGACAGGTCGTCGAACCCATCGAAAAAACAGGGACGCAGCCCCCCACTTCGTGTGAAACTGGCGTGCGTGGCCAACTGGAAGGTCGGGACCGCGACCGACCGACGCACACTGTCGCCCGTCCTGGAAACCTTCCGCCTGCAGCCGGAACGCGGGAGCCGATTCCCGGAATATACGCCCGGTCAGTACATCGCTTTGCGCCGGAATCGATGCCGGTTGACCAGGCGCGTGGTGGAGGCTGGCGGGCGGGAGCGCTACGTGGCGGATCTGGACGAAGCCGGCCAGCCCAAGCTCGGCCCTGTGACGCATTCCTACTCGATTGCCTCGGCGCCGTTCGAAACCCAGGAGCATGGCCATCTCGAGTTCTATGTCGTCCTCGAGAAGTACGAGGACGGCACTCCCGGGCGCCTGAGCGGCTCTTTTTTCGAGATGGACCCGATGGCCGACGAGGTCCTGTACGTGAATCGAATCACGGGCAATTTCACGCTGACCCACCGGGCACGAGGGTTTGCGAGCGTGGTGCTGGTGGGGACCGGGACGGGCGTCGCACCATTCGTGTCGATGATCAAGCAGCTCCATCACGAGGCGAGCCGCGGCAACGTGGCGGCGGTCCAGTACACCTTACTCCACACGAATCGGACGTACGACGAGCTCGCGTACCATCGGGAACTGCTCGACATCGAGGCGTCCCAGGCGTGCGATTTCCGCTATGTCGCGTCGGTGAGCCGGCCCGCGGCGCGCGACCTCCAGGACCCCCGGCTCGGTCGCGGGCGCGCCAACAACCTGCTCCGTCACATTTTCAGCATGCCCCTGAAAGAAGAGGACGACCTGCAGGCGGGGCGAGCCAGAGGCGAGGACACCGCACGCGCCCGGGAGGCACTCGCGCGAGTCGTGACACCGGCGTTGCCCGATCACGTCTCGCGAGAGGAGCTCCGGCGGCGAGTCGACCCTTCCCGCACCGTGGTGCTCACCTGCGGCAACCCTGCCTCCATGGAGGACATCAAGTACGTCGCCGACACCCATCACATTCCTTTCGAGAAGGAAGACTGGTAGACAGCTGCCCGGATTCCTGCAGCGGGGCGATCCGACCGGAGCGGGCTTCCCGGCTGGCGCGTCGTCGCGCCGGCGCTGCCGGGCTTCGACGGCAGCGATCTCACGGTAGCTCGGTAGCTCGATAGACCTCCCAACCCGGCTACCGAGCAACCCAGCTACCCAGCGACCCAGCGACCCAGCTACCATCCCCGCATGGATCTCGGCCTCTCCGGCAAAGTTGCCATCGTGACCGGCTCGAGCCGCGGACTCGGCCTTGCGAGTGCGAAGTCGTTGGCCGCCGAAGGCTGCCATCTCTGCCTCTGCGCGCGCGGCGACGCGCGCCTCCGCGACGCTGCGGGCGAAGTGGAGGCGGCGGGCGGCGGGAAGTCCCGTGTCCTCGCCGTCGCCGCCGACGTGAGCCGGCCCGACGGTGTGCAGCGGGTGATCGATCGCACCGTCGAGACGTTTGGTGGCCTCGATGTCCTCGTCAATAACGTGGGACTCGGCGGCGGCGGCGGCCTGCTCGAGGCGACCGACGAGCACTGGCAGGAAGCGTTCGATCAGACGCTCATGCCCGCCGTGCGCGCCTCACGGCTCGCCGTGCCGCACATGGAACGCCGCGGCGGCGGCGTGATCGTCATCATCGCGTCGATCTTCGGCCGTGAGGCGGGCGGGCGCATGACGTACAACGCGGTGAAGGCCGCGGAGATCAGCCTGGCGAAATCGCTCGCGCAGCAGCTCGCACCGCTCAACATCCGTGTGAACAGCGTGTCGCCGGGCTCGATTCTGTTCGAGGGGGGCTCGTGGTGGCGTCGTCAGCAGGCCGATCCGGCCGGCATCGCCGAGTTCGTCCGGCGCGAGCTGCCGTTCGGCCGCTTCGGCACGCCCGAGGAGGTCGGCGGCGTCGTGGCGTTCCTCTGTTCCGCGCGCGCGAGCTGGATCAGCGGCACCTCCATCGTCATCGACGGCTGCCAGAGCCGATCCTTCTAGCCTCTAGCCCTCGAAGAACCGGCGCGGCGCCTCCACGGTCATCGTCCTGATTGCCTCCTCCGACACGCCCGCCTTGCGAAGCGCCGGGAGGGCCTTGCGGCTGACGAAGAGCACGCCGTCGGGATTCTGCGCCAGCCGCAGACGGTCGGCAGCCGTTGGCTGCAGCGACATCGCGATCGAGTGGTCGTTGCCCAGCATGAGCCGTGGTGCGAAGCCAGCGTCCACCAGCGTCTTGATCTGCGCGTACCGCTGTTCCCACGTCAGCGCGTTCGGCGCCTGAAGCGGCGTGCCGGGCGGTGCCGGGCCACCGCGCGGGAGCTGGTCCATGCCGAGGTAGTACCCGCGTGTGACGAGTCCAGCCTGATAGTCGGCGGGACTGTTGTCGGTGTGGCCGATGCAGACCGTCGCGGGGGCGAGCCCCTCGCTCTCGAAGATGGCCGCCTGTGTGTCGCCCGCGCGGTCGGCGCCTGGCGCGTGCGTTGTGATGGGAACACCGGTCGCCTTGCTCGCGCGTGCGGCGGCGCGCAGCGCCTTTTCGGCGAACGGGTCGATCGTGCCGCCGGTGGCCACCTTGATGATGCCCGCGCGGATGTCCGTGCCTTCGATGCCACGCTCGATTTCGCGGACGAAGAACTCGGCGAGCTCTTCGACGGTCCGCGCGGTCATCGAGCGCGATGGATCCAGCCAGTGGCCGGTTGCGGCGATGATCTGCATCCCGGACTTGCGCGCCACTTCCCCGAGCAGCCGGATGTCGCGGCCGAGATCGACGGTCGTGACGTCGATGATCGTGTCGACGCCCTCGTCCTTCGCCTGGCGCAGCTGGTCGACAGCCGTCCTGATGAACGCCGCGCGGCCGCCAAAGAGCTCCGGCCATGCCTGCCACAGGCCCGCCGATGCGGCGCAGATGTGCTCGTGCGACAGCGTGAAGCCCAGCCTGGCGGGGTCGATGCCACCGGTCACCGTCTGCACGGGTCGGCGCCGGCCGGTGGTGTTGCCGTTCCGGCGCTGCGCGACCGCATCCAGATTGAGGATTGAGGCGGCGCCGAACCCGAGCGTCAATCGTCCGAGCGCGTCGCGCCGGGTCAGGCCGTGTGCTCCGCGAGTCGTCATCATCGCTGTCCTCTCGAGGTGTATCGTATCGCGCCATCGTATCGTTGACGCGGCCGGTTCGGAGTGGTAGCGTCAGCGCGTCGTGACCAGACGGACTGTGTTCGTGCTGATGGTCGTGGCGGCCATCGCGGTGCCGTCCACGCCTGCCACGGGCCAGGGCCCTGCGCTGTCGCGCACCCCCGACGGCAAGCCGGACCTCTCGGGCGTCTGGCAGGCGGCGACCACGGCGAACTGGAACCTGCTGCCGCACGCGGCCGAATCGGGCGTCCCAGCAGGCCTCGGCGTGGTCGAGGGGAACGAGATTCCGTACCACCCGTGGGCCGCCGCCCAGCAGCGGGAGAACTTCGCCAGTCGCGCCAAGGCCGATCCCGAAGCGAAGTGCTTCCTCCCGGGCGTCCCGCGGATCATGTACATGCCGTTCCCGTTTCAGATCTTTCAGACTCCCGGCCACATCGCGATGGTGTTCGAGTACGTCCACGCGGTGCGGCGCGTGTTCATGAACACGCCGCACCCCGAAGGACCGATCGAGTGGTGGATGGGCGACTCGCGCGGGCGATGGGAGGGCGATACGCTCGTCGTCGATGTCGTCCACTTCACGAACCGGACGTGGTTCGATCGGACGGGCAACTTTCACAGCGAAGAGCTGCACGTGATCGAGCGGTATACGCCGATCGGTCCCAACCACATCCAATACGAGGCGACAGTCGAAGATCCAAAGGTGTTCACACGACCATGGAAGATCAGCTTTTCCCTGTACCGCCGCATGGAAAAGGGCATCCGCGTGCTCGACTATGAGTGCTACGCGTTCGGTCTCGAGCGCACGTGGTACAGACCCCCGGAATGACGCCATGACATCTCGCTGCCGACTGGTGCTGCCCGTTGTGGCTCTGGCGTGCCTGATGACTGGCGCCGCGGTCGATGCACGCCAGCAGGCACCCGCCGCGTCTTACGCGCCGCCACGAACGCCCGACGGCCAGCCCGACATCCAGGGCATCTACAACCCCGTCGGCACGTTCTACAACATCGAAGATCTGGAGTACCAGTCGCTCTATCAGAACTTCACGCCCAATCCGTCTCTGAGGGGCAAGAGTCTGATCGTCGATCCGCCGGATGGAAAGATCCCGTACCAGCCGTGGGCGGCGGAAAAGAGGAAGCCGATCTACCAGCTCCACGGCGACCCGACGCCGGAGCTCGTTGATCCCAATGCGCAGTGCTGGCCGCAGGGTGTGCCGCGCCACGTCAACAATCGTGAGTTCGAGATCTTCCAGCCGCCGGGCCATGTGGTGATCTTCAACATGGCGCATCACACGTACCGGGTGATTCCCGTCGACGGCAGTCCGCATATTCCGGAGACCATCAAACTGTGGGTGGGCGATTCGCGCGGACGCTGGGAAGGGAACACGCTGGTCGTCGACGTCACCAACAACAACGACCAGACGTGGTTCGACGTCATGGCGAGCTTCCACAGCGATGCCTTGCGCATCACCGAGCGCTTCACGCCCGTCGGCCCCGACAGGGTTGAGTACCGGGCCGTCATCACCGATCCGAAGGTCTACACGCGGCCCTGGACGTTCGCGATTCACTTCAATCGCAACAAGGAGTACGGCTCCGAGCTCTACGAGGAAGCGTGCGTCGAGGGCAACGACCGGAACCTGGAGCTGCTGAAGCGGCCGGGACGGTGAGCGGAGGGGAGACATGAGCTGGCGATCGTCGTACGTGGGGCTTGGGCTCGCGGCACTTGCCCTTCTCGCTTGGACGGCCCCGGCTCGCGGGCAGAGCTGGAGCGGACCGCGGACTGCCGACGGCCAGCCGGACATTCAGGGCCACTGGGAGGCGGGTCCGGGCGCGAACAACGCGGGTCACAGCCTCGAAGAAGGCTGCTGCGAACCCGAGCACAACCGGATGCAGAACCGCGCGGCGAACAACATCGGCCTGCGGCAGCAGATCATCATCGAGCCGAAGGACGGCCGCATCCCGTTCCAGCCGTGGGCCGAGGCCAAGCGCCGCGAGCATCTGATCAACCTCGACGCTCCGACCGAGCTGCAGCACATCGAGCCGGAGGACCGGTGCTCGCTGCAGGGCGTGCCGCGCAGCAACCTTCGCGGCCCGATGCAGATCCTCCAGACGCCGGGCCAGGTCGTGATCCTCTACGAGTGGGTACACGCCTATCGAGTGGTTCCCGTCGACGGCCGCCCGCACGTCCCGAAAGGGGCCGCGCTGTGGCAGGGCGACGCCCGCGGCCGCTGGGAGGGCCACACGCTCGTCGTCGAAACGACCAACTTCCGCTTCGATCCGGTCGGCTACAACAGGCAGCCGTGGATCGACTCGCACGGCACGTTCTACACCGACGCGCTGCGCGTGGTCGAGCGGTGGACGGTCGTCGACGCGGGCCGCATCGACTACGAGGCGACGATCGAAGATCCCAAGGTGTTCACGCAGCCGTGGAAGATCGCGTACGAGATCGTCCGGCTGCCGGAGAAGAGCTACGAGTTCCTCGAGGAGGCGTGCTGGGAAGGCGTCAGCGTGCGGAACCGGCTCTCTGCCGGGCGGCTGGCGAGGAAGAGCGGCACGGTGCGGATGCACTCCCACAACGAACAGTGAGGATCGCCATGACACGCGCACTCGTGGTCACGGCCGCGCTGGTGGCGCTGGCGGCAGCTCCCGCGGCGGCCCAGCCGATGCCGCGCACGCCGGATGGCCGGCCCGATCTGTCGGGTGTCTGGCACGCGATCAACTCGGCAGGGGCCAACATCCTGCCGCATCATGCCGAACCCGGCATGCCGGCCGGTCTCGGCGTCGTGGAGGGGAACGAGATCCCGTACACGCCTGCCGCCGCCGCGAAACAGCGCGAGAACGACGCCAATCGGACGAAGCTGGATCCGGTGAACAAGTGCTGGCTGCCGGGCGTGCCGCGCGCGACCTACATGGGGTTTCCGTTCCAGATCGTGCAGACGCCCGGGCAAGTCACGATTCTGTACGAGTACGCGCACGCCGTCCGCAATGTCTTCATGAACTCGCCGCATCCGAAGGGACCGATCGAATGGTGGATGGGCGACTCCCGCGGCCGCTGGGACGGCGACACGCTCGTCATCGACGTGGTGCACTTCAACGACCAGACGTGGTTCGACAAGGCGGGCAACCACCACAGCGAGCAGCTGCACGTCATCGAGCGCTACACGCCGATCGATCGCGATCACCTCATGTACGAGGTGACGGTCGAGGATCCGAAGGTCTTCACGCGTCCCTGGAAGATGAGCATGCCACTCTATCGCCGGATCGACCGGAACATGCAAATCCTCGAGTACGAGTGCGCCGCGTTCGACGAGGCCTTCCGCGAGGGTCCCGCCGAGCGGCGCTGATCCCACACGGTACCGTAGCGTCCGGCTTCACCCCTCGATGTTGCTCGGGGTGCCCTGAGCGAAGTCGAAGGGCAGCCGGACCAGGGAGGCTTCCGATGACTCGTTGCATCCTCGGTCGGACGCTGGCAGCCGTGGCGGTCGCCGTGTCGCTCGGATCGGTCGCCGTGGCCGGCCAGGCGGGCCGCTGGAGCCTGCCGCGCCTGCCCGACGGCCAGCCAGACATGCAGGGGCAGTGGATCAGCGATGCCGTCGGCGCCGCGCACAGCGTCGAGGACGGCCGCGACCCTGACGCGGACGTCATCCAGGGACGCATCGGCGAAGAGAACCCGGTCGTCATCGTCGCGCCGCCCGACAACCGGATCCCGTACCGGCCGGAGATGGCCGCGCGACGCCAGCAGCTGCTGCGCGACATTTTCACGCCGACCGAGGTCGAGCAGGTCGATCCGCACGTGCGCACGCTGCTCGACGGCGTGCCGCGCAACGGCTACGTCCCTGGCGGCATGCAGATCCTCCAGATGCCCGGCGCGGTGCTGATTCTGTACGAGTCGAACCACGCGTATCGCTACATCCCGCTCGACGGACGGCCGCACGCACCGCAGTCGCTGAAGTTGTTCATGGGCGACTCACGCGGCCGCTGGGAGGGCAACACGCTCGTCGTCGATGTCACGAACTTCAACGAGGAGACGTGGCTCGACTCGCACGGCAGCATCCACAGCGATGCGCTGCACGTCGTCGAGCGCTGGACGCTGGCCGGTCCCGGCCGGATCGACTACGAAGCGACGCTCGACGACCCGAAGGCCTTCACGCGGCCGTGGAAGATCGCGTTCCGCGTCAACCGCAGGTCCGAGAAGAACTACGAGATCTTCGAAGACTCGCGGCTGGAAGGAGAGCGGGCGGTCGCGCCGATCCTCGAGGTGGGCCGGAAGGACAAGGCCGCGGGCATCACCGGGATTCACGAGCACAAGCGGCAAAGGCGATAACAACACGTGCGATCCTGACGATCATCGGTGCGATCCCGCTGACGCTTTGTCGGTGCGATCCCACTGACGCTGGTCAGTGCGATCCGGCTGAGGCAAGTCGGTGCGAATCGCGCTGATCGATTCTCAGAGGAATCCTCGTGCGAAATCAGAGACTGTGGCTGATCTTCTTGGCAACAGCTGGCATCCTCGAGTGCGGAATGGCCTTGGCCCATTTCGGGCTGCAGTATGAATGGGCCGGATTTGACTTCGGAGACCTTCCCGCGCAACTCGCGTGGGCGCTGCTCGCACTGAACTTTTCATGGGGCGTGCTGCTGCTTGCCATCGGTGTGCTGGTCGTCCATGTCGCACTGCACAGTGGAATTGCACCGACAGGCGTGAGCGGGCTGGCACCGACCAGGTTCGGGGTCGCACCGGCGAGGTTCGGGATCGCACTGACCATCGTTAGGGAGACCGCACCGACCGAAACGCCGCGTAATACACCGGTACGCCGGCCAGGATGATCAGGAACGTCAGCCCCGTCCACACGGGATCGCTGACGAGCGCGTTCGCGACCAGGTAGACCACCGCCGCGACGAAGATCCCCGGCAGCAGCGGATAGCCGGGCACGCTGAACGGACGCGGCAGCTCGGGCCGCGTCCGCCGCAGCCGGTACAGACCGGCGATCGCCAGCCCGTAGAACGGCCAGATCGACAGCACGAACGTGTCGGCCAGCTGCTCGAACGTGCGCGTGAGCACGAACACGACGCCGAGCGCGGCTGCGAGCGCGATGGCGACATACGGCGTGCCGTAGCGCGGGTGCACGGCTGCCACGCGCCGGAAGAACAATCCATCGGCGGCCATCGCGAAGAACACGCGCGGCGCCGTCAGCATGACCGACATCAGCGCGCCAAACGTGGAGATTGCGACGACCACAGAGACGAGCGCCACGCCGCCGGGACCGAAGATCGCCTGCATCGTGTCGGCCGCGACGAGCGGCGATGTCGCGACCTGCTCGATCGGGCTCACGTAGAGATACGCGGCATTGGCGGCGAGATAGAGGGCGGCAATCGCGAGCGTGCCCGCGATGATGGCGCGGGGGAGGTTGCGGCCGGGTCGGGTCACCTCTCCTGCGGCGAATGAGACGTCGGCGAATCCGTCATAGGCCCAGAGCACCGAAATGAGCGCGAGGCCGAACAGCCCCGCGTCGACCGAACCGGCGGCGGCCGTGAAGTGCGCGCCCGACGCCCCGGCGCCCGCGCCGAGCGCGGCCGACAGGACCACCAGCGCGGCAAGCGCCGAGAACTTGGCCAGCGTCGAGGCGCCGGCGACCGCCGCCCCAAGCTGGACACCGCGAATGTTCACCGCGGCCGCTGCGACGATCGTCAGCGCTGCGACGTAATCCGTCGCCCGTTCGTACGCGGACGGATCGTAGCCGAGCGATCGGAGGAAATACTCGCTGAAGACAGTGCTGATCGCGCCCGTCGCGGAGGCGCGAATGAGCACGAGCTCCGCCCAGCCGAACAGGAACCCCGCCAGGCGTCCCCAGCTCTCCCGCAGGTAGATGTACCAGCCGCCGGTCTGCGGCAGCGCGGCAGCGAGCTCGGCAACGGAGAGCGCGCCACACAGCGAAATCACGCCGCCGAGCAGCCAGACCGCGAGCATCAGCATCGGATCGGGAACGCGACCGGCGATGACCGCCGGGGTTCGGAAGATGCCCGACCCGATCGTCACGCCGATGACGATGCCGACCGCGCTCCAGAAGCCGAGACGCCGCGCGAGCTGAGCCGTGTCGTGCTGCGCGCCCGTTTGCATGGGCGACCTAGGGTAGCTGAGTAGCTGGGTAGCTACCTAGCTACTGAGAAGGAGGCCGTCGTGGCACAGACAACGGTGAAGTGGGCGACGTGGCTGCCGGTCGTGGCGGCCGGGGCGGTGACGGCGTACGCGTTGACGCGGCGACAGCCCCAGCGGGCAAACGGCCACGGCACGGGCGTCATCGCGGACCACGGTTCCGATACGCGGCAGCAGCTCGGCGGGCCTGCGGGCATTCACGTCGAAGAGGCGGTCACCGTGAACCGCCCGGTGACCGACCTGTTTCGATTCTGGCGCAATTTCGAGAACCTCCCCTCGTTCATGAGGCACCTCGACCTGGTCGCCGAGCGCGAGGGCGGCATCACGCACTGGGTGGCGAAGGGGCCGGCGGGCATGCGCGTCGAATGGGACGCACGCATCATCAACGAGATCGACAACAAGCTGATCGGGTGGCAGTCGCTCGAGGGGTCGATGGTGTCGACGGCCGGATCGGTGAACTTCCGGGAGTTGCCGCGCGGCACCGAAGTGCGGATCCACCTGCAGTACAACCCGCCGGCGGGGCGGCTGGGCGCGGCCGTGGCGTGGCTGTTCGGCGAGGAGCCGAATCTGCAGGTTCGCGAGGACCTGCGCCGGTTCAAGCAGCTCATCGAGACGGGCGAGTAGGCAGTAGGCGCCCACTTTCCGATGGACCTTCGCCTTTCTTACGTTTAATATCGGGGCGATGCTGCCGGCGAGGCGGACCGATCCAGCGCACGACATGGCCCTGCAGACGGCCTTGGATCGCCTCACCGCAGGCCGCCAGGACTTCCAGGATTCGCCGGATGGCTGGGTCACGGCCGTGCGGGTGCTGCCGGCCCGGGCTGCCCAGTACGCGCCGTTTCCGGCAGGCGTCGATGGGCGGCTCATCGACGTGCTCCGCGGTCGCGGCATCGAGCAGCTCTACACGCACCAGGCTGCGGCCATTACGCACGTGCTCGAGGGGCGGCACGTCGTGATCACGACGCCGACCGCGTCGGGGAAGACGCTCTGCTACAACGCGCCGGTTCTGAGCACCATCCTGCGGGATCCGGCCGCGCGTGCGCTGTATCTGTTTCCGACGAAGGCGCTGGCGCAGGACCAGCTCGCCGAGCTCCACGAGCTGACGGAACGGCTCGCTGCCGTCGATGCGCCGCCTGTGGGCGTCTTCACCTATGACGGCGACACGCCGCAGGACGCGCGCAAGGCGATTCGCAACCGCGCGCACGTGGTGCTCAGCAATCCCGACATGCTCCACTCGGGCGTGCTGCCGCATCACCCGCGCTGGGCCAAGCTCTTCGAGAACCTCCGCTACGTCGTCATCGACGAGCTGCACGCGTACCGAGGCGTCTTCGGCAGCCATCTGGCCAACGTGCTCCGCCGGCTGCGTCGCATCTGCCGGCATTACGGGTCTGCGCCCACGTTCATCTGCTCGTCGGCCACGATTGCCAATCCGCGCGAGCTGGCCGAGGCGCTCGTGGAGCAGCCATTCGAGCTCGTGTCGGAGAATGGCGCGCCGCGCGGTGAGAAGGCTTTTCTGTTCGTGAACCCGCCCGTCGTCAACCGGCAGCTCGGAATCAGGCGCTCCTATCTGGCCGAGACGCGCCGCATCACCGGCGAGTTCCTCAGGCGCGGCCTGCAGCTCATCGTCTTTGCGCAGAGCCGGCTGACGACGGAGATCCTGACGACGTATCTGAAGGACGACTTCGACGGGCCGCCCGGGACGCGCGAGCGGATCCGCGGGTACCGCGGAGGCTATCTGCCGGGACGCCGGCGCGAAGTGGAGAAGGGGCTGCGCGAAGGCCGCGTGCTGGCCGTCGTCTCCACCAACGCCTTGGAGCTGGGAATCGACATCGGCGCGCTCGACGTCTGCGTGATGGCGGGCTACCCCGGCACGATTGCCGCCACCTGGCAGCGCGCGGGACGCGCGGGACGGCGGAGCGGCCGTTCGGCAGCGGTGCTCGTGGCGAGCAGCGCGCCGATCGACCAGTTCGTCGTCCGGCACCCGTCGTACTTCTTCGACGCCTCGCCCGAGCACGCGCTCGTCAATGCCGACAACCTGCACATCCTCGTCGACCACGTGAAGTGCGCCGCCTTCGAGCTGCCGTTCACGGCGGCGGAGCAGTACGGACGGCACGACGTGCAGGAAATCCTGCAGGTGCTGGCCGAGAGCGGCATCGTGCATCGCGTCGAGGGTGGGGCGGCCGATCAGGATGCCGCTCAGCCCGGGGCCCCCGCCGCGTCCGACGCGGCGGGGTGGGAGTGGCAGTGGACGAGCGAGTCGTATCCGGCCGACGCGGTCAGCCTCCGGTCCGTGTCGTCGGACAACTTCGTTGTCGTCGACACGACGCGCGGCGCGGATGTCATCGGCGAGACGAGCTTCACGAGCGGTCCGGCGACGCTGCACGAGAAGGCGATCTACATGGTGGAGGGCGCCCTCTATCAGGTCGAGCGGCTCGATTTCGACGGACGCAAGGCGTACGTGCGCGAAATCGACTGCGACTACTACACGGATGCGATCACCTACACGAAGGTGAAGGTGCTCGAGCCGTTTGCCGCGGGTCTGCACGCACACGGCGAAGTCCACGTCTCGTCGCGCGTCGTCGGCTTCAAGAAGATCAAGTTCTACACCAACGAGAACGTCGGCTCGGGCGAGCTCGATCTCCCCGAGCAGCAGATGCACACGACGGCGTACTGGCTGACGATTCCCGTGGAGGTCATGGCGGCGCTACCGTATGCCTCCGACGATCGGCGCGACGGGGTCGTCGGGCTGGCATTCGCCATGCGCCAGGTCGCGCAGCTGCTGCTGATGTGCGACCGCCAGGACATCGGCATTTCGATCGACGATGCCGACGACAATGCAGAACCGCGGGTCTTCGTGTACGACAACTATCCCGGCGGGATCGGCTTCAGCGAGCCCCTGTGTGCCATGCAGGGCGCGCTCCTCGCGCGCACGCGCGATCTGATAGCCGGCTGCGAGTGCGAGCACGGATGCCCCACGTGCGTGGGGCCGCTGGGGAACACAGGGCCGCTCGCCAAGACCGTCGCATTGCGGATTCTCGATCAGCTCGCGATGGCCGCGCCTGTGGCCCTCGACGTCGCATGAATCTGACGGAGCGACTCCGCAGCGTCGTGCGCTCCGGCGGGTCGCCTGCGCATGACAGCTCCTGCTCGTCGGACCCGCCCTACGTACGTCGGCCGGGTCTGGCCGACGAGCACGATCGATCGTCGGCAGCCCCGGCGAATATACGCGCTGTCGCCGACCTCCTGGGCGGTGAATGGCGCGACTGGCAGGGGCACCGGTATCTCGTCGTCGACCGTCGCTATCCTCCCGGGCACCGGCACGGTCGCGTCGCGGTGGCCGATGTTGCGCCGGACGAGGGCGGCGCATGGCCTGCGCTCGGGCTGCTCGACCCGAGGTTGGCCGGCGTTGCCTCGCGCGAGAGCGCACACGCGCGTGAAGGCCGGCGCGTGCTGTTCGTTGATCTCGAGACGACGGGCCTCTCGGGCGGTGCCGGCACGTACGCGTTTCTCGTCGGGTGCGGCTGGTTCGACGGGGCGGCGTTTCGCGTCCGGCAGTTCCTGCTGACCGGCTATGCCGCCGAGCGTGGGCTGCTCGAGGCGACGGGGGAAGCGGCCGGAAGCGCGGCCGCGATCGCGACGTACAACGGCAAGACGTTCGACGTGCCGGTCATCGATACACGATGTGTGCTGCACCGGATCGCGACGCCGTTCGAGGGCATGCCGCACGTCGATATGCTGCATCCCGCGCGGCAGCTGTGGCGTAGGCCGGGTTCCGCCGACGCGGGATCTCCATCGGCGGCGGACCCGGCGGGGAGTTGTCGTCTCACGGCGATCGAGGCCGCGGTGCTCGGGCACGTGCGCGAGGACGACGTGCCCGGTTTCGAGATCCCGTCGCGCTATTTCCACTACGTGCGCTCCGGCGATCCGCAGCCGCTGGCGGCGGTGCTCGAGCACAACCGCCTCGATCTGCTGTCGCTGGCCCTGCTGACCGGCCGTCTCGCGCAGCTGCTCGATCGGGGACCGGAGGCGGCCCTGACGGCGCGAGAAGCGGTGGGCCTCGGGCGTCTGTATCAGCGCGGCGGGCGCCTCTCCGACGCGCGGTGCTGCTTCGCGCGAAGCGTTGTGGGGATACGCGGTCCTCTGCCGGCGCGCCAGACAGTACGACGACGCGGCCGACACGTGGCGGCGGCTGCTCGACGTGCCCGGGTGCCCGGTCCGCCTGGCGCGCGAGGCACGAGAGGCGCTCGCCGTCCACTGCGAGCACCGCCTGCGCGACTTGCCGGCCGCGCGCCACCTCGCGCTCGAATCGCTTCAGTACACTGCGTCCGCCGTGCACGCCGCGGCCGTCCACCACCGCGTCGCGCGGCTCGACCGGAAGCTGGCCTCACCATTGTTTTAACGGCGGGTGTGCCCGCCGCACCCCGTCTGTTCGAGCTGGGGCCGACCCCAGCCGTACGCTGATCGGAATCCGGCACGGATCGTGGACTGACATCCCATCGACGCGGCAGCACAACACACTCATGGAGCCTCGTATGAAGGGACCGATCCGGGCGCTCGTTTTCGCGGCTCTGCTGCTCGGCAGTGTCGGGTGCGGCATGCTCGACCGTTCGCCGATCCCCGAGCCGATCACGCCGGTTCAAAAGGCGACCGCGTCGCCTGAGAATCCGGACTCGGCCGTTCTGGCCGATTTCAAGGTGCGCCTCGAAAAATACGTCACGACACAGCGCGCCCTGCTCGACGACGCGCCGATCTCCGA
>JACPCS010000109.1 GCA_016184455.1 Acidobacteriota bacterium
TGGACGCTCACCTCCGAAAACGTCACGAGGAGCGACCTGGCGTCGGAAAACGGCGTGTCCTTGAGCAGAACTGTCAGATTTGCCGATCCGGTCGGACCCGTCGCCGAGTCGCCGCCGCACGCCACCATCGTGATCGCAAGTGCGAACGCAGACATCATGCTCGAACGCATACGTCCTCCCGCGAGGCGGTACGTCACAACTCGTGCCAACTGGAACGGGGGGACGAAATCACGGGAGATGAACGATTTAGACCGGCGCGTCGTTCGGGACGGCTGGCCGATCGTGCAATTTCTTCCGGCCCCGAACGGTTCCGCAACAGCCGACACGGCCGTTGTCGCGGAAACGCCCCGGCACATTTCTTG
Source organism: Acidobacteriota bacterium (assembly GCA_016184455.1). Lineage (GTDB taxonomy): Bacteria > Acidobacteriota > Vicinamibacteria > Vicinamibacterales > UBA2999 > MELF01. The sequence goes on from JACPCS010000109.1 coordinate 363, forward strand.
AGAACTCTGCCGTCAGGGAGGAGCCATGAACCCATCTCACCTGTTGATGATCGTCGCCGTCGTCTGCGCCTGCGCTGTTTCTGTCGATGCGGCCCAGCGCGGTGCGGGCCGCGGTGCGGGGCGTGCCCCGGCGCCGGCAGTCCGCGGCGCGGCGCCAGGTCCGCGCGCCGATCGGCCCGCGCAGGCACCGAAGCCCGATCGATCGATCGCCGCCAACATCGCGAAGGATCCAAAGCTCGAAGCGCGCGTGAAGGCGATGCTGCCGCCCGGCATGACGCTCGAGGAGGCCTCCGAGGGGTTTCGCAATCAGGGGCAGTTCGTCGCGGCGCTGCAGGCCTCGAAGAATCTCGATCTCGATTTCGCGGATCTGAAAGCCGAAATGACGGGAGCGAATCCGCTCACGCTCGGCGAGGCGATTCAGAAGCTGAAGCCGTAGGGCGGCGCCTCGTTCGCCCTACGGCTCCGCCTGCAGCGGACTGCCCTCGCAGACGACATATCGCTTCACCACTTCCAGCAGGTCATCGCAGCGGAACGGCTTCTCGAGCCAGCCGTCGGCGCGGAGCGCGGCGCGGTCCTCCGGATCGACGCTGACGCCGGTCACGACGACCGTGGGAATGCACGCGAGCGCCGGGTCGGCGAGCTGGCGCAGGCGGAAGTCCTTCCCGCTCATGCATCCGGACAGCAGCAGGTCGAGCAGGATGAGCGCGACGCCGCCCGGTTCGGGGCGCAGCTGGCGGATCGCCTCTTCCCCGTCGCGTGCGTCGGCGACGAAAAAGCCGTGGAGCTCGAGCAGCTGAGCCATGCCCTGCCGCACGTCGTCGCGATCCTCGACGACGAGGACGGCGCCGCGTCGGGGCGGTTCGGAAGGTCGAGGTGGCTCGGTAAACGGAATCATGAGACTGCCCCCGGTGGGTGTCCCGGGGTTCACGGCGCGTGCCAGCGCCACAGTCGAGCTACCGTCGCTGGATGGTGACGGTGTGAATGACGATGGGATTCAGGGGACGGTCGTGCTCGTTGGTCGGCGTACTGCCGATCTTCTGAACCACGTCCATTCCCGACACGACTTCGCCAAAGACGGAGTGGCGGTCGTCGAGGTGCGGCGTCGGCGCGAGCGTAATGAAGAACTGCCCGCCGTTCGTATTGGGTCCGCGATTGGCCATCGAGAGAATGCCGGGCTTGTCGTGGCGCAGCGTGGCGTGGAACTCATCCGCGAACGTATAGCCCGGCCCGCCGATGCCCTCGCCGAGCGGGTCGCCGCTCTGGATCATGAAGCCGTCGATCACGCGGTGAAAGATGAGGCCGTTGTAGTAGGGCCGCTTGACGAACTCATTGGTCCGGGGATCCCGCCACTCCTTGGTCCCTTCCGCCAGGCCGACGAAGTTCTCGACCGTTCGCGGCGCCTCCTGGTCGAAGAGGCGGACGACGAAGGTTCCCTCACTGGTCTCGAACTGCGCGTACAGGCCGGGCACCGCGGCTCCTTTGTCTGCTGGGATGGCGTTGTGGGTGCTACAGGATATCATGCGGATGATGAGTGTCAGCGCGCACTCGACGGTCGACGACGCGCTCGACGCGATCGCGGGCGGTACCCACGCCGATCCGTTCGCCGTGCTGGGTGCCCACCCGGTCACCGTGGACGGCCGTCCGGCGCTCGTCGTCCGGACCATGCGGCCGGCCGCCTCCGACGTGCAGCTCGTGATGCACGATCGCGTGATCGGCATGGAGCGGCGTCGTCCTGAGGGGCTGTTCGAGGCCCAGGTCCCCCTGGACCGATCCGAACAATCCGAACGACTGGCCTATTGGTTCCGTGTCCACGAGGGCGGCGCCACGCGTGATGTCGCCGACCCGTACCGGTTCGGCCCCGTCCTCAGCGAGTTCGACCTGCACCTCTTCGGGGAGGGCACCCACTATCGCGCGTGGGAGCGGCTGGGATCCCACCGGATGACCATCGACGGTGTGTCGGGCGTCCACTTCGCCGTGTGGGCGCCGAACGCGCAGCGCGTGAGCGTGATCGGCGATTTCAATCGCTGGGACCACCGCGCGCATCCGATGCGGAACCGAATTCCGTCGGGCGTGTGGGAGATCTTCATCCCCGATCTGCCCGATGGCGCCTGCTACAAGTACGAGGTACGCACGCCGGCGGGCCACCTGCTGCAGAAGGCGGATCCGTACGCGACGGCCTTCGAGGTGCCGCCGAACTCGGCGTCGGTGATCTGGACCGGCGGTGGATACCAGTGGCGCGACGGCGACTGGATGCGCGACCGCGAGGCGTACGGCACGTGGCACGACCGCCCGATGTCGATCTACGAGGTGCACCTCGGGTCGTGGCGGCGCGTGCCGGAGGAGGGCAACCGGCCCCTCACGTATCGCGAGCTGGCCGCCACGCTCGTCCCGTATCTGCGCGAGATGGGGTACACGCACGTCGAGCTGATGCCGGTGCTGGAGCACCCGTTTGCCGGATCGTGGGGCTACCAGGTGATCGGCTTCTTCGCGCCCACGAGCCGCTTTGGGACGCCGAACGACTTCCGGTATTTCGTCGACGAGTGCCACCGGCACGAGATCGGCGTGATTCTCGACTGGGTGCCCGGCCACTTCCCGAAGGATCGCCACGGCCTGGCGGAGTTCGACGGCACCTCGCTCTACGAGCACGCGGATCCGCGTCAGGGCGAGCACCGGGAGTGGGGCACGCTCGTCTTCAATTACGGGCGCAACGAGGTGCGCAGCTTCCTGCTGAGCAGCGCGATCTGCTGGCTCGAGGAGTTTCACATCGACGGGCTGCGCGTCGACGCGGTGGCCTCGATGCTGTACCTCGATTACTCGCGCCGCGAGGGGGAGTGGATCCCGAACCGGTTCGGCGGCCGCGAGCACCTCGAGGCGGTGGCGTTCCTGCAGCAGCTGAACACTGTGACGCACGGGCGCGTGCCGGGGACGATCACGATTGCGGAGGAGTCGACCGCGTGGCCCGCCGTGAGCCGTCCCGTGTATCTCGGCGGCCTCGGATTCAGCTACAAGTGGAACATGGGCTGGATGCACGACATGCTCGAGTACGTCAGGGGGGCTCCGGTCCACCGCCGCTGGCACCACAACAAGATCACGTTCTCGATGCTGTACGCGTTCACCGAGAACTTCATCCTGCCGTTCTCGCACGACGAAGTCGTCCACGGCAAACGGGCGATGCTCGACAAGATGCCGGGCGACGTGTGGCAGAAGCACGCGACGCTGCGGGCGCTCTACGGCTACATGTTCGGCCACCCGGGCAAGAAGCTGATGTTCATGGGCGCCGAGTTCGGGCAGTGGCGCGAATGGAACTACGACGAGAGCCTCGACTGGCACCTCGTCGACGACCCGATGCACGCCGGGCTGCGGCGGTGGGTGCAGGACCTGAACCACGCCTACCAGCGCGAGCGATCGCTGCACGAGGTCGACTTCGAGGGCGCCGGGTTCAGCTGGATCGACTGCAACGACAACGAGAACAGCGTCGGATCGGCGTACCCGAGGACGGTTGGTACCGCGAGCTCCTGAACAGCGATGCCGCCACGTACGGCGGCAGCAACATCGGAAACGCCGGCGGCGTGATGGCTGAGCCGGAGCCGGCGCACGGGTTCCCGCACTCGCTCTCGCTCATCGTCCCGCCGCTCGGGTTTCTTTTGTTGAAGAAATAGGCTTCAGGCTCCGGGTTTTTGGCTCTAGGCGAAGCCCAAAGCCCAAAGCCCAACGCCCAACGCCTAAAGCCGTGTGAGCGACATCGTGTCTTCCACCGTCGGCACGCTCGCGATGGCGCCGATGCGCGTGCAGCTCAAGGCCGCGGCCGCGTTGGCGAAGCGCAGGATCTGCTCGGGCGAGTCGCCGCGCAGGAGCGCGACGATGAACGCACCGCGGAAGATGTCGCCCGCGCCGGTCGTATCGATCACCGACACCTCGTGCGCGGGTTCGTGAAGCAGCCGGTCGCCGGCGAGCAGCATGGCGCCTCGCGGTCCGAGCGTGACCGAGACGAGCCCCTCTGCGTACGTGGCGTCCGGCTTCAACCGGACCTGTGACCGGACCTTCCGGAGCTTGCGCAGCGCGCGTTCCACGTCGCGCTCGCCCGTGAGCGCCTCGGGCACGCGCTCGGCGAGGATTGGTACGGTCACGGCGGCTACGAGCTCCTCGGTCCGCGCCGTGACGTGCTCGATGTCGCTCGTCACCGGCAGCCCCGCGTCGCGCGCGATCCGCGCCGCCTCGATCGCCGCATCCTCGTCGACATCGTCCACGTGCAGCAGGCGCGCGCTGCGGACGAGCGGTGCATCGAGCTCGCCGGGCCGCAGGGCGAGCCCTGAACCGCGGTGCCAGAGGACCACCCGCTCGCCCCGCTCGTCGAGCAGGATGACGGCAAAGGGATTCACCGCGTCGCGGATCGAGGCGTGCGCGACGTCGACGCCGCGGCCCGCGAGCTCACCGCGGATCCGCTCGCCGTTGGGATCGTGGCCGAAGGTGCCGAGGTATGCGGTGCGCAGCCCCATGGCCGCGCAGGTGCAGAGTGCGGTGGCCGTCTGGCCACCGCACGTCACGAGATGGTCGGCAATCCGCAGCTTGGCCGACGGGCTGTCGGGCTGCGGGAACTGCGGGAGGCGGTAGACGTAGTCGACCGAGTTCGCCCCGACGCCGACAACGTCCACCACCGGGTTCAATCCGTCTTCGGGACCGCCTTCATCGCCTCCATGAAGGTGCTCCACGGCACGGGCTTCCCCTGCATCGACGGCAGCTGCGCCGCGCGCGGCGGCTCGTGCGTGTCGAAGAGATCCGCCTCGAACGCGATGCGCTCCGCCGGGAGGTACGCCATCAGCATGCCCGCGACATGCCGCAGCGGCTGCACGTAGTACACGCGCAGGATGCGGCTGTTGTCGGTGATGACGAAGTTCTCCTGGGTCGCCTCGTAGTTGTACCCCTCGGCCACTTCCGTCGGCGGCCAGAGCGACAGGATGTCGGGCTTGACCGTTCTCGGCCTGTAGGTGAGCACATCCCGGTTCAGGAACTTGAGATTGATGTAGTGGGCGACGACAGTCGCCCCAATGTGGTTGTAGGTCCTGATGCCGCCGAGGTGATCGAAGTGCGGGTGCGAGGTGATGAGCCAGCGGATCGGCTTGTTCGGCGCCAGCTTCGCCACCGCCTCGATGACCCCCAGGCTGCGCTCCTCGTTGAGCGGCGCCTCGAACACCGCGACGAAGTCGCGGAATTCCACCATGTAGCTGTTCGCCGGACCGCCGCCGAGCAGGTACACCCCGTTGGCCAGCTTCTCGACGTCCACGCGCGCGTAGTTCGGCGGCGCGGCCTGCTTCACGGCCTCGGGCACGGGCACGGGATCGCCGCAGGCGTTGGCTTCGACCATCGGAAACTTGCCGCCGTACGCGTTGTGACCGGTGCTCTCGGAGTTGAACTGCCAGTTGTCGTCCCAGCCCTGGTGCGAGTGCCAGGCGATCGGCCACTTCGAGGTGCCGGCGTCGATGAAGTTGGTCGACTCGTGCTCGATGTTGAAGTCGCCGAGCACCGGCTCGTTCACGGTCGTCTTGATGCGCGTGATGATGTTCTGGCTGTTGATCGTCGCGTCGACGCGGTACTTGCCGAGCACGGTGATCCCGACGACGTGGACTTTCTCGGGGGCGACGACGTTGCCGTCGCGTCCCTTTTCGAGCTGTTCCCAGCGCCACATCGCGCGCGGGTTGGCGCCCGGCTTTCGCGCCGCCTTCAGGAACCCGTGCGGCGTCAGCCAGATGTCGAGCTGGTAGACCTCCGCGAGCTCCGGCGGCACGGCGACCGGCGCGCCGTTGCCGTCCATGTGCCACGCGTACGGCCCGTTGACGATGTGTGTCTGGCGGAGCTCCTTCTGCGTGGGCGTGCCGCCGACCCACCCGAGGCCGTACTTCCAGGACGCGGGGTTGTTTCCGGGCTTGCGGTCGAACGTCTCCTTGCTCGTCCCGGTGTCCCAGTTGATGGTCCGCGTGTAGCTGGCCATCTCGCTGCGCGGCCAGTCGATGTTGGGCGCGTTCTCGAACGTCTGGCCGACCGGGCCGCTGTAGCCCGTGCCGGAGAAGGTGACGCACCGCAGGTTCTGTTCACCGATGGCCTTGGAGGCGGCCGCCAGAATGGGGGCGGGATCCACGAAGCCGGGTGGGTACTGCTGGGCGGGAGTCGAAATGCCCAGTGCGACGAGCGCCACCAGCACACCGAACGACAATCTCCTGGTCATCTGTCCTCCTCACCGGTGAAGTGACGGGCGATTATACGATCCGGCGGCTCACCTCATACAGCGCGATCGCAGTGGCCGTGGCGACATTCAGCGAGTCGGTCGCCGCGGTGATCGGGATGCGTGCGCGATGCGCACAGGCCGCTGTGGCCGCGTCCGTCAGGCCCTCGCCTTCGTGGCCGAGCACCAGCGCGACCGGCTGCGCGGCCGCCGCCTCGGCGACCGCCGCGAGTGGGGGCGCCGACGCCGCGGGTGTCAGTGCCAGCGTGGTGAAGCCGCGGTCCGCGAGCGCGGCGAGCACGTCCGGCCACGGCTCCGCGCGCGCGAACGAGACGCCGAGCGCGGCGCCCATGGAGGTGCGGATCGCCTTGCGGTACAGCGGATCGGTGGAGGCCGGGTCCAGCAGCACGGCGTCCGCGCCGAACGCCGCCGCGTTGCGGAACACGCCGCCGACGTTGTCGGCGTTGGCGATCCGTTCGAGCACGACCACGACGCGCGCGCCCGCGATCACCTCCGTCCATGGCCTCGGGGCCGGGCGTTCACCCACCGCCAGGCAGCCGCGATGAATGTTGAACCCGGCGACGCCGTTCATCACCGTCTGCGGGACGACGTAGACCGGGACGTCAGCCCGCGCCTCGAGCACGTCGGCCAGCGCCGTGCACGCCGGTTCGGTCACCATGACGGACCGCGTGGTGAAGCGCCGGTCTGTCAGGAGCCGCCGGACGACGAGCCGGCCTTCGGCGATGAAGATCCCGTGGCGGCGTGCGAGCTCCGGGTCGGAGACGGCGCGGTAGTCGGCGATGCGTTCGTCGCTGGGGTCGTGAAGTGGAGTTGTCATGGCCAAGTGGAAAAGTGGAGAAGTGGAAAAGTAAGCACAAAGTGCAACGTGCTGCTGCGCGCAGTCGGATTCTGGCCCAAATTCGTGTGGCATCCCACGTGCTGCGTGCGGCGACATGCCGACGCGCGACCTCCTCGAACGTACGCACCTCTTTGCGCTTGCTGTGCTGAAGTTCTGTCGTCGTCTGCCTGGCACCCCGGAGGCGCAGGAGGCCGCCGCGCAGCTGCGGCGAGCGGCTAATTCTGTGCGGTCGAACTACCGAGCCGCGCGCCGAGGACGCTCGCGCGCGGATCTTCGCAAAGGCGGTCAAGACGGCGCGCGCCAATACAATCCGTCTAAAGAACCTCCCAAACAGCTAAACAGGATCTCGCGGACCTCGATCCATTTCCGTTGAGGGCAGGCCCGAGGTGTTCGGCCGGCGCCTCCCGGCTCCGCACGCCGGAAATCTCGCTCCGCTCGTACCCTGACGCCGCCGCCGCGAGTAGTGCCCAATTCCGACGCCTGCCAGCCTGGCATGCACCGCCACAGCTGATTCGCTCGATACGGATCACGCGGCACGAACTCGCGGCGTGGAATCGCTCCGCTCGATTTCAGGCGATCCGGGTCGGCGTGCTCCGCAGGTCGGCGCCCGCCGAACACCTCGGGCCTGCTCGCATCGCGGTTGACTTCCGATCCCGACGGGATCACTGTGTCTCGATCACCGACATGGGAGGTGGTCATGGCACGGCCCAGAACGGCGAGGCGATCGGTCCACGTGGACGCTCGCCGTCGGGTCGGAAGAAGCTCCGGCGACTGATCCGGACCGCCCTCTAGGCGAACGACTTGGACGTCTGGCGTCGGGGCCGCGCCGTCCTCGGATACATCGAAGGGCGCCGAGTCGTCGACCTCGCGGCAGCACTCGCGGTCACGCGCGGCTCGGTCAACCGGTGGTTTCGCTGGTACGAGACGCTCGGCGTGACGGGCCTGCTCACGGGCAAACCGCCCGGCCCAGCCCCCCGTCTCAGTGAGGCCCAGCGCACGGAGTTGACGGCGCGAATCGAGCAAGGGCCGGCGGCGGCCGGATATACCAGTGGCGTCTGGACCGGCCCGATGATTGGCGACCTCATTGCCCAGCAATACGGCGTGCGGTACCACAACCACCACGTACCGCGGCGTAGTCATGTACGAGGACGAGGCCAGCTTCTGGCTCGACGGGACGCTGCACCAGACCTGGGCGCGCGTCGGCGTCCAGCCCCGCGTCGACACGTGTGGGATGCGCAAGACCGCGCACATCTTCGGCGCACTCACCCTGGAGGAGCGGCCCCGGTTCCACGATCAATGTGCGCCGGTCTTCAATGCGCAGACCTTCTGGGAGTTTCTCCGGCTGCTCGTCCGCCGGGCGCGACGGAAAGTCTTTCTCATCATCGACCATAGTCCCTGTCACAACCTCGATGGCGACGGCACAGCCTGGCTCGCGGCCAACCGCCGTCGCCTGGAGCTCTTCCGCCTCCCGTCGTACTCCCCGGAGCTCCAATCCGATCGAGGGCGTCTGGAAGAAGACCAAGAAGCGGACCACGCACAACGTCTTCTTCCACACGACCGACGAACGAGATGCCGCGCTGACGGCGACCTTCGACACCTTTCGGGCACAACCGTCGCTGATCGCCGCTCAGGTCGCCCGTTGTGTGTGATGATCCCATGTCCGCGCGACTCTGTTTAGTTGCACTTCCGACTTACTTTTCGACTTCTTCCACTTCTTCCACTTCTTCCACTTCGAGTTCAGACCGCGACCCTGTCTCGTTCCCAGCCCTTATAAGTGCCCAGCACCCGCGTCCACTTCGCGAACTCGCCAAGGTGGGTGAGCGCACGGGCACACGCGAGGTCGTCCCGGCGCGCGTCGATGTCGACGTAGAACAGGTACTCCCACGGCCGCCCGCGGATCGGGCGGCTCTCGAGCTTGCTCAGGTTGATGTCGCGAAGCGCGAATACGCTGAGCGCGCGGAAGAGCGACCCCGGCGTGCTCGGCAGCGCAAACACGATCGTCGTCTTGTTGGCGTCGCTCGGCTGCGCGCCGCCGATGACGAAGAAGCGCGTGATGTTGAACTCGTAGTCCTGCACCGCCTCCTGGAGGACCTCGAGCCCGAAGACCTCCGCCGCGCGCCGCGACGCGAGCGCGGCGGCCCCGGTGAGCCGCTGCTCGGCCACGAGCTTGGCGCCCCCGGCCGTGTCGTACACGGCTTCCACCGTCGCGCCGAGGTCCTTGAGGTACCGCTCGCACTGCGCGAGCGCCTGCGGGTGCGAGTAGACGATCGTGATGTCCCCGATCCGCGTGCCGGGCAGCGCCTGCAGACAGTGGACGACGTCGAGCTCGACTTCACCCGTGATCGGGATCTCGTGGTCGACCAGCAGATCGTAGTTGCGATGGATGGTGCCGCCGATCGAGTTCTCCATCGGCACGATGCCGTGCGTCGCGCGCTTCTGACTGACGGCGTCGAAGACCTCGTCGAACGTCTTGCAGGAGAGCGTCTCCGTGTGCGGCGAATAGAGCAGCGCGGCGGCTTCGCTGTAGGCGCCCGGTTCTCCCTGATACGCGACTCTCACAATCACTCCTTAGGCACTCTGGCTCGTTCCCGCCGCTCTCGCGCGGATCGAAGCGCCGGCGAGCATTGCCGGGCCGGTGAGGGCGACGAGCACGACCCGCATCCACACGGGCGTGAACGCCGCGTACTCGCCGACGGTAAAGCCCCACGCGAACGCGGCAGTCTGCAGGAGCGCGCCGACGCCGCCGTGCAGCATTTCGCGCGTGCCCGCCACCTTGGCAATCATGTAGCCGCCGAGCATGGCCGCCAGCGTGTTGTAGACGAGTTTGGCAGCGAGCATCACCGGCTGGTTGCGGATGGCGAAATAGCCGGTCAGATCGATGATCGCGCCGCCCGCCCGCGCGCTGACGAGCGTGAACTCGAGCACTTCCACGACCACCGAGATGAGCAGGATGCCGCCGAGCACTGCGACGATGCTGCGGATCGGATTCATGTCGTCGTCACTGCATGAACTGCAGCCCGTGCAGCACGGATGCGACGATCGCCAGGATCGATGCCGCCAGGCAGACGAGCGCGATGCCGATGTGGTCGATCCGTTCCGGCTTCAGCGGGTCGAGGAGCCTCGCCGCCAGGAAGCCGCCGCCAAAGCCGCCGGCGTGCGCATAGTTGTCGACCCCCGGCATCAGGAACCCGAAGATGCCGAGCATCAGCGCGTACGACAGCGCCTCGCTGCCGACCATGCGGCTCCCGCCGCGGCGGCCGTAGTAGACGAGCGCGCCGAGCAGGCCGAAGATCGGCGCCGACGCGCCGACGGTGAACTGGCCTCCGCGCAGAAAGAACAGGTCGGGAAAGTACGCGCCCGCGACCGAGCTCAGCGTGAATCCCACGATCCCGGCCGCCGTGTAGATGATCACCATGCGACCTGGTCCGTACAGATCCGCAGTCGCCGGCGCGAGCTGCCGCACCCACATCATGTTGAACAGGATGTGGAGCGCGCCGCCGTGCAGCCAGGCCGCGCTCAGCACGGTCCACCAGCGATCGGCAATGAACACCGGAATCGCGCCGCTCGCGCCGAAGAGGAAGAGGCTCTGCCGGCTCGGCGCGAGGAACGAGAAGACGCCGCCCGTCCCGATACTGCCCCCCGAGGCGACGAGCGTCAGCCCGTACAGCACGACGCAGGTGCCGATGACGAACGGCACGAAGCCCATGTCGTGGCCGAGCGCGCGGAGCGCGGGCGCAAACCCCCAGAGCCCCGGATTGCGCCGGCCGCAGTTGTAGCAGCGGTCGTCGTTCACCCCCACGAGCACGCCGCAGGAGGTGCAGATCACGGATCCCGAGGTCTGGCGCCTGAACACCGGTTCGATGATAGCCTGTAGAAACTCCCAACTCCCAAATAACCAACTCCCAAGCCGCTTGGGAGTTGGGAGTCGGACGTTGTGGGAGTGTCCTCATGCGAGTGATCGTCGGCATGACCGGAGCGACCGGCGTGATCTATGGCGTCCGGCTGCTCGAGCGGCTGCGCGAGGCCGGCGTCGAGACGCATCTGGTCATCAGCCGGTGGGGCGCGCGCACGCTGCTCCATGAGACGCCGTACTCGCGCGAGCAGGTGGAAGCGCTCGCGCACACCGCGTACGCGGCGAGCGACATGGGCGCCGCCATCTCGAGCGGCTCGTTTCAGACCGCCGGGATGATCGTCGCGCCGTGCAGCGCGCGCACGCTCGGCGCCATCGCCCACGGCTTCGGCGACAGCCTGATCCACCGGGCGGCGGACGTCGTGTTGAAGGAGCGGCGGAAGCTGCTGCTCGCGGTCCGCGAGGCGCCGCTCAGCGAGATTCACATCGAGAACATGCTGAAGCTCGCGCGGATGGGCGCGGTGATCCTGCCGCCGGTGCCGGCCTTCTACAACAACCCGCGGTCGCTCGCCGACATCGTGGAGCATACCGTCGCGCGCATGCTCGATCAGTTCGGGATCGACGTGCCCGGTGCGACGCGCTGGACCGGCGAGATGGGCGTCACCGGCGGCCGCGGCCTGAGCGAAGACTAGTCGCGAGCATCACGCGTGCGGCGGGCCTCCTCGAGCGCGCGTTCGGCGTCGGCGACCGCCTGCGCCGCTTCCTCCGCTTCCGCCGCCACGCGCCGCGCCTCCTGACGGGCGCGATCGGCATCGGCCGTGAGCGTCTCGAGTCGCGCCGCGACCGTCTCCTTTTTCTTCTCCGCGTCCTTCGCCCGCGCCGCGGCCTGCTTGAGCGTCGTCTCGGCGCGCGCGGCCGCCTTGCGTGCGTCCGCGAGCGCGCGCTCCGCGTCGCGGACCGCCGCCGCGAGCGCCTTCCGTTCCGCCTCGCGCCGGCGCCGCTCGGCGGCCGGATCGGCCGCGTCTCCGCCGCGCTCGGCCTTGGGCTGCGAGAACGGGATCACGCGGGTGCGCGCCGCGCCGCGTGCGCGCCCGCCCTTGACGAGTGACGCCAGCGCCTCGATCCCGGGCGCCTCGATGTCGTCGGTCAGCCGCCCAGGCTGGGGCCCTCCGGACTGGCGGCCGTAGGTCGCGAGCGCATCGAGAGTCGTCATGATCCGGCGCGTGAGGTCCGGAGTGGCCGCGTGTCCCGCAGCCTCGAGCAGCGCGCCGGCACGCGTGGTCAACTCGGCGAGCGCGTCGCGCCGTGCGTCCATGGCGTGGCGCAGGCCGCCGCTTTGCGATCCGGCGGCGCGCAGGCTCGTCGCCTGCACCCGGCGCAGCCGCTCGCCGGCCGTCAACAGATCGTCGAATGCCTTGCGGTGCCGCCAGTGCAACTGGTTGACCGCCCACGCCGAGAGCGGCGGCTTCGGAATGTCCTTGACGCGCGCGGCCGCTTCGGCGCGCCCTGCAGCCTTGAGCTTGTTGGCAAGCGCGTTCCGGGCCGTCGTGAACTCGTCGAGCGGAAGCCGGAACAGCGCATCGATTTCGGAGACGTCGGCCGCCATGTGGAGATCTTCGGAGGGGGTGACCTGCTCTGTCACGCCCTGTTTTTAGGCTGGTAGGTAGCTGAGTGGCTAGGTAGCTCGGTCTGACCCCAGCTACCCAGCTACCTAGCCCGCAGCTACCCAAGGAGACCGCCCATGGCAGGCCAGCTCGCGTTGTACGAACCCCAGCCGGCACCGGTGCGATCCGCGCGTCGGCCGGAACCGCAGGCGCCGCTGTGTGCCGCCTGCCGCGCCCGCGAGGCGCGGTACGGCTTTCAGCCCGACCGCGACGATCCGCAGGTCGAGCGGCCCCGGACGTTGTGTTTCGACTGCTTCCGTCTCGAGATGACGCGGCGGCAGGAGGCGGCACGGACCGTCCAGGCCCGGCTGCCGCTCGAGCAGACGCTCGACGCGCTCAACCGCCGGCGGCGCCGCGCGCAGATTGCGGCGCGGAAGGCGCTTGGCCTCTGAACGTCTCGGCGCTTCCCGGCGCGCTGAAGTGCAGCCGGCGCTGGCCGGCGCGCCCGGTCACGGTGTAGGTGCCGCGCATCTGGAGGAAATCGAGTCCGCTCGCCCGCGGCCCGCTGCCGGCCGCCGGGGTCGTCACGGTCGATTCGACCGTGAAGGACACCTGCAGGTCGAGGTCGCCGCCTTTCGCCGTCAGCGAGATCGCCTGCGGCCGCCCGCGTGCGTCGTTTGATTCGGAGATGGTCACGCGTGTTGCGCCTCGGTTCGGGCCCGCCGGGTTCGTGAACGCGATGGGACCGTCGGGTCCGAGGACGCCGACAAACGGCGGCAGCCGCTCCGGATCGGCCGCCTCGCGCGGCGGGAAGATGCGGCCGTAGAGCAGCGACACATCGCCCGACTGCGCCTGGCCCCACTGCCACGACACGCCTCGCCAGAATCCCCAGTTGTGATCGTGATATCCGGCGCCATCGTCAAACGAGAGCCGCTCGCTGTCGACGTCGAGCGTCCCCTCGAGCGTCCCCGACATGACCGGCACGACATACCCGGTGCGCCAGCCGCCCGCACCGTCGATCTCGAGCGGCGGCAGCAGCCGGCCGGGTGAGGCGTGCAGCGTCAGGTCGCCCCTCACGCGCCGGCCCTTCTCGCCGCGCAGATCGAGGTGCACGCGATAGCGCATCCCGTCCAGCCGCACGGAGTTCCTGCCGATCACGAGATCGGGCGCGCGAAGAGCCTCCTCCTCACTGATCGGCTGGCTCGCGCTGAACGCCTCCATGCGTCCGCCGCGATCGAGCTGGAGCCGCACCCCAGCCGCACGGCGGCCGTCCTCGAGGGTCGGTCCGACGAGAAACGTGAGATAGAAGCGCGCGTCGGTCCCGCGTCCGTTGAAATAGAGCCACTCCGCCCACGAATCGGCCCAGGCCGGCGCGTCGGGAATCGGATGAAAGCGGTCGATGTACCTGAGCACCCGCCCGGGCGACTCCTGCGTCCACGCGCGGTCGTCGGCCGAGTCGCGCCACGCGGCGAGTCCGGCGGTCTCGGTGTCGCCGACGGCCTGTTGCAGGCTGGGGATGCTGCCGAAGGCGGTGACCGGCGTGCGTCTGCCGTTGCGCACGAGCAGCAGCGTGGCGGAATGTGCCGGCGCGGCGGCGCGAATCCGCGGCCGCAGCGCGTCAGATTGCAGCGTGCCCGAGAGCAGCAGCCGTCCCGGCAGCGGCGGCGCCACCGTGATCAGGACGTCGCCGCCGCCGACGAGCGCGGGCGCGCGCGACTGCTCGAGCACGATCTGCGCGACCCCGAGCAGAATCGCCATGACGGCCACGCCCAGGCCGAAGCCTGCGGCGAGCACGGCGCTGCGAACCGGATGCGTCGTCAGCGACCGAACGGCGAGCCGCCCGATCACTGCCGCACCTCGCCTTCAATCCGTCCATCGCGCATCGTCAGCACGCGCCCCGCGCGGCCGGCGAGGGCCGGGTCGTGCGTGACGATCACGAGCGCCGTGCCATCGGCGTTCACGCGGTCGAGCAGTGCCGCCACCTGCTCGCCGGTGGCCTGATCGAGCTCGCCGGTCGGCTCATCGGCGAGCAGGAGCCGCGGCCGGTTGGCGAGCGCGCGCGCGATCGCGACACGCTGCATCTCGCCTCCCGAGAGCTGCGACGGCCGGTGATCGGCGCGGGCGCCGAGCCCCACGTACTCGAGCAGCTCGAGGCTCCGCCGCCGCCGTTCCCTCGCCGGCACACCAGCCTCGGCCTGCGGCAGCTCCACGTTCTCGGCGGCGGTGAGCATCGGCAGCAGGAAGAAGCGCTGAAAGACGAAGCCGATGTGGCGCAGGCGCAGCAGGCTGCGCGCGCGGTCGTCGAGCGCGGCGATGTCGCGCCCCTCGAACACGAGCGACCCCGACGAGGGCGCGTCGACGCAGCCGAGCATGTGCAGGAGCGTCGACTTGCCGCAGCCGGAGGGGCCGCGGATCGCGATGTGCTCCCCGGGCGCGACCTGCAGTGTGACATCGCGCACGGCGACGACCGGCCCCGCCGGCATCGGAAAGATGCGCGTGATCCGGTCGGCCGAGACGATTACCCCGTTCACGCCGGTCACGAGATCACCTCGTTGCGGAGCGTCGCGGCGATCGGCAGGCGCGCGACGATGCGCATCGGATAGGCAGCGGCGAGCAGGGCCGTGGCCGCGAGCAGACCGGCGTGGAACAGGAGCGCCTGCGGCTCGAAGACGAAGAAATGCATCTGCTCCGGAATGCCCGGCATGCGCTTCAGGATGGTGTCGAGCCACCGCGCGAGCGCGATCCCGAGGGGCACCGACAGCACACCGCCGGTTCCGACGATGAGCGCCGACTCGCAGAGCACGTCGAGGACGACGCGGCGCTGCGAGAAGCCGAGCGCGCGCAGCGCCGCCACCTCGCCGAGCCGCTGATTGACCGAGACCGTGAGCAGCACGGTGATGAGCAGCAGCGCGAACGCCATGGTGATCGTGGCCAGCACGGTCGAGATCTGGCGGAAGTAGGTGAAACCGGTCTGCTGGACGCGGCCGATCAGCTGGTCGTTGGTGAAGGCGCGGAGGTCGGGCCGTGCGGCGCCAATGGCCACGGCGGCCGCCGCCGCATCGCCGGCCGACGTCACCGCGAGAAAGTCGGCGACGCCGGCGCCCGGAGCGCCGCACGCATCCTCGAGGTCCACCAGTCGCGCCGCTGCCGAAGCCGTCTCGGGCGTATCGAAGGGCAGCTCGGCCACGCCGGAGACGCGGAACTCCACCGGGGGCGGCGCGGTCGGACCGTGGCTGCAGGACGCGCGCAGCGTCACCGTGGCTCCGGGCTCGACGCCGAGCGTCTCGGCGGCGTACCGGTTGATCACGAGATCGCGCCGGTTCTCCGGATCGCGGCCGCGCAGGATCGTCCATACCGGCGCGGTGCCGCCGACGCCGAGCAGGACGCTCGTTACCTGGCGATCGCGATGGGCCAACTCGGCATCCTCGGAACGGATCGGCGTCACTGCGCGCACGGCGGGCAGCGCCGCGATCGCGGCGACCGCGTCGGGTGCGCCTTCGATCGCCGCCCCCATGCCCGGCAGCGCATCGCTCGCGGTGACGCGGACGTCGTAGCCCAGGCGATCGAGCAGCTCGCGCATGGAGAGGATGAGCCCTTCCGAGAGCAGGAGCATGTCGAGGAGCAGCGCGCCGACGGCCGCGACGCCGAGCACGCCGAGCGTGCTGCGCGGGGGCTGCCGCACCAGCGACCGCCAGGCGAAGGCGAGGGGGGCGCTCATCGGCGGGCGAGCCTCAGGCCGCCGCGGCGCAACAGCGCCCACGAGGCGACCACGGTTGCCACCGCTCCGAGCGGCACGGCGATGGCGAGACAGATGAGGGCGACGCGCGGCGTGATGCGGACGAAGACGAGCGCGGTGTCGTACCGCCACTGGAAGAAGCGGTTGATGAGTCCTTCGGATCCAAGCGCCAGCAGCAGACCGAAGAGGGCGCCGAGTCCCGCCACGAGCACGCCCTCGACGAGCACCTGCAGCAGGATCCGGCGCACGGGCAGCCCGATGAGGCGCAGTACGCCCACCGTCTCGCGCCGCTCGTCGACGAGCATGACGGTGAGCGCGAGCAGGAAGACCGTCGCGGCGAGAACCGTCACCGCGGCAATGGCGGCATGGAATCGCTCGAGCACGACGAACGTGGTGGCCGAATCGGTGGCGCGGCTCGTCGGGCGTGCGAACGCGCCCGGCGCCCGCGCGTTGAAGTCGCGGCTGAACGTCTCCGCGTCGGCCGGGTCGGCGAGCGCGACGTTGATCGCCTCGACGTGCTCGGTGCCGGCTGGCACGGCCGCGTCGCGTGTGAGCGCGAGCAGGTCCGGCAGGTGCATGCGCACCGAGAGCGGCACGCTGCCGAGGCGCATCGGATCGGGCGTCGGCTCGTAGATGCCGGCGATCCGGAACGTCCGCGAGCGCTCGCCGCGAACGTCGGTTGCCAGCCGCATCTCGTCGCCGACCGTGAGGCCTTCACGCGCCGCCAGCTGCCGCGAGACGAGGATGGACGGTACGTCGGGCGCCTGCGCCGACGGCGAGACCGCTGTGAGCGCCAGCAGTGCGGCAAGCAGGAACGTGGAAAACTTCAACCCGAACGGCTCATTTCGGTTATGCGCTTCCATTCCGCGTCGGATACCGGCATCACCGACAGCCGCGACATCCGCACGAGTGGAAACGACGCGAACGCCCGGTCGGCTTTGATCGCCGCGAGCGTCACCGGGTTCGGCAGCTTACGCTCTGGAGCGATGTCGACGACGTACAGCGTGCCGGCGCGATCGGTCGGGTCGGGGTAGGCATCGCTTACGGCGCGAGCGACGGCGACGACCGCCTTTTCCTTGCCGGTGTGATAGTAGAAGATGCGATCGCCTTTGCAGATGGCGCGAAGGTGCTTCTGAGCCAGCGGGTTCCGTACGCCGGCCCAGACGGTCTTGCGGTCGCGCTCGAGCTGGTCGTAACCGTAGTGATCCGGTTCTTCCTTCACCAGCCACTGCGCCATGGCTCGAATTATATCGGCCCTCACAGGCAGCCTGCCGCCGCTCCGCGATCGCATCCGGCCCGGCATGCGCGTGCTGTTCGTCGGCATCAATCCGGGCATCCGCTCGTCGCTCACCGGCCACCACTTCGCCGGCTACTCGAACCGCTTCTGGAAGCTGCTGTACGACGCGAAGCTCGTGCCCGAGCCGATGACCTCTATCGACGACGATCGGCTGCCCGACTGGGGCTACGGCATCACGAACATCGTGCCGCGGCCGACGCGCGGCGTGAACGATCTGCGCCGGGAGGAGCTTGCCGGCGGCCGCGCGCGGCTGCGCGCGAAGATCCGGCGCTGCCGGCCCGCCGTGGTCGCGCTCGTCGGCGTGACGGTGTTTCGCGCGATGTTTCCCGATCGTCGCGGAACGATCGCGCTCGGGCCGCAGCCGGAGCGCGTCGAGGGCGCCGCCGTATTCGTGCTGCCGAACCCGAGCGGGCGCAACGCGAACTTCTCGTACGCCGAGATGCGCGCGGCATTTCGCGCGCTGCGGCGGCACATCACCCGTGCGAAGACCCGCACCGCCAGCGAATCGGTCCGGGAGGTTTGAGGTACGATAACGCCCATGGGCGCGACGCCGTCGACGATGCTGGAACTGGGAACGCCGCTGCCACCATTCCGCCTGCGGGATCTCGATGGAAAGGTGGCGACATCCAACGATGTTCAGCAGGGTCCCGGTGTGCTCGTGGCCTTCATCTGCCCGCACTGTCCGTTCGTGCGGCACATCCGCGCCGAGTTCGCGCGTGCCGCGAAGGAGTTCCAGCGCCGCGGTCTCCCCGTCATCGCGATCAACTCCAACGACGTGACGGCGTTTCCCGAAGACGATCCGGCGGGCATGCGCAAGGAGGCACAGGAGGTCGGCTACACCTTCCGCTACTTCTTCGACGACACGCAGGACGTCGCGATGGCCTTCCACGCAGCCTGCACGCCCGATTTCTTCCTGTTTGACGGCCGGCAGCGCCTCGTCTATCGCGGGCAGTTCGACGACAGCCGGCCGAAGAGTGACATCCCGGTCACCGGGAAGGACCTGCGCGCCGCCGTCGATGCGCTGCTGGCGGGGCAGCCGATCTCGCCCGCGCAGTGGCCGAGCCTCGGCTGCAACATCAAGTGGAAGCAGGGGAACGAACCGGCCTACTTCAAGACCTAGTGGGTCATCGTGTACAGCAGGACGTTAATGGCTACCTGATAGCCGTACACGGAAAACTTCAGAAAGTAATTCGGATCCTCGCCCTCGCGCTCCCAGGAATCGCTGACGTCGGTGTTGTGCGTCATGAGCACCATGACGCGCCCCTTGGCGTCCATGATCGCGCGCGTGTGCACGTCGGCGCTGTCGCGCCCGCGCTCGGAGGTGCCGCCGCCGCTCCCGTACCAGAAGTTGATGCTGGGGATCTGCGGCACGCCGGTGCGAAGATCGAAGTGCATGCGGAAGATCGGGTGGTCGGGCGGCAGGTCGACGATCGGGTACTCGTTCGGCGGAAAGACCTTCCGGATCTGGCTCGCCCAGACGTCCCACGCATAGGAGCCCCAGAAGTCGTCCACCCAGAGGAAGCCGCCCTTGAGCAGATAGAGGCGCAGCCGCGCCGCGTCCTCCTCGCTCAGGAAGATCGTCCCGACCTCCTGCATCATGATGAACGGGCACTGGAACAGCGTGTCGTCGGTGAGGCGGACGATCAGATGTTCGGGCTGTCCCGTGCGGTCGAAGCCGACCGGCGTCTTGGTCAGCTCCGCGACGCGGATCATCAGGTCGATGTCGGCGTTGGGATAGTCGGTCAGCCAGCCGCCGCCGTCGCCGCGCGGGTTCATGCGGTAGGCAGCCCGGCAGTAGTGGAAGCGGCCGTCGAAGCTCTCGGGGCGCGCCAGCCGTGCGCTGATGCGGAAATCGCCGCCGCGGCCGAAGCCGAACTGCGCCCATGCCACACCGGCGCCCGCCAGCGCGGCGGCGACGACGAACGCTCCCACGCGCGTCCGCATGGACAGCAGTTTACGCCGGTTTGCACCGCGGTGGCGGTATTGACGAATTCGAAAATCTAGCGAGAATCGGGCCGGGAGGATCGCCATGGATTTCAAGCGGATTGCGCTTGCTGCGGTCGTCACCTGGGTGGCCGACGTGATCTATGGGCTCGTCGTCTGGATGGGGTTGCTCGGTCCGGAGATGGCGCGTCATCAGGGCGTGTTCCGGTCGGAAGCCGCCATAAGCGCCGGCATGCCGCTGGCGTTTGCCGGCGCGCTCCTCGCGATGTTCGTGCTTGTCTACATCTATGCCAAGGGGTACGAGGGCGGGAGCGGCGCTGGGGAGGGCCTGCGGTTCGGGTTCCTGCTCGCGCTCTTCATGACCGGGTTCGTGTCGCTGCCGATCTATGCCTCGTTCAACATCGACGCGCGCCTGGGGCTGCTCGCGTCGATCGCGTCGTTCATCGAGATGCTGTTCGTCGGCGCCGTGATCGGCTTCAGCTATCGGCCGGTGACCCGTCCGGCGGCGCATCATGCCGGAGCGTAGGGCCGTGCGCCGGCTGGCTGGTGTCGCGTGCGTGCTGCTGGCGGCCGGTGTGTCGGGTGTGTGGGCGCAGGGAGGCGCGGCACCGGCCGCGCCTCCGGCGCCGCGCCCGAAGATGGCGCCGAGCGTCGCACCGACCTATCAGGTCGACCTCATGACGCGTGAGGGCGTCGCCGTGTTCGGCGGACAGTGGCGCGCGATGGACGCGCAGATCGTCGAGGGTCTGCCGCGGCCGAACGCCGGCCCGTGGAAGGCCTCGTGGGACCTGCAGCCCAAGGCGGCCGCGGCGGATTTTGACGACTCGTCGTGGCCGGTGATCGATGCGCCGACGCTCGTGACCGATCGGCGCGGCGGCGGCGGCGCGTTCATGACGTGGTACCGCCTTGCGCTCACGATCCCGCCGAAGATCGGCGCCTTCGATCCGACCGGTGCCATCGTCGTCTTCCACATCGTCGTGGACGACTACGCGGAGGTGGCGGTGAACGGGCAGATCCCCCGCCAGGTGGGGCGGCCGAGCGGCAACATGATCGTCGGCTTCAACATGCCGAACCGCGCCGTGCTGAGCGAGGCGGTGCAGCCCGGCGACCGGTTCCAGATTGCCGTGCTCGGGATCAACGGTCCGATTGCGCTGGCGCCGCTCAATCCGGTGTTCATCCGCGAGGCGCGGGTGGAGTTCTTCAAGTAGTACTTACGCAGTCTTGGTTCGAACGACGAGATCGACTTCGCAGTTGCGCACCTGAAGCAGCGCTAATACCTGATCGACGGACTTCCGGTCGTTGGTCTGGTCGAGCAGTCGAGACAGTTGTGCGGCGGAGGTGCCGAGCCGTCGTACGATCTCGCGCTTGGAGAGCGGGCTCTCGGCAATTCGCTCTTGCGCTTCGAGCGTCAATCGGTAGAGCAGGAGATCGCGGAGATATGAGAGGTCCTGGTTGTATTCGAGCACCTGCTCGACGTGGACAGTCCCGGTCCGGCCGGAGTGGAGCACGTAGGTGAAGGCCTCGCGGCCGACCTCGGCGTCCACGGAGAGTTCTGTGATCGGGTCCTGAACAGTCGGCGTCGGGTCCACCTCGGAGAACGGGAAGACAAGCTTCTTCGTGGATGTGCGGACCTCGAAGATCAACGGTCCGATCGCGCTGACGGACTCTAACGAACTTCGGGGTTCTCGGCCGCCGCGCCGGTTCGCTCGCTGCTGGTCGCTCGTTACTCCCCATGTGTCGCAATCGCGACCAAGGAGCGACCATGCACACCACGACAGCAAGTCCGGTGACCACCCGTCTCTCGCAGCGTCTGGCGAACTTCAAGCTCGGTGACGCAGTGATTGCGTCGCTCGCCGAGCGCGTGGCCATCGACGGTCTCGCGATCGGCCGCATCAACCCCTGCATCTATGGCATCTGCGTCGATTACTTCTCCGATCGGCTGCCGCGGCTCGACACGCTGACGGCGAAGCGCGGCGTCTCGAAGTGGGAGGTCTTCCCCTACGGGATCATCGACTGGGATCGCTTCCACGTCCGCGTCGCGTTCAACGTCGACGAGCTGGAAGGGCGGGGGCTGGCGCGTGAGTTCGGACACTGAATCCTGCGCGGCGGCCACGTCAACGATGCGGTCCGGCTTCCTGCCGGACCGTATCGTCCACCTGCATCCCACGCGGCTGTGCAACCTGGCGTGCCGGCATTGCTATTCGGAATCGAGTCCGCAGCGGGCGGCGGCGCTCGATCCGGTCGTGGTCGGCGACGCGCTCGCCCGGCTGCGCGATGAAGGGTACGCCGTTGTCAGCTTGTCAGGCGGTGAGCCGTTGCTCTACCGTTCGCTGCGCGCCGTCGTGGAGCGCGCGAAGGAGCTCGGGTTTCGCGTGACGATGGTCAGCAACGGTCTGCTGGCCGAGCGGGCGGATTCCGTGCTGTCGCTCGTCGACGCCGTCGCGATCAGCTTCGACGGGCTCGCCGGGTCACACAACGAGATCCGCGGGCGCGCCGACGCGTTCGAGCGGGCGTGCGCCGCGGTGCGGCGACTGGCGGCTGTGGGGCGTCCCGTGGGCGCGGCGATTTCGCTGACGCGCGCGGCGATTCCCGAGCTGCCCGATCTCGCGGACCATCTGACCGGCCTTGGCGCCCGCGCGCTGCAGATCCGTCCCGTCGCACGCGCCGGCCGTGCCCGCGAACTGGGCGAGGCGACGTTCTACCGTCCGGCGGATCTGGCGCGGCTGTACCTGGTGTCGCTTGCCCTCGAGCAGGAGCTGCCGAACGTGCGCGTCCACTGCGACGTCGTCCCGACCGAGACGCTGTGGCAGCACCGGGAGGCGTACGCCAGCCTCCTCGGTGCGTGCGACGGCTTGCCGATCCACGAGCGGCGGCTTTCGGATCTCGTCAATCCGCTGGTCGTGACCGACACGGGCGTGCTCAAGCCGATTTCCTACGACTTCAACCGCCGCTTCGACATCGCGTCGCTCGAGGAGCTCTCGTCCGACGGCGTCAGGCGGTACAAGAAGCACGGTGCGCTCGAGTTCCAGACGCTGGTCGGCCGTACGGTGGCCAGCCTGCAGAATCGCGGTGACTTCATCGACTGGTTTGACTACTGCACCCGCTACAGCGAGGCCGTCGGCGCACCCGTCTCGCTCGTGCGCGCCTGACGACGGCCGAGGAACTGGCGGACGACCTCGCGAACGTCGCGCCGGTCGATGTCGACGGCGGCATTGAGCCGGCGCATGTCCTCTTCCGACACGCGGTTGCCGAGCGTCTCCAGCGCGCGGGCGATGGCGGGCTGGCGGAGCAGCGACGCCGTGCGCACGACCGGCACCGCGGCGTAGGGCGGGAAGTACTGCCGGGTGTCGGCAAGCGGCGCCAGGTCGAGCGCGGCGATGAGCGCGCTGGTCGCGTCGCCCGCGATCACGTCCACCTGGCCGTCGGCCAGCGCGCGGTAGATCAACGAGAGATCCATCGCGCGCGGCGGCGCGGCGAACCGCAGCCCGTACGTCTTCGCCAGGCCCGGGTATCCATCCTCGCGCTGCAGGAACTCGTACCCGAATCCCGCGGTCCACTGCGCCGTGACGGCGCGCAGGTCGTCGATCGTGCGGAGGCCGAGGCGGCGGGCGTCCCCGCCGCGGACCAGGATCGTGAACGTGTTGTTGAACCCGAGCGGCGTCGAGACGGTGATGCCATAGCGCGCGTACAGCTCGCGCGTGCGGTCGAGCGCGGCGCGCGGATCGTGCGGCGCGTCCTCGTGGAAGACGGCCGTCAGCGCCGTCCCCGTGTATTCGACGTAGACATCCAGCTCGCCGTTGCGCAGCGCGCGATCGCAGATGAAGGTCCCGCCGAGATTCAGGCGGCGGACCACGCGCACGCCTTCGGCTTCGAGGCTCTGTGCGACCAGCTCACCGAGAATGACCTGCTCGGTGAAGTTCTTCGAGCCGACGACGACGGCATCGCTGCCCGCGCGCGCGTACGCCGCACCGGACGCCGCGGCCAGCAGGGCGACGGCCACGCCGGTGGCTTTGAGCGCGATCGCCGATGTGAGGCGCGCGTGCGCCAGCCGGCGCCCGATCCACCCGAGCACCGCGTCCGCAGCCAGCGCCAGCGCCGCCGCCGGAATCGCGCCGGCCAGGATGGTGGTCGTGTCGGCCATGGACAGGCCGCGAAAGATGTACTCGCCGAGGCCGCCCGCCCCGATGGCCGCGGCGATTGTGGCGGTGGCGACGCCGATGACCGTCGCCACGCGAATGCCCGCGACGATCGAGGGGAGCGCGAGCGGCAGCTCGACGAGCCAGAGCAGCTGCCGATCGGTCATGCCCATCGCCACGCCCGCTTCGATCACTGCGCGATCGACCTGGCGCAGCCCGGTCGTCGTCGACCGCAGGATCGGCAGCAGCGCGTAGATCGAGAGCGTGAGGAGCGCAGTTCGCGGACCGAGGCCGCCGACGAGGGGCACGGGGAGGAGGAAGCCGAGGAGCGCAAGGCTCGGGATCGTCTGGGCGACGTTCACCACGCCGAGGATCAGACGGGCGGGGCGCGGCCGTCTCGCCGCGAGCACCCCTGCGGGAACGCCGATCAGGATGGCCGCGCCGGTCGAGATGAGCACGAGCGCCGTGTGCTGCAGCAGCAGCGTCGCGAGCTCGCTCCGATGCGCGATCCAGAAGGTGAGGAGCCCCATCAGATCCGGCCGCGCACGGCAGGCGGCGTCGTCGTCTCGACCAGGGCACGGACGCGGGGATCGGCAGACGCCGCGACCGCGGCCGGCGTATCGCAGACCACGAGCTCGCCGCCGTCGATGACGCCAACGCGATCGCCGAGGGCAAAGGCTTCGGACATGTCGTGCGTGACGAAGACCACGGTCATGCGCAGCTGCTCCTGAATGCGCGTGAACTCGCGGCGGACCTCGAGGCGCGTCACCGGATCGAGCGCGCCGAACGGTTCGTCCATGAGGAGCGCCGGCGGGCCGGCGGCCAGCGCGCGCGCCAGGCCGACGCGCTGGCGCTGGCCGCCCGAGAGCTCGTGCGGCCGGCGGCGCGCGAAGGTGGCCGGAGGCAGGCCGACCAGATCGAGGAGTTCGACGGCGCGCGCCCGCGCGCGCGGTGCGGGCCACTGCTCGAGGCGCGGCACGATCGTCACGTTGTCTTCGATGGTCATGTGCGGGAACAGGCCGACGTCCTGGAAGACGTAGCCGATGCGGCGGCGGAGGGCGATCCCGTCCCACTCGCGCGTGTCGCGGCCGTCGACGAGGACGCGGCCGGCCGTCGGCAGCAGCAGCCGGTTGATGAGCTTCAGGAGCGTCGTCTTGCCCGCGCCGCTGCGGCCGACGATGGCGACCGTCTCGCCGCTTCCGATGGCGAGGGTGAGGCGCGACAGGACCGGCGGGGCGCCGTCGCGGTGAAATCCGGCGTCCTCGAAGCGGATCACCATGCGCTGCCGCCCCAGTATGCCGCGAACGGGTCCCGCGTTACACTGCGAGTCACACGCCGGCGGTCCGGGCCTCGGCGAAGACTTCGAAGAGTGCCGCGGATTGCGTGAGGGCCGGCTTCAGGTCGACGAGTGGTGTGGCGTCGATCGCTTCCAAGCCTCGCACGTGCACCCAGCCGCGGCTCGTCACTTCCAACACGCGGACGCGATGCAGACCAATCGGGTTGGGCCGGTCCGAGGACCGAGTCGCAAAGACGCCCTTCAGCGCCTGCGTGTCATCATCACGCGGGTGAACGCAGAGCGCGTTCCGCTGCGCCTCATGGAGCCATGTGAGGACCACGATCTCACAGGCAGCGGCAATCCCCTCGAGCGCCGGTGCGAATTCTGGAAAAATCTCCAGCCACGCGTCCGGCGCTCCCTCCCAGCCCTGCTTGGGTGCCTTCGCGCGCTCTTTCAGCTCGGAATGAACGCGCCCGATCGGAACAATCGTGTGACGGTTCACGCGACCACGTGTCTCCGTCGTACCGGAATCAACTGACGTAGACGATCCTCGCGCATGAGCAATCCTCTCCAGACCGCCACGGCCATATGGATCGGCGCGAGCGCGTGGGTCCAGAGCGGGTCCTCAATCCGCACGTGGGTCGCAACGGCGCCGCCGAGGTATCCGGTAAGCAAGACGGCTCCCACGATCGAGCTCCGTGGGATCAGGTATGTCACGACGCAGAGAAGCTCGACGAATCCGATCACGGAGGCGAGATGCGTCGGATATCGGCCTGCTAGAGGCGCCGCTCGCGACTTGGATTCATTGGTGCCTGTCTAAACGACACCAGTCGACCACGCGCCTATCGCGCTGCATCAACACGATGATCGCGGGTAGCCGTTGAAATGTGCGGAGATGCCGACAGGGTTAGGGCACAATCCGGGGCACAATCCCCTTTTCGGCTCGATCCTGGTTCCCGTAAGTGCTAGATTCTAAAAGCGCGGAGAGATGTCCGAGTGGTTGAAGGAGCACGCTTGGAAAGCGTGTGTGGGGGAAACTCCACCGTGGGTTCGAATCCCACTCTCTCCGCCAACTCGTTCTCTGAAAATCAACACCTTGCTGCCGTCAGTGTCAGCGCGCCACGTGCCCAGATCCTTCCGGCCCGTCGCCGGTGAGCGGCGCAGCGGTCCTGTCACCTGGCGCGCTGCTGGTCGGCGACCCAGATGTCGGACTCGGACCGCGTGCCACCGTAGAGGACCACGCGATCATCCTTCGAGATCGCCAGAAGTTCGTCGGCCGGTGGCAGTGGGATCTGCGCCTTCACCACGCGACGGTCCATCGAGACCGTATCCAGAAGTACCAGCTCACCGCCTGATGTGAAGTAGACGATTCGCCGGCTGTCCGACAGCCACACCGGACTGTACGTCGCCTCGACGCTGACCTTTCGGGCGGCGCGCGTGACGAGATCGTACACGCCGATGCCCACCGGACGACCGTTGGGGTTGCCTATGGGGCCGACGACTTTCGTGCCGTCCCGCGACCACGACGTGCCGACAATCGTCCCGTCGGCGACCCGCGCCGTTTCGAGCGGCCGGAACGCTGCCGACCGTTCCGTCAGGTCCATTATGAACATTCCGCCGAAGCCCGAGGCGATCAGCCGATCCCCTCCAGGCGAGAGCAGCGGAACCGTGAGGTCGTTATCAGGAACGCCGCCGACCTTCTGCAGGTTGCCCCCATCGCGCCCGATCCGCCAGATGGCCCATCGGCCATCCCGGTTGGAGAAGAAGAGCAGCGAGCGGCCGTCCCGCGTCCACACCGGTCCGCGATCACGCGCCGCGTCATCGATGATCCGGCGCAGCCCGGAGCCATCCGCAGCGCTGACGAAGATGTCTTCCTGCCGCTCGCCGAGGTTGTAATAGGCAACCGAGGCACCGTCGGGCGACAGGTCGGTCGGCACGAGCATCGCGTTCGAGGTGTTGAGGATCACGGCGGGGCCGGCGACCGCGGCTCCGACGTCGAGCGGCAGCGCCACCGGATTGATCGCCGACATCCTCGAACGGAACGCGAGGCGCCTGCCGTCGCGGGAGAGCGACGGCTGCTCGAGCGCGGCCTGCACGCCCGCGGTCACCGGCTCCGGCGTGCCGGAGGCCCGGCCGGAGGATTGATCGACCGCGATCCGCCACAGGTTCATCGATCCACCCCGATCGCTGGCAAAGATCAGGCTGCGTCCCTCGGGCGTCCAGATGGGCCCCCAGTCGATCGCGCCATCCTCGGTGACGCTGGTGCGCTGCCCGCCTGAGACCGGGATCGTGTAAATGTCGCGCTGCCCGCCGGTATTGCTCCAGTACGCGAGGCGCTCCCCGGACGGCGACCATGACGCCTGCGCCGCGTCGCCGGTCCCGTCGATGCGCCGCGGCGCGCCGCCGGCCACATCAGCCACCCACAGCGCGCTGGCGGCCAGACGCGACGCGGCGAGGACGATGGCTTCGGTCGTAAATGCGAGCCGGCGTCCGTCGGGAGACCACGCGGGATGAAACCCGAAGTCGGTGATGCGCCGTGCGGCTTCACCTGTGGCGCCGACGATGAAGATGCCGCCGTCGTCGTCGCCTTCGTGAAACGCGATGAGGCCGCCGTCGGGGGAAAACGCGGGACTGGCTTCGTCGCGCTCCGGATCCGCCGCCACGGGCGTCGCGTTGCGGCCACCCACCCGCTGGGCATACACGTCCCAGGTGCCGCGCGCGCGTGTGGCGTAGGCGACGTGCTGCCCGTCCGGCGAGAGGCTCGGCGCCCCTTCTTCACCGGCGGCATCGGTCACCTGCAGGAACTGCTCGAAGCGCGGTGCCGGCGGCGCACGACGGAGGAAGGCCCAGACAGCAAGGGTCAGCGCGGCGACGACGACCAGAGCCGCCGCCGCGACGGCCGTCGTCGGTGCGCGGGCCCGCCCCGGCGTCACGGTGCCGGTTGCGCTCACGCGCGTCGTGGAGGTCAGGGTGTCCAGCGCGAATGCCAGGTCGCGCGCTGACTGGAAGCGGAGCTCGGGCTTCTTTTCCAGGCACCGCCGCACGATCCGGTCGAGGGCCGGCGGGACGCGGCCGGTGGCGACATCCAGATCCGGCGGATCGGCGTTCAGGATGGCGCTGATCGTGTCGGCGGCCGTCTCGCCATGGAATGCGCGCCGGCCGGCCAGCATCTCGTACAACACCGCACCGAACGCAAAGAGATCCGCGCGATGATCCGTCGCGAGGCCGCGTACCTGCTCGGGCGCCATGTAGCCCATGGTGCCGAGGACGGTGCCCGCCGCGGTGCCGCCCGTGTTGGCCATCGTGGCGCTGGCCGGCGCCGTGTCGAGCGCCTTGGCGAGCCCGAAATCGAGAATCTTCACGCGGTCATCGCGCGTGATGAACAGGTTGTCCGGCTTCAGGTCGCGGTGTGCCCTCCCCGAATCGTGTGCCGACGCGAGACCCTGCGCGATCTGGACGGCATACTCGATCGCCTTCCGCGGCGGCAGCGCGCCGGCGGCGAGCGTCTCGCGGAGGCTCACGCCTTCCAGCAGCTCCATCACCGCGTAGACCACGCTGCCGTCGCGTCCGAAATCGTGGATGGCGAGGATGTTCGGATGCGACAGCGCGGCGACCGCCCGCGCCTCGCGCTCGAAGCGCGCCAGCCGGTCCGGTTCCGACGCAAAGACCGCGGGCAGCACCTTGATGGCGACGCGGCGGCCAAGCCTGGGATCACGCGCTTCATACACTTCGCCCATACCTCCGGCACCAAGCGCGCGGAGGATCTCGAAGGTGGCGATGCGTGCGCCGGGGGCAAGGGTCACGGCAGTGGGTGAGCCGCATTATAGTGGCGCGGCCGGGCTCGCACGATCTGCGGAGCGCGGCCGAGGCTCAGCAGATCCCGGCCCGTGACCGGAACGGCCCACCCTGGAGTCCGAACCAGTGCGGAGGCTGGGGTTGCCGATTGACTGTCCATGGGACGGCGCGACGCGTAGCGGCCGCGTCAGGCCACTCGACGCCGCGAAGGCTTCAGGACAAAGCGCACGCGCATGCCAAGACGCGCCAGCATGTGCTGAATCAACAGGTCGGCGCGGACCAGCAGATGGTCGGCTTCTTCGGCCGAAAGCCCGAGATCGAGTCCCACGCTCGTCATCGGTTTCCAGTCGTCCGGATCGAGCCCCTTTTGCACTCGTCGAAGCTGAAAGCGGCTGCGGCGCCGCGCATCCGGCGGAAATGCTCGGACGTCGCGCCGGGCGCTTCCAAGCCACACGACAGGCTTATCCGACACGACTCACTATGCTCTTGTATATTGTCAACGCCATGGAATCGCACGACAGAAATGAGAGGGACAGTTTTCAGCAGCTGTTCATTGTTGATGCGATCCGGTTCCATCGGTTCGCCCAAGCGCGAGACGTGCGGGCTGGCAACCCGCGGCTCCGCACATCTGCGTCGGATCGCACGTCCCGTCGTCTCGCGCGTGCCGACCTCGACATCCCATGACACGATGACATCACACGCGACGCGCATCGGTGGCACGCAGGCGAAGTCCGCGGTGCGAAACCAGCGGAGTATCCGCCGCCTGCGCGGCAGCGTCGCGTGGGAAGGCAATCTTGAGGAGTCGCGACTCGGCCGCTCCACGAAGTACCCCGGCGTCCGTCTTGGACATCGGCCAACGGATCGGCCAAACACCGCGCCTGAGCTTGTCCGCCGACCCGCCATCACCCTGGGGTTCTTCCGAACACCTGTCGGGTTGGACTGATCAACGAAGATCGGCCAAGAAATCGGCCACAGTCCGACTTGATGGCCAATAAATAGCCTATAATTAGCTCGATTCGATGTCATCAGATCGGCCAGACGAGCCGCTGGAAAGTGCCCAGCGCATCGAGCCTGCCCGTGTCGAGAACCCGCCGGAACGGGTCGCTGACCTGGCTGCCGAGCTGTCTGCGGCATCGGCCACATTGGGTCGTTCATTACACGCGCGCACCGCGGCAAACCTTGCGGACCTCGTACGCATCATGAACACCTGCTACAGCAATCTCATCGAAGGACACAACACGCGTCCGCGCGACATCGAACGCGCGCTCGCAGGGGAATTCGACCGGGACGAAGACCGCCGCAACCTCCAACTCGAAGCAGCTGCACACGTGCACGTTCAGTCGGAAGTGGATCGAATGGCGGCTGCGGGGACGCTTCCCGAGCCCGCGTCCCCCGAGTTCATCCAGTGGCTGCATCGGGAATTCTATCGAGATGCTCCTGGGCCGATGCTTCGGATCACTGGCGTTGGTCGAGAGTTCACGATGACGCCGGGTGAATGGAGATCGCGACCGGAACATGACGTCGCTGTCGGCAGGCATCAGCCGCCATCCAGCGCGCGCGTTGACGACTTCATGCGCTACTTCGCGCAGCGGTATCGATTCGACGGCATGGGCCGGGCGGGTCGGATCATCGCGATGGCCGCCGCTCATCATCGGTTCAACTACATCCATCCGTTCCCGGATGGAAACGGGCGCGTCAGTCGCTTGATGAGCCACGCGATGGCGTGGCACGCCGACGTTGCCGCCCATGGTCTCTGGTCGATCTCCCGTGGATTGGCACGCGGACTCGAGAGTCGCACTGAGTACGAGCAGATGATGGATCTCGCGGACACTCCGCGGCAGGGCGATTTCGATGGCCGAGGAAACCTGTCCGAACGCTCCCTCATTGATTTCGTCACATGGTTCTTGCGCGTGGCGCTGGATCAAATCACGTTCATGTCGGAGCTCTTCGATCTCGATAATCTGGCGAACCGGTTACGCACGTTCATGGCGCGTCAGGACCGATTCAAGCCTGAAGCGGCAGCCCTGCTCGAACAGACACTGGTGCGTGGCGAAATCGAACGTGGCGAGGCATCGCGGATCACGGGCCTTCCTGTTCGGACGGCGCAGCGCGTGCTCAACGAGCTGGTCGGCGAAGGCCTGCTCGCGTCGGCGACGCCGAAAGGCCCCGTGTCGCTGCGCTTTCCGGCCCAGACCCTTGAGGCGCTTTTTCCACGTTTGTACTCTCTCGCGTAGCGAGCCATCCGTAGCGGCGGGGCGGAGAAATCAGAGTGGCATCTCCATCAGGATTTCGTCACGACATTGGGCCTGAAACGCGAAGGTGACGTCTGGGTCAGGCCAGACCAAGACTACGTGGAGGTCGCCAAGTTAACCCCTTCGACTGAGGGTTCCGCAGTTCTCTTGGAAGTGCGTGCCTCGCACCTGCGTGACTACCTATGCGCACGCGGAATGGGACTCCTTATCGGGATCGATGAGGCATCGCCCTTCGTAGTCCAGGGTACCAGCTGCTTGACGCGGCCGTGTCGGCGATCTACGGAATCTGCGGCGTTATCGAACCCACGTGGTGACGGGAGAATGGCTTCTGGTTCCGCCCACTCGTTGTCGTAGATCGGATGCGATCCTCAGTTCGCAGGTCGAAGCGCTCGCTCATGCGCACCCAACAGCTGAGCCCGCGTGCAATGGCGTGCAAGGCGCCACGGCATCGCTGGCATCTATGGCATCGTCGGTTTTTTGAAATCTGTAAGTTACAGATTCCATTGGAGGCGTCAGAGTTCGACTCCCACTCTCTCCGCCAGCCTTCGCTCGCCTGCCGGCGAGCTTCGGCTAGGCAGGCCAGCGAAGGCTGTCCCGCCCGCTTACTTCGAATCAGTCAGGAAGTGGTACATCCCGAGAACGTTGAGGGGGACCCAGTCGAAGCCGTCCCAGTGGCTGTACTCCGCCATCGTGATGTCCCGCTGCATCTGTTCCAGCGTCTGTTTCCTGGCAATGCCGGCGGCAACCGCGGTTCGGAGCTTCTCGAAGTACACGCGCCACGCGGTGATGTCTTTCACCGTGCCCACCGGTCCATGGCCGGTCGCCACGTGCCTGAAGCCGGCGGCCAGCTTCTCCGCGTTTCGGATGGCGGTCATCCACTGTTCGAATCGCCCGAGCTCGTAGTCCATCTCCCGGTTGGGCAGCCGCCGGAACGACACGAAATCGACGAGAAACAGCACGCCGTCGTCCGGAAAGGCGATGTAGCTCGAGTCCAGCGAGTGATTCATTTCCCCGACCCAGCTCACCTCCACCCGTTTGCCGCCCAGGCGGATCTGATGCGTGTCCTTGTACGTGATATCCGGAGGACGGACGAAGCTCACGGGTCCGCGCATGACCTCCGCGCCGCTGAGCCTGCCGTCGCGGTTCGCGTCGTACGCGTCGAACGGGACGGTCGCCGGCGCTTCGGCCCTTTCAACCACGCCGTTGCGATTCGCATCGAGCTTGGCCACCTCCGCAAACTCCCCGACGATTTGCGAGAGCGTGGTGGACGCTGGCGGCAGCGCCAGGTGCGAGAGCATGTTGGCGTGACCGACGAACCGGGCCGTGTCCGCGAAAACGTCGCCGCCTGAGGCATGGTCCCAATGGTGATGGCTGTAGACGACGTATTCGACCGGAACCTTGAATCGTGTGGCGAGCTCCGCCTTGAGCCATCTCGAGAAGTCAGCGTTGATCGGGTCCCCCAGAATGATGCCCTCTGGCGTGACCACGAACACGGTACGGTGGTTGTTGTTCGTCGCCGTGTACACGCCACCACTAATCAGCTCAATGGACCGGCGCGGCGCGGCGGCCGGCGACTGGCCCAGGGCCTCAGAGGCCACGACCAGCACTGCAACCATACCCACGAGGATCCTCGTTGTCGTACTGCTACCCATCGCGGTCTCCTTTGCGCCTATCGATACGCGGCCTCCGCACGCCCGTCGCCTGGACTCATTGCTCCCGTGAAACGGATTCAGTGTAGTCGAACTGGCCGCCCGGCGCTGCAGACGTACGACAGCGGATAGCCCCACGCGTCAGCCGCAGGGCCCAGGAGCGGCTGCGCGGCAACCGCGCCTGACGATTCAAGCAGCGAGTCGAATGACAGCACGGTGGCACGCTCCCGCGATTCGATCAGCCGTTCAAGTACGCCTGCCGGAAGGGATCGAGTGTGTCGCCGGAGGCCGCCGAGTACTGCCGTCACCACGACTCAGCGTGATCGCTGGTGCCTGCCCGACGATGTACGGCGACGGCGTCGACGTTGGCCACGCGTGCATGCGGTGGATGCTGAGACTCACGGGCGGCCTGCCGACGTAAGGTGCAAGCCGTGCGTGCCGGTCAGTTGATGGACCCCAACTGGTCCCCGCCTCACAACCATCGCCGAACCGACGCCTGGTAGTTGGCGTACTGGTTTGGAAATCGGGCTTTCAGGTAGCGCTCCTCGCGCGGGACGACCACCAGCGCGATGAGCGCCAAGTAGGTCGGCTCGAGCGCCTCCGCCCCGAGGACCATTGCGCCGATCATCCTCAGCGGCATCGCGGCGGCATCTGGACCCATCAGAAGGGCCGCCGCGAACATCTCGAACGCAGCAAAGATGATCCCGGCAACGATACCCGTGGCGACGATCGTGCCGAGCCCGAAACGAACCGCGACCCTTGCCATCTGTCACCTCCCGGATGAAGTCCTCTCGTGCAACGGTGGTTCCACCACGTCGCTCGGCGTGCGCGGGTCCAGCCATTGCCCGTGCCGGCACGGTCGAGCGGTTCACCAAGGAAGAGATGGATGACAGTGCTCTATTCGGTAGGCGTGTGTGCTGCTGCCGTGATTCTGCCGAATATGGCCCTGTTCGCCCAGGCGACATCCCAGCCACAAGCGGCACCTTCTGCCGCAGCACAACAGACAGTCGGCGACCAGCAGGGTAACTGTGATCGGATGCATCCAGCGTGAAGCCGACTCCCGTCGCGCCAGAGATGCCGGCCGGGGCGGGGTCGCGGGGACTGGTGCGGGTGTTGGCAACGAGTTCGTCCTGATCACGCATCCACCCGTCGATCTCGAGGTCAAACCGCAGGGCTGCGCACGTTCGCGACTTCATTGTCCGCGATCGTATCGGGCGGAACCGAACCGTCCACCGAACGTGAAGCCCACGATCGACATTCAACACGGAGGCGCTCGGCCTCTGCGCTGATTGCACGAGCCAGTTCACCAGCCAGGCGACTCTGTTCCGTCACTTGGCGCCACGCTTCTGTCGATACCTTTTCGCGAGCCAGGCGCTGATCCGCCGCGAGCGCTTCGCCAGCGCGCCGGTATTCGCGAAGAAGCGTCACTCCTTCATCGTCGAGGTAATCGGTCAGCGACACGTAGGCGATTTCGAGGTAGTCGCGGAGTTCGAGGGTCAGTTGACCGGTCGACACGAGAGCCTCGACGGACGTCCTGAACGCCGATTGGATCAGCGCCTTTGGATGCGGCAGGTCGCGGACTGAAGCGGGGTAAACGTCCGCCGCCGTCTGCGCCTCGACGAGCGCCAGGAACGCGGCGACGACCCGCTGCGCGTCGGTCGGGATGCTAGGGTCCAACATGGGAGACGTGACCGCCTCCACCGTCGGCGTTCACGATTGGCAGGAGCGTGCGGGTCATCTTCATCTCCTCCGCCAGTGCCTGGTGGCGTTCTGACAGCGCAGTCAGTTCCGCCGCACGCAACAGCTCCTCACGGAGTCGCGCCTCGTACTCGGCGAGATGCCGGTCGAGATCGGCATCAGTGACCGGGCGCTTCTGCATGTCCTCGATGTATCGCTTCAGGAAGTAGTGAATCGTCTCGACACGGATCTTGATCGAGCCGCTCGGCTTGTTCTCGTCGATATCCTTGAACGAGAAATACGGCGTGCCTGACTTCTCGATGATCGATTCGACCACCGAGTAGATGGGCGCGTCGTGGCCGCACTTGAAGCTGGAGAGCTCGAGCGCGACGAGATTCCGGTGGCGCGCCGTGAACTTGGCCGCCCAGACCTTCTGGTTCGTGTTGGCCGAATAGCAGTTCTTCCAGACGTCGGTAATCTCGAGCGGGTCCCGAATCACGCCCGCCCGGACCTCGTCCCCAAAGAGCCGCTCCAGCAGGTCCGGATCCATCGGAAGCGTGCTCTGCGAGAACACGGGATACCCGAGCTTCTGGAACTCCTCGAGAATCTCGTGGTTCAGGCCCGGATCGTGGTGGTACGGCCGGGCGAGCACGACGATGCCCACCCGCTTCTCGCGTTCGAGCTGATCGAGCACCTCGCGCGCGCGCCGCTGGATGTCGGCCTCGAAGGCGAGCAGCTCGCGGAAGCCCACTTCTACGGCCCGGCGATTCTCGTCTGCCGAGAGACCCAGGATTTCTCCCCATGCCTCGAACAGCTGTCGGCAGAGCAGAGGCCGATCCGCGAAGTTCAGGAGCGGGCAGAGGTACTTCACCCCCTGCTGCGCGAAGACATCGCCTTCCTTGGTGAACGCCGCCTTCGCCGTCTCCGGCGTGACGGTCACCGTCGGACAGGCGTTCGAGCCCTGCAGATGGGTGAGGTTCGTGTGGAGCACGTCCACCATCGGGAAGAAGATGTAATCGAGCTTCTTCTTCGCATGCTTGGCGAACAGCAGGTTGTGGACGTGCGCGACGCCAATCTTTGCCGGGAAGCACGGGTCGATCGCGCCGCGTCCCGCGCCGTCACGATACAGCTCGCCGCTCGTGTAGTCGGAGTACACGATGTTGCCGCCCAGCACGCCGAGGCTCTCGAAATAGCCGCTGAAGAACGGCGCGTACGTGTACATGTTCAGCACGCGCGGGATCCCGATGTGGATGCTCCCGCGCCGCTGCATGGCCGCTGCGCGGTCGCGCTCCGCCTGCGGCCAGAACCTGCTCCTCGGACCGGCCGGTGGCTGCGGGATGGGATCCGCGACGCTGGCCGGGCCGCGCGGCCGGAAGGCTTCCTTCGATGCAATCTCGACGAAGTTTGGACTCGCCTTCTTCACGTCGTCGATGCCGGCCTTGATGCCGCGCATCTCGTTGACGTCCTCGACACTCCCTTTCTCACACGTCGCGATGATCAGCCGGCGCTCGTCGTCCGCCTTCGGTACCTTCGAAATGAACTTCACCGGTGCTACCTGTGCGGCCGGTGTGGAAGCGGCATCGGACATCCTGACGTCGATGAACGTGCGCAGACAGTTGTTCTTGCAGAAATTGCAGCGCGTTGACTCGTTCCGCGTGGTGCGGTAGCTGATCTTGCGCACTGCGTCGATCCCGATGAACGTCGTTCGCCGGCCGGCGTTGTACAGGCGCATCGCTTCCACAGCGGCACCAATCGCGCCCGACTCGCCGCAGTGCTCGTGGACGATAACCTCGGGCTCGATACCCGCTCCGCGGAAGTTGGAGCGAATGAAATCCACCTCCGCCTTGACGGCCGCGAGATTGTGCTGTGTGCCACCCTGCAAGATGAACGTCGACCCAAGCTTCGCGAGATTCGGAATGCTCGCGACGTACAGAAAGATGTTCTTGGGCAGCACGGCGGCGAGCCCGGCAAGAATCTCCTCCGGCGCCCACCCCTGGCGCTGGAAGTTGACGATGTCGGACTGCATGAAGACGGCGCAGCCGTAGCCGAAAATCGGCATGGCCCGGGCCGCGAACGCGTTGTCGGCGAAGTCATGCACGTCGATGCCGAAGCCTTCGGCCGTCGACTGGAGGAAATAGCCGTTCCCCGCTGAACACTGCGTGTTGAGCTTGAAGTCCTTGACGCGCCCTTCGTTGAGGACGATCAGCTTGATGTCCTGACCGCCGACGTCGACGATGACGTGCGGGTCCTCGTAGAAGCGGATGGCGGATTCGGTGTGCGCCACCGTTTCGACGAGTGCGGCGTCCGCCTGCAGGACGTCCTTGAGGATGTCCTTCGCGTAGCCGGTGGTGCCGACGCCGAGGACCTCGAGGCTCGCGCCGGCGTCCTCCACTTGCCTGCGCAGGCCATCGAACATGTCGATGGTGTCCTGGATCGGGTTGCCTTTCGACAGCTGGTACACCTTGCAGAGGACGTCGCCGTCGGTAGAGAGCAGCACCGCTTTCGTGGAGGTCGATCCGCCGTCCACGCCAACGAAGCCGCGCACGACCTCGCCGCGCGTGAACGTCGCCGGGACGAACTTCTTTGGCTTGTAGCGCTCCCTGAACGCCCGCAGCTCCTCCTCGGAGGCGCTCAGGCCGCCGCCGCCAGACGCCGCCTTCTCGGCGGCACGTCCGTCCGTGATGTAGTGGTCCAGCCTGGCCGTGCCGGCGTAGCGTCCGACCCTCGCATCCTCATCCCGCGCGAACTGCACGGCGCCCAGCGCGGCGAAGTACTGCGCGTTCGCGGGCACTGTGATGAGGGATTCGGGTGATCCACCGTCCGGGATTTCGACGCCGCGCTCCTTCCATGTCTTCGGGATGTTGTGCTGCCACGCTTCCCGCATGCCGCGGATGAACGTGTTCGGCCCGCCGAGGAGCAGCACGTACGGGTGCAGCGTGTGGCCGCGAGTGAGCACCGTCAGGTTCTGCAGCACGATGGCGTCGAAGAGCGACGCCATCAGCTCGTCCGACGGCGTGCCTTCCTTCTGCAGACCGTTGATGTCGGTTTCGGCGAAGACGCCGCACTTGCCGGCCACCTTGTGCAGCTTGATCCCGAGGTAGCCCTGATTGCACAGCTCGTCGACGGGAATGCGGAGCTTCGCGTTGATCTTGTCGATGACCGCGCCGGTGCCGCCGGCGCACTTGTCGTTCATCGAGGGGATCTTCTTCTTGCGTCCGCTCTCCGAATCTTCCTTGAAGACGATGATCTTCGCGTCCTGACCGCCGAGCTCGACCACCGAGTTCACCTCGGGGTGCAGCTTTTCGACGGCCAGCGACACTGCGGTGACCTCCTGGACGAACTTGCCCCCGACGAGAGGGGCCAACGCACCGCCGCCGGAGCCGGTGAAGAAGATGCGACAGTTGTCGGCTGTGATGCGGAGGTCCGCTTCGAGCCGGTTCAGGAACTCGAGCGTCTTTTCCGGCTGTTTGGTCTCGTGCCGCTGATAGTCGGACCAGACGATCGAGTCGTGGTCCACGTCGACCGCCACGGCCTTCACGGTCGTCGAGCCGACGTCCATCCCAACGATGTACTGCGCGCCGCTCACCGTCCTGCTCCTACGCCGCCTGTCCCGCCGAAGCCTTGGCGGAGGCGGACGCCGAGGCGCCAACCATGCTGCGACGCCGGGCTGCCGGTTTCGGCAGCCGGCTGAACCGCGCGCGACCATCCATCACGTCCGCCACATGCCGGACGAACATCGCTGCCGTGCCCGTCATGCCGTGGTAGTGCGGTACGCGATAGAACGGATTGCGCAGCTCGGGACGGCTGTCGACGAACGATCGAATCTCGTCGAGGGACTTCCCAGTGGCCGTCAGCGTCTGCATGAACTCGAGGCGCGCCTTGGCTTTGGCTTCCCCGAGCGCCATCTGCACCCGGCTGTGGGCGTTGATCTCGCCTTCGCCGGACGTTTCGATCGGCAGGAAGATCATGTCTTTGAAGTGGTTCATCACCGCCGACTGCACGCCGTCGGACTGCGACGAAGGCATGCAACCGAACGGCTTCAGACTGAGCACCATGTGCGCCTTCTTCGTGACCGTGTAGTAGATGTTCTTGGCGACCTCCATGTGCCCTTCGCCGCCGCGCGCGAACACGTTGTAGTACGGCGCGGCGAGCGACGCCAGTTCGTCGAGGCTGACGAGCGGATGGGCCAAGCCGCCGAGCTGATCGATGACGCGTCGGTACTGATGGTTCCAGAACCAGTTGCCGAACGTGAAACCCGAGACCTTGCCCAGAAACTTCAGCTCGCGCATCACGCGTCCACGCACATCGGTCCAGGGCGGAGCCGGATAATCGATGTCCTTCCGCCGGATCTTGTTCGCCTTGGCGAGCCATAGCATGTACATGACCCACGTGCCGATCGGCTCCACCATGACCTGCGCGCCTTCGCGCTCGAGGAAACTGAACATCCGGAAATTGCCATCGCCTTCTGTCGTCTGAGCCCAGAACTCGCCCGTGACCTTCACGACAGGCTTGACGCGCAGACGATCGACCTCGATCGCGCCAATGCGGTCTGTGGCTGCGGCGAGCGCCTCGACCGTCTGCGGCCCGTACAGGTGGTCGTACATCTTGCCGAGGACATTGAACGTGTCGCGTACCGCCTTCTTGCGGTGGAGTTGCTCGAGGAGCCACTGCGGGGCGTGCTCCTCGATTTCGTACTTCCGCCGGTCACACACCGTCCGCGTCAGGTTGTCCATCACATCATGCATGACGGTGTCGGTCTGGCCGGCCTGCACCTCGAACGGGCGAATCTGGTACGTCATGTCGTTGAGGATGTCGCCCAGGTTCAGCGCGTTGAACGCGCCCATGCCGAAATCGACGGTGAACTTCAGCCCCGGTTCGCCCGAGGCGGCTTTGATCCCGTCGGTCTGCTGGAACAGCAGGACGCGGAAGCCGTCGAACCCCGCGTTCTGCACACCCAGCCGGTATTCGGCTTCGTACATGCCGAAGCGGCACGGGCCGCAGGATCCCGCGGTGAAGAAGACGTAGTTGTCGATGATCTCCTGCCGTGACAGGCCGGTCGATTCGAGGTGCTGCAGGTACTCGATCAGATGCCCAACCGTGAAATAGGTGGGATTGCATTGCCCGTTATTGCCGTACTCCTTGCCGAGCTGGAACGACGCGACGTCTGGTGTCGGCAGTACCTCGATCTTATAGCCGGCAGACTGAAACGCGGACTTGATCAGCCACTCATGTTTGGATGTCAGGCCGCCAAACAGGATGGTGACGCGGTCGCGCTCGGCCGCCGTAAAGGGCCGCTCGATCGGGCGGTGAAAGTGCTCGCGCACCGGCTGCGCTGCGACAGTTGCCCGCAATC
This sequence comes from Acidobacteriota bacterium, assembly GCA_016184455.1. Classification (GTDB taxonomy): domain Bacteria; phylum Acidobacteriota; class Vicinamibacteria; order Vicinamibacterales; family UBA2999; genus MELF01. Next base: position 40,008 of record JACPCS010000109.1, read on the forward strand.
GCGCTCGTTCCGCCTCCACGCGACGACGAATTTCCGCTTCGATGGCTTCGCGAGTGCGAAGCGGGATGACCGAAGCAGGGCTGGATGTGGGCAGACGATCGCGAGCGCAGCTCATAACTTGCCATCCTTTTCATGCAGGCGAATCGTGACGCAGTGAGTGAATGCGTGCGACTGACGGCGAGAGTGACGCGATTCATGTCGCCGAAAGGAACGCGATGAGGGCGTGCCGGTCACAATCCTACACCTGTGAAGGCGTGAGCCGCGCCGGGTGCAACCCGCGGGCCAGACCCGACGCCTTTTATGCATGGAATCGCGTATGGGAGTGTGACGATGGCTCCAGGCGGCCGAGGTCGCACGTGTGCGGCATTCAGCACATGCGGTTCGTCGCTTGCACAGCCTCTGCGGCTTGCACAAATCAGTCGCGCAGAACGCAGGAAGAGAGAGGAGTGCTGTATGGCGGAACGACAGACCGCGATGACACCGACACGCGAAGAGCGGCGCCTCGGCTCGACCAGACCATGGGGTTGGGGCGGCAGCCCATTCGGGACGCTACAGCGGATGGCCGACGAGATGGATCGGATGTTCGAGGACTTCGGCGTCGGCCGTCGGTGGACAGGCCTCTGAGGCATCAGCGTCACAGGGATGAACGCGCTGTTCGCGTTTCATGCACGGCGTCTGACCCGATCACCGAGGATGTGGCGCTTCCACCTGCAGTTAGCGGGTCGCGTGCATCGGCTCAGTCGGCAGACAGCTTGCACCACGGCCCCCCACTATCCGCCTCGATGACGACTTTGGTGAGTGCCCGAACGTGCGCGGTCGCTGTGGAGCGCGCAAAGGGGCACGGCGAGCATCAGGCGCGAAAAGAGAGGCAGCTATGAAGGTGAAGGAACTTGCGGCGTTCGATCTGAAATCCTGCTCTCCAGACACCGACCTCGCCACCGCCGCGAAGATCATGTGGGACTGCGATTGCGGTGTGGTTCCCGTCATGAACGAGGACCGGAAGGTCGTCGGTATGGTGACCGACCGTGATATCTGCATTGCGGCGGCGACGCGGGCGGCGAGGCCCTCGGATATTCAGGTGAGAGATGTCATGTCTGGTGACGTCGCGGCATGTCGCGCCGACGACGATATCCACACTGCCCTGAAGACGATGAAGGAGCGGCGCGTCCGGCGCCTTCCCGTACTCGACCGAGAGCAGCAGTTGGCGGGAATCATTTCGATGAACGATCTGGTGATGCGCGCCGAATGCCGTGCGGGCGCAGACGTACCCGGCGAGACGTTCCTCGACACGCTCAAGGCTATTTGTGCGCACACTCGAGAGGCGGTGCCTGCGTAAGCTCGGTCAATCACTCGCGCCCTCGCGGCGGCCGACGGTAATCATCGCGGGCAGCATCACGAGCACCACCAGGTCGGTAATTGCCGCGCCGATGCACACCAGCCCGCCGAGTCGTTGTGTGGGTGGGAAGTTCGAGAGGAGAAACAGCGCGAATCCGGACGTGACGATGAGCATGGAGGCGAGGATCGGGGCCCACATCTGCATGAGCGCCTGACGCCATGCCTCCCAGAAGCCGCCGGCGCGTCGGTGGAAGTGACGCACGCGATGGCCGAGGTGGATCATCTCGTCGATCCCTCACGGCAGCGCGACGTTGGCCGCAGGAGCCGCGATGATGTCGAGCGGCATGCGCAACAGGCCCACCAGCCCGAACAACGCGAGGGGAGTCAGGGCCAGGCAGATAGTCATCGCCAGCGCGCTTCGGATCGAGCGCGTCACTACCAGGACGATCACCGCAAAGGCGGCCAGCAACCCTCCAAGGCCGCGGAGGACGCTCCTTTGTACGAGCTCTGAGAGTTCGCCCTGCAGCGAATAGAGGCCGCCAATCATCCTGAACCCCTGCGCACGCACAACGGCCTCGATTTCACGGATGATGGCGGCGCGGGGCCGCGACCGCGCCGTTTCCTCCATCCGCAGGATGAACCGGCCGCGACGTCGATCCTGGCTGATGAAGGTACGGCCGATCCGGCCGTACTCAGGTTTATCGAGCTCCTCGAGCTTCGTTTCCCATGAGAAGAGGAACGAGTACCAGGGATCCGTGTTGACGCGCCAGGCAAAAGGTGCCAGCGCGAGCGCCGCGAAGAACGCGGCGCCGGCCAGGCGCGGGTGCCGCGTCGTAAAGAACCGCTCGCAGCGCTGCGCCAACCCATTCGCGATTTCATCCGCGAAAAGACTGCGCAGATTCGCGGGCGTCGCTGTCTCTCGACTTACTTGAAGGCTCAAGTACGTCCGCATAACGTGTCTGAACCACGTGCATCAGGATGGTTCCGTATTTCGATGGCAGGCGTGGATGTGTTCAGGGTGGAGGGAGGCGTACTATGGCGGTACCTCCTTGAGGAAGAAGAAAGCGACCACTGACTACTATCAGGCGCTCGGAGTCAGCCGTGACGCCGAGTTCCGGACAATCAAGTCAGCCTATCGCCGTCTTGTGAAGCGATACCATCCTGACGTTGCGCGAAATAAGGCCGCGGAACGGCGATTCCTCGCCATTCAGGAAGCTTACGAAGTCCTGTCCGATCCCAAGAGGCGCCGGCAGTACGACCGGCTGATCTCCGAATCAGTCCCGGTGGTGCCACGTTCGAGCAGGCAGGCGACTGCTCGCAGCACCGCCCCTTGGACTGTTCCTTCGATGCTGGGCCGCGGTGTCCGGATGGTCGTTGATGCACTGGGTATTCGCATTGATGCCGGCGTCCGCTTCGGCGGCGGTTCACATCGTCACGCCGGTCGAAACCGAAAACAACGGTAGGTCGGCTCTTGGCGAGATTGGTGCGCTGCCCCGAGCTCAGCATCGGGGGGAGGGCCGGCCCATGTGTTTACCGACCGGGGACTGCCTGAACCTTGCCTGTCAAAGACCTGAACCTTGCTTGTCATAGAGATGTCATAGAGAAACGCCGCGAACGTGCCGGAACAACGGGGCCATTCTCATGGAGCGACGTCGTGGGCTCGCGTACGCGTTCATCACCGCCGCAGGGGCGGTGCTGGGCCTTCTGCTTCTTCGAGCCGCATTCTCATTCGTGCCGTCGCTGACCTTCGAATTCTTCGTGAATCGTCTCACCTATGTCTACGTGTTCGCGGCAACCGCCCTGGTGTTCCTGGTGCTCGGCTATATCCTGGGGCGCCGAATCGACGAGCTTCGACGCCTGTCAACCACCGACGCATTGACGGGGCTAGCCAACCGACGCGCGTTCCAGGCGCGACTCCGCGACGAATGGCAGCGGGCCCGCCGATACGCATCGCCCTTGTCGTTGCTGCTGATTGACATTGATGGTCTCAAGCAGATCAACGATGAGCGTGGCCATGCCGCCGGTGACGAGGTGCTGCGAGCCGCTCGTGGTCAATGAAACCCTCAATGACGTGAAGCAGGATGAGACGCGCGTCCGTCTCTTCGGCCAGCGTGAGGGCGTATGTCAGTGCACGTGTGGAAGGGTCCGAGAATTCGGTGGGACACAGGATGGTCTTGTACACCAATGATGCAGCCGGTCGAACGTGGCGTGCTCGAGCTGCTGCAGGCGCGTTGGAATCAATCCACTTGCTGTCCATCGATCGCATTGATGGGAACGGCTGACACCAGCCAAGGACTGCGGTAACCAGGGCGCGGGCGCTGAGCGTGTTGACATCACATAACCCGCTCTCTTCAGTATAGGCGCCGCAGAAAGGGCGCTTGACGCGCACGACGCCCGATCTGACGTGCGGTTCGTTCGCGCTGAAACAGCCGACTCAGGCAGAGGTTGAACAATAGGCAGAATGAGCGAGGTCTAGAATGTGATTATGGCCAGCACCGAGAGGCGCGCATTGCTGAGACTGTGATCGCTGTTGCGTTGCTTGCCGGCGCGACGCTGGCGTGGGTTCGTCCGACGTCGGCGCGTGCAGCGGGTCTGGCGGCGCAAGGCTTCGCGCTGTTCGGCACGCTGGTCGGCATCGTCACGATCGCCATCGGCATTGGGCCTCGTTCGGTGCTCGACGTCGTGTATCACGTCGCCATCGTGGCTGTTCTTGTGTGGGGTCTCGTCGTGGCATGGCGAGCACGAATGCCGGCGTAACAACATGGCAGGTCGAGGAGTGCAGCTGTGAAAACGAGTGAGCTTCCATCAACGCTGAAGGATTCGCCAGCGGAAGCGAAGCGTGCGTTCATGAAGACGTATGACAGTGCCGTCAAGCTGTACGGGGAAGGTGAACGCGCGCGGCGGACAGCCTTTGCGGCGCTCAAGTACTCGTTTGAGAAAGTGGGCGATCAGTGGAAACGGAAACGGCGCCCAGGACCATCCGACCCGCGGGCGATGAAATCCACGCGCGAAAAGCGGCTTGGCAAGGGAGCGACGTTCGGAGGCCTCGACTATTACGGCCATTCGAAGGCGGAGCTGTACAGGCGCGCCCGCGCCCTGCGCATCGAGGGGCGCTCGAAGATGTCGAAGTGGCAGCTCGCGCGAGCGATTGCGCGAAAGCAATAGCGGAGCAGTGCCGAAACAGAGTGCCGGGCTGTTGCTCTTTCGCGGTAAGCCGGGCGCGATCGAAGTCCTCCTTGTCCATCCTGGTGGTCCGTTCTGGGCGAAAAGGGACGAGGGCGCATGGTCAATACCAAAGGGCGAATTCTCGGACGACGAAGATCCGCTCCGAGCAGCTATCCGGGAGGTCAGAGAGGAACTGGGTGAAGGAATCGCCGGTGAGTTCATCGCCCTCAAACGGCAGCGGCAGGCTGGAGGGAAGACCGTCTACGCCTGGGCGGTGCGAGCCGATTTCAATCCTTCGCGGCTCCGTAGCAACACGTTCTCGATCGAATGGCCCCCGCGATCCGGACGACAGCAGACGTTTCCGGAGATTGATCGCGCCGCGTGGTTCCCGCTCGACGTGGCGCACAAGAAGATTGTGAAGGGGCAAGTAGGTTTTCTGGAGGACCTACAGACGAAGCTGATGCCCAAGTAGTGTGTCGCGCTCCTCACCTTACTGCGTCCACGTGCCGCGGTAACACCACCGCGTGGCGACCTCCGTCACTGCCACGTACAGCACGGTGATGCCGACGATCGTGGCAAGCAACTGTCCCGGCAACGGAACGAATCCGAAGATCCTGACGAATGGCAGATAGGGAATGGCAAGCGTCAGGAGCATCAACGTCGCCGTGGACCAGAGAAGGACATGGCCCGGCCGAGCATGAATCGGCCGATGAACCGCATAGGAGTCTGCACGTGGTCCCCGATGCGAGCGGCTCACTCGGCGCTCCTGGCGGGCGACATTTCGTGCGACATGTGATTGGCCACGGACGCAAATGGCGACGAACAGACGAAAACAGACGAAACGCGGCGAAAACGCCAATCGGCTGAACCGTACACGTTTAGCTCAGAACGTGACCTCTCGTGACTATAATTGGTCATGAGTGATGTCGGAATCGCGGAACTGAAAGCCCGCCTGAGCGAACATCTGCGATCCGTGCGTAACGGCAGCACGCTGACTGTGCTCGACCGAGACACACCGATTGCGCGGATCGTTCCGTACGCGGCGCAACCGCTCGAGGTTCGGAAGGCGAAGCGGCGCCTGCGCGATCTGAAACTTCCCCCCAAGCCTTCGAAGCGCACCGACAGCGTCGCCGTCCTGGTTGAGGACCGGCGCCGCCGGTGATCGCGTACATCGACACCTCCGCCCTGCTGCGCATCGTCTTGCGCGAGCCGGGTGCGCTCGACGATCTGCGGTCCTACGACGCGCTGGTATCGAGCGAACTCATTGCCGTCGAGAGCGCCCGTACGATCGACCGGCTGCGTTTGCAGGGATCGCTGACGACCGAGGAAGCGGCCGCTCGCGTGCGCGCCGTCAACGACTGGCTGGAGGCCATCGATCTCGTGCTGCTCCGACCGGCAGTTCTGAGTCGAGCCAGCGAACCGATGCCGATGCCGCTCGGTACACTCGACGCGTTGCACCTCGCGACGGCGCTCATCTGGCGCGACCGCATGGGACCCCTGCCCACCATGGCCACGCACGATGCGGCGCTCGGACCAGCGGCTCAGACATTCGGATTCGATGTTCGCGGAATCTGAGCCGAGCTCGATTACGCGACATCGTCCTGACACTGTCACACTGCCCCCGGGACGATCGACGGATTCCGCCGCATTCGTGGCCGCTCTCTATCGCTCACGCGCCCGCGCGAGCGTGAGGGCGAAGGCGGCATCGGGGTCGATCCACTGTGCGACGGAGTCGAACCCGGCGCCCGCCAGCTGCTGACGCAATCCCTCGGCGGTGTACTTATACGAGCTCTCCGTCCAGATGGCCTCGCCCTCCCCGAGGTCGATGTCCAGATCGATCGCCTCGATGCGCACGCGCTGCGCCTTCGTCGAGACGACGTACATCTCCATGCGCGAGCACCGCGGATTCCAGACGACCCGGTGGCGGAACGACGGGAGATCGAAACTGCCGCCCAGCTCCGTGTTGATGCGCAGCAGCACGTTGAGATTGAAGGCGGCGCTCACGCCGAGCGGGTCGTCGTACGCGAGCCGCAGGTCGCGTTCGGGCTTGACGAGATCCGCACCGATGAGCAGCGATCCTCCACGGCCGAGCGACGCCGTGATCCTGCCGAGCAGCGCCGCCGACGCGGGGGGATCGAAGTTGCCGATGTTCGATCCCAGAAATGCAATCAGGGAGCCGTCGTGCGCCTCACCGGAGAGTGAGGACCGACGATCGGAGACCGTCTGCAGGCCGTCCTCGAACGACGTCTGATGCGAGACGACGGTGACGTGGGGCACGTCCGAGAGCGTGTGCGCGGCGCGCGCGAGCGCGGCGGCGGAGAGGTCGATGAGATGCGCGGTCAGCGGCGTCGACGTACCTTCGACCAGCGTCCGCAACTTGCGGCCGTCGCCGGGACCGAGCTCGACGATGCGCGTGAGGCCGGGGAGATGCGCGAAGATCTCGTCGCGATGGGCGGCGAGGCGCCGAGTCTCCGCGCGCGTGATGCGGTACCACGGCAGCTCGCAGATGGCGTCGAAGAGCGCCGACCCGAGCGCGTCATACAGATACTGCGAGGGCAGTTGGCGCGGCGTGAGCTGCAGCGAGCACCGCACGTCCTCGGCACAGTCGTGCGCAGCCTGTCCGCCGGCTCGGTCCGCGAAGCGGACCGACGAGCCAGCGCTGTTCGTCGGGTCGCGCAGCGACCCGACCTGGCGCAGGCGGATCATCTCGCGCATCGGAAGGTCGCGTAGACGTAGGGGTAGCGCGGGCGGAACCAGTTGCGGAACGTCGGCCGCAGCAGCTCGCGCGCGGTGGCCGGCGACGCGCCTTTCATCACCACGTGCTGACCGTCGAAGAAGTCGGCGGAGTACTCGGGATACGACGGCATCGCCCGGAATCCGGGGAAGGGCGCGAACACGGTGCTCGTCCACTCCCAGCCGTTGCCCACGAGATCGTCCACGCCCCAGGCGCTGCGGCCGGCGGGATGCGAGCCGGCCGGCTCGGGGTCCCAGCTCGAAAAATCGAAGACGCCGTGTGCGGAGGTGGGCGCCGCCTCGCCCCACGGATGCACGCGCTCGGCCCCGTCGGGCGTGCCGTAGGCGGCGCGCTGGAACTCCGCTTCGGTCGGCAGCCGCCATCCGCGCCACGCCGCATAGGCGGCAGCCTGCTCCTGCATCACATAGACCGGCCACGACAGGGGGCGCGGGATCAGGTCGAACATCCCGCGCCAGGCGAACGATCCGACGGCGCGTTCCCAGAAGAGCGGCACGGGCCCGCCCGCCTTCACGAACTCGAGATACGCCGCGTTCGTCACGTCGTGGCGCTGGATCGCGAAGGCGGGAACGTCTTCTACGCGGCGGGGACGCTCGTTGTCCCATCCGAATCGCAGCGCGTCATCGTCTGCACCCAGCGTCGCGCAACCGGCCGGGATGTCGATCCACTCCTGGGCGGGCACGTCGCCGTCGCTTGGCGGCCGATAGTCCGCCGGCCGCCGCTTCTGATCGAACGGCAGCCGGTGCCACATGTAGAGCAGCGTCTCCTGATGCATCGCCTCGTGTTCGAGGATCGCGAAGACCGCCTCGGCGCGGTCGAGCAGCGGATGTCCGCGTCGCTCGAGATCGCCGCGCGCGAGCGCTTCGCGGACGCGGCGATCGGCTTCGGCCGCGAACTGCTGCACGGTGGCGCGCGAGGGCCATCTGTGCGCTTCCCCCGTCCGGCGGCCGTTGGACTCGTCAGGGTCGACGCCGCGAGCGAAGAGCGTCTCGAGCTCGGGGTCGATGCTTTCGCCGCCCCGCGCGCGCCTGACCAGCGTGTTGAAGCTGAACGCCGGCAGGTGCCCCTCGTAGAACACGATCGGATGACGCAGATCGATCGGCCGGCTGTAGTACGCCTCGTCTGCGACGAGGTCGAACAGCCCCTGCGTTCGCGCGCGGTTGCGCGCGTACCACTCGACGAACAGGGGAGCGTCGGACATGCGGGTGGTCAGACCGCCATGCGCGTACGCTCGAGCGATGCGCGGTCCCATCGGGCGAGCGTCGCCGCCTGATCGTAGGTGCTGTCGATGAACGCGCGAATCGTCGCCTCGGGATCCGGCGACGTCCGCACGGCTTCGTACGGCAGGATGAACTCGCCGAAATCGGTGTGGTAGGAGGCCGCGGCCGGCTGAATCTTCGCCTCTTTCAGTCCCGCGGGCTCCGGCACGGCGTACGCGTAGAACGCCGGCTCGAGCACCCAGCCGCTGCCGGGCCAGAATCCGTGGCTGATCACTTCCTGCGAGTACGCGTCGCGCATGAACGCGGGCCCTTCGCGCGAGGGTGCGGGACGCCCGGAGAAACGTGTGACGGCCAGATCGAGGCCGCCCCAGAAGACATGCACGGGACTGGCCTTGCCGATGAATGTCGCACGCCGCTCGTTGAAGACCGGCGCGATCCTCGTGAGAATCGTCCAGAAGCGATTCGCGTGCTCCGGGTTGTAAGTGTGATGCACGGTGTCCTCTTCGAACCGTATCACGTCGTCCTGAATCTCCACCGGCATCGACCAGATGCGTACCGGAAGCCCCAGGTCGCGCAGGAGCGCCATCACCGCGCGGTAGAAGTCGGCAACCGACCAGCTTGTCAGTGGCAGCGTCCGCGGCGCGTCGTCGGACGGGTGCACGATGAGCCGGTGCTCGACGAAGTCGAATTCCATGGCGAACGAGCGCGCGCCGTGCGGCAGCAGGTACGTCGAGAGTCCGCGCGGCGTGAGGTGCAGCGCGGCACCCCAGGAGTGATTGACCGGCGGCGCCTGCTTCAGTGCCACTTTGCCCACCACCTGCATCCATCGATGCAGCGTGGCGTAGGTGTCTTTCCATTCCTCGTACGGCAGAGCCGGCCAGGCCCCGGTCATCCGGCGAGCGTATCATGCGGCCATGCCGAAGACCTGCACGCATATCGATGCGGTCACCGACGTCAGGCACCCGAAACGCCGGGTGTGTGACGAATGCATCGGGACCGGTGCACAGTGGGTGCATCTCCGCACGTGCCAGACCTGTGGATCGACGCTGTGCTGCGACAACTCCCCCAACCGCCATGCGCGTGCGCACGCCAATACGAGCCGCCATCCGGTCATCGCCTCCGCCGAGCCGGGCGAGCGGTGGCTCTATTGCTTCCCCGACGACGCGTACACCGAGTATTGACAGGCCATGACCATCGCGATCCGGAAGGGACAGGGCAGCGTCAAGCTGACGCGCGAGCAGTTCGAGCGCCGCCTGCGCGAGCGCTTCTTCGATCCCGCGTTCCAGGCCGTCGATCGTCAGATCGCGGACGTCGTCTCCGTGGCGTGGAAGGCGTACGACGAGTACCACAAGAGTCCCCGCACGCGGAACGCGGGTCCGGGCTTCGCGAATCCCGAGGTCGAGCTGCCGATCGAGTGGCTCGAGACGCGCGAAAAGATTCAGCGGGCGGAGCAGGAACACAAGGACGCCACCATGCCTGGCCGGGTGCTGCTCGTCTGCGGCGCGGCCCGCCACGATCAGACCTGCCCGGGCGAGATGTCGAAGACGTTCCGTCTCGCGTCACAGGCGCGTGACGAGGTCGAACGCGCGGGCCTGCAGTGCGACTGTCTGGATCTGAGCCTGCTCACCGCGGAGTACGGCCGCCAGATTCTGCCGTGCAAGGCGTGCGTGTCCACGGCGATGCCGCTCTGTCACTGGCCGTGTTCGTGTTACCCGAATCACGCGATGGGTCAGGTCAGCGACTGGATGAACGAGATCTATCCGCGATGGGCCGCCGCGCACGGCGTGATGATCGTCACGCCGGTCTACTGGTATCAGGCGCCGAGCGTGCTGAAGCTGATGATGGATCGCCTCGTGTGCGCCGACGGCGGCAACCCCGATCAGACGACGACGCACGGGAAGAACGTAGAGGAGGCAAAGGCGCTGGAGATGCGAGGGTGGCACTATCCGCGGCATCTCGCCGGCCGCGTCTTCGCCGTCGTCGTCCACGGCGATACGGTCGGTGCCGAGACGCTGCGGCGCTCGCTCAGCGACTGGCTCACCGACATGAAGCTGCTGCCCGCGATGCGGCAGGGCGGGATCGATCGCTACATCGGCTACTACGAGCCCTACGCCACGAGCCACGATGCGCTCGACGAGGACGAAGCCGTGCAGCAGGAAACGCGCCACGCGGCGAAGGCGCTCGTCGAGGCCGTCGCCCGCATGCGGGCGGGGACGTGTCCCCGCCTCGAGGTCGAGTCCGACCCGCGGCCGAAATGAACGGAGGCGTCATGAGCGATCCAGTACGTGAACAACTGGCGCGTCTCCTCGATTGGGAAGAGGCGCACGTCGGATTCGATCGAGCCGTCGACGGCATTCCGGCGGCGATGCGCGGCGCGCACGCCGGCGGCTTCGAGCACACGCCGTGGCAGCTCCTCGAGCACATGCGGATCGCGCAGGACGACATCCTCGACTTCTGCGTCAACGATCACTACGCGCAGACCATGCAGTGGCCGGACGATTACTGGCCCGCGAGCCCTCAGCCGCCGAACGACGCGGCGTGGCGGAAGAGCGTGGACGCGTTCACGCAGTCTCGCGAGAAGCTCAAGGCGCTTGCACGCGAGGTCAAGGACCTCACCGAGCCGGTGCCGACCGGCACCCGCAATCAGACGTATCTCCGTGCGATGCTGCTCGTGGCCGATCACGCGGCGTACCACGTCGGTCAGCTTGTCGCGGTCCGGCGGGCGCTGGGAATCTGGACATAGGGCTATCGCTACGACGCGGTCGTCCTGGACGTGATGCTGCCCGGTCGCTCCGGCTTCCAATGGTCATGATGACCCACCGAGCGGGGTCCGCTACGGTTCCGCTTGCCCGTTGTCGGCCGGCGAAGGTACTTTCAGAACGCATGCCCCGCGTGGCGCGCGAACGTCTCAAAGCCGGGGTCTCCGGGCTGCTAACCAGCGGCGCCCTCGCGATCCTGATCGTCATCGGCTCCCGCAACCTCCAGCACTTCGACGCGGCGCTCGTCGGCTACACGTTCGCCACGCTGTTTGCCGTCTTCGGCATCACCTATCGATACGCGATGTGGCTGCAGCGGCCGCCCACGCACATGTACTGGTGGCGCGGCTGGCAGGTCTTCACGAACCCCCGCTGGATCGGCCGCAATCTCCTCGAGTTCCTGCGGCGCTTCTGTCTCGAGTTCGCGCTCAACCGGTTCATCTTCCGCCGCGGCGTCGAGCGCGGGCTCGCGCACTGGTCGATCATGTGGGGCTGCATCCTGGCGGCGGCCATCACGTTTCCCCTCGTCTGGGGATGGATTCACTTCAGGACGGTGCCGGGGCAGATCGACGTGTACCGGACGTACGTGTTCGGGTTCCCGGTGCACGAGTTCCACATCGACTCGATCACCGCCTTCATCGTGTTTCACGGGCTGGTCTGGGCGTCGGTGCTCGTCATCGGAGGCGTGATGCTCGCCTTCCGGCGCCGGATGGTCGACTACGGGGCCGTCAGCGTGCAGCAGTTCGGGCAGGACATGCTGCCGCTCATCCTGCTCTTCGCGATCAGCCTCACCGGCCTGCTGCTGACCGCCAGCTATACCTGGATGCGGGGCTACGCCTACGACTTCCTCGCCATCCTCCACGCCGGCGCGGTCATCGTGACGCTGCTGTACCTGCCGTTCGGCAAGTTCTTCCACATCTTCCAGCGTCCCGCCCAGCTCGGCGTCAGCTTCTACAAGGAAGCGGGCGCCCGGAGCGAGCAGGCGCACTGCGCCCGGTGCCAGCGCCCGTACGCGTCGGCGGCGATGGTGCGCGACTTGATCACGGTGGAGCGGGAGCTCGGCTTCTCCTACGACATGGAGACCGCGCGACGGGCCGCCCACTATCAGGAGATATGTCCCCGCTGCCGGCGTGCGATGTACGGCCTGGCACAGGGCGCCGCCTGGCGTGGCCACGCAGGTGTCGCGCCGGACGGCGGCGGCGGCAGCTGACGACCGCACGATGGCGACGCTCCCAGCCGACGATCGCGCCATCACGGCCCGGTTCGGACCGCACCGCTCGGTCATGACGGGCGTGAGGCTCTCGACGAGCGTCGAGCCCGAGCGGCTCGTCAAGACGCACTGCTGCTTCTGCGGACAGCAGTGCGGCCTGCAGCTCAAGGTCCGCGACAATCAGGTCATCGGCTTCGAGCCGTGGGAAGAGTTCCCGTTCAACCGCGGCATGCTCTGTCCGAAGGGCGTGAAGCGGTACCTGCAGGGCGCGCATCCGGATCGCCTCACGACGGCGCTCCGCCGCGACCCGGCGGCGCCCCACGGCTTCAGCCCGATGAAGTACGAGGAGGCGATCGCGACGGTCGCCGGGGAGATCGATCGCATCCAGCGCACGTACGGCCCTCCGGCGGTGGCCCTGCTCGGCGGCGCGAGCCTCACCACCGAGAAGACGTACCTCCTGGGGAAGTTCGCGCGCGTCTGCCTGCGCACGCCGCATATCGACTACAACGGCCGGCTGTGCATGGTCAGCGCCGGCGCCGCCAACAAGAAGGCGTTCGGCATCGACCGCACGACCAATCCGTGGTCGGACATGGTCGGGACCGACGTGATCTGGGTGGCGGGATCGAACGTCGCCGAGTGCTCGCCGATCACGACCAACTACCTCTGGCAGGCGCGTGAGCAGGGCGCTCGCATCATCATCCAGGATCCGCGGATCACGCCGGCCGCACGAACGTGCGATCTGTACCTCCCGATTCGGCCGGGGCGCGACGCGGCGCTGTTTGCCGGCGTCCTGCAGCTCATGATCGAGCACGACTGGCTCGATCACGCGTTCATCGAGCAGTCCACCGTCGGCTTCGACCAGCTCGCCTCCTACTGCCGTCAGTGGACGCCCGCGCGGACGGCGGAGGTCACCGGCGTCCCCGAGCGGTCGATCCGCCAGGCCGCTGAATGGTGGGGCACGGCGAAGGCCAGCTTTCTCTTTCACGCCCGCGGCATCGAGCACCATTCCAACGGCGTCCAGAACGCGCTCGGGACGATCAACCTCGTGCTCGCCTCCGGCCGCATCGGCAAGCCGAAGTGCGGCTACGGCACCATCGTCGGACAGGCGAACGGGCAGGGCGGACGCGAGCACGGCCAGAAGGCCGATCAGCTTCCGGGCTGGCGCGACATCACCAATCCGGACCATCGGCGGTACATCGCCGGCGTGTGGGGGATCGACGAGAAGGATCTACCCGGCCCGGGCGTGGACGCGTACGAGCTGTTCCGGAAGATCGATGCCGGCGAGATCAAGGCGCTGCTGACGATCTGCTTCAACCCCAAGGTGTCGCTGCCCGACAGCACGTTCGTGGCGCGCTGCCTGGAGAAGCTCGAGTTCTACACCGCGATCGATTTCTTCCTCAACGATACGGCGCGTCACGCCGACGTCGTGCTCCCGGGAAGTCTCCACGAAGAAGACGAGGGGACGGTCACCCAGGTGGAGTGCCGCGTCATCAAGATCAACAAGGCCGTCGATTGTCCCGGAGACGCCCGGCAGGACTGGCGCATCATTCAGGACATCGCCCGTGCGCTCGGACGCGAGCGCGGGTTCACCTTCGCGAGCCCGCGCGAGATCTTCGACGAGCTGCGCGCGGCCAGCAAGGGCGGCGTCGCCGACTACTCCGGGATCACCTACGAGAAGATCGAGCGGCGGATGGGGGTCTTCTGGCCCTGCTACAGCGAGGACCCGGAGACCGGCCGCCCGATCGATCATCCGGGCACGCCACGCCTGTTCGAACGGGGCAGCTACAACCCGGTCGCGCGCGGCACAGGGCCTTTCTACTTCCCCGACGGCAAGGCGCGCTTCAACGTCGCCGAGTACCGGCCGCCGGTGGACGACGCCGACGGCGAGTATCCGCTGTATCTGACGACGGGACGAGTCGTGAGCCAGTTCCTCTCGGGAACCCAGACGCGCCGCATCGGTCCCCTGGTCGAGCAGTACCCGGAGCCGCGGATCGAGATGCACCCGCGGCTCGCCGCCAGGCTCGGGATTGCCGACGACGACTGGGCGGTCGTGGAGACGCGGCGCGGCGCGATCACGCTGCGCGCGATGGTGGTGACCACGATCCGGCCGGACACCGTCTTCGTGCCGTATCACTGGCCGGGGGAGAAGAGCGTGAACCGGGTGACCGTGGCCGCTCAGGACCCGATCAGCAAGATCCCCCAGTACAAGGTCTGTGGCTGCCGCGTGCGCAAGGCCGGCGGTCCGCCGGCATATGCGGCCATCCTCGAGCCGCAGCAGTAGCGTCATGGCCAAGCCGGACCACCTGCATTTCTTCATCGATCCGAACCGCTGCATCGGGTGCCAGGCGTGCGTCCAGGCCTGCACGGAATGCGACACGCACCGCGGCGAGTCGATGATTCACCTCGAGTACGTCGAGCGGGCGCGGAGCGTGCAGACGGTGCCGGTCGTGTGCATGCACTGCGAGCAGCCGACGTGCGCGGAAGTGTGCCCGGCCGACGCCATCAAGCGCACGGGCGACGGTGTGGTGCAGTCGGCGCGCAAGCCGCGCTGCATCGCGTGCGGCAACTGCGTCGTCGCCTGCCCGTTCGGCGTGCCGGAGCTCTACAACGACCGGCAGATCATGATGAAGTGCGACATGTGCTACGACCGGACGACCGCGGGCAGGAAGCCGATGTGCGCCACGGTCTGCCCGAGCCAGGCGCTCTTCTTCGGCACGCGCGAGCAGATCGAGCAGCTTCGACCCCTGTCGGTGCCGGTGAACCGATTCCAGTTCGGCCATCAGGTGATTTCGACGCGCGTCTTCACGATGATGCCGCGCGAGGTGGCGAGGCGGCAGCCGTGGCTCGACGTGACGGCCGCCATGGACGAGCGGCCGCCCGAGCGCGCCGTGATGCTGCGCGTGCTGCCGTCCACGCCGGAGGCGACGGCCGACGTGGGCGATCCGTACGCCGAGGTCCTCATATGAACGACGACGTCCAACGCGAACGTGCAGAGGCGGATGATTCGCGGGCGCGAGTCGACCCGCGGATCGACACGCCCGGGCGGGAAGGGCTTACCGGGACGGCGCCCGCCAACGTGTACCGGCGCCTGCCCGATGCCGAGCAGATCACGATCCCGCCGGACTGGCGGTCGATGGAGGCGCAGCCGCCCTGGCGCGGCGACTTCCCGATCGACTGGCCGCAGGACCAGTACGTCGAGCGGCGCGACTTCGTGAAGTTCATGGTCCTGACGAGCCTCGCCCTGACCGTGGGGCAGTTCTGGATTGCCGCGCAGAACTGGTGGCGGCGGCGCCGCGGCGTGCCGGCGATTCGGCGGATCGCCGCTCTCGATCAGATTCCCGCCGGCGGGCTGCTGACCTTCACCTATCCGGGACCCCTGGACGACTGCGTGCTCGTGCGCGCGCTCGACGGGACGCTCGTCGCGTACAGCCAGAAGTGCACCCATCTGTCGTGCGCCGTCCGGCCGCAGGTCGAAAGCGGCATGATTCACTGTCCCTGCCACGAGGGCTATTTCGACCTGCGGTCAGGACGTCCGGTGGCTGGCCCGCCGCGCCGGCCGCTCGACGTCGTGCGTCTCGAGGTGCGTGGCCGCGACGTCTATGCCATCGGCATCGAGGCACGGACGGTCTGAGATGGCTGATTACCGCCCCTTCAGCCGTCAGCAGCGAACGATCGTGATCCACGCGATGCTGGCGTTCGTCCTCATCATCGTCCTGCTGCAGCTCTGGCTGCTGACCGCGACGATGAACGCCTATCTGGGCGGCGACGAGTCGGTGATCTGGCCCGCCGCGGGCGCCAGCCTGCTCTGCCTGCTGCTGAACGCGGGTCTGCTCTGGTACCTGTATTACCTCGATCGCGTGCGGCAATGAGTGCGGGCCCTGCGGCGGCTGCCCGCCCGGCCGCCGCGACGATGCACCCGGCGTCGTTCGCCCTCGTGATGGCGACCGGGATCGTCTCGATCGCCTGCCATCTCCTCGGCGTCGCGTGGCTGGCGTCGCCCATGCTCTGGCTGAACGTGGCGTGCTACGTCGTGCTGTGGGGCCTCACAGGGCTGCGCGCCGTGCGCTTCCGGACCGAGCTGCTGGCCGACGTCGCCCACCACGGCCGCGCCGTCGGCTTCTTCACCACGGTGGCGGCAACCTGCGTGCTGGGCAGTCAGATGTGGGTCATCGCCAACGCGTGGACGGCCGCCGCCGCGCTGTGGGTGTTCGGGATTCTGCTGTGGGCGCTGGTGACCTACACGGTCTTCACGGTGCTGACGGTCAAGAGCACGAAGCCGTCGCTCGAAGAAGGGATCAACGGCGGCTGGCTCGTGGCCGTCGTCGCGGCGCAGTCGGTGGCGGTGCTCGGCGCGCAGCTGGCGGCCGGATTCGGAGCGGCCGCGCCCGACGTGCTCCTGTTCTGCCTCGGTCTGTGGCTGGGCGGCGGCATGCTCTACATCTGGATCATCTCGCTCATCTTCTACCGATACACCTTTTTCGTGATGAGCCCCACGGACCTGGCGCCGCCGTACTGGATCAACATGGGCGCCGTCGCGATCTCGACGCTCGCGGGAACGATGCTGATTGCCGCGGCGCCGGCGTCGCCGCTGCTGACCGAGCTCCTGCCGTTTCTGAAGGGGTTCACGCTGCTGTTCTGGGCGACCGCCACGTGGTGGATTCCGATGCTCGTCGTGCTCGGCATCTGGCGGCACGTGTACCGCCGATTCCCGCTGCGGTACGACCCGCTCTACTGGGGTGCGGTCTTCCCCCTGGGGATGTATGCCGTCTGTACGTTCCGACTCGCGCAGGCGATCGAGGCGCCGATTCTCCTGGACGTCTCTCGTGTGTTCTTGTACGTCGCACTCGCCGCGTGGGCGCTGACGCTGGCGGGTCTGGTCCGTCGCCTCGCCACGGGCGCCAGGCGCGGCCTGGGGCTGTAGAGCACGCCGATGTGGTCGACCCCCGCAACACCGACGGCGACGAACAGCGACGCCGCTCCCAGTGCCACGAGCCGCGCGGATTCGAGCGCGATCCCAGCGGCCAGTGCTGGAATCCCGGCGACCCATCCGGCCAGTACGATCGCCTGCAGGCTGCGGTCGCGCATCCGGTGCGGCGACGGCGGCGCGACTTCGTAGCCGCTTCGCGCGTACGCCCAGCACCAGGTCGCCATCGGCAGCAGCCGGATCTCCATCGCGACGACCATCTGCGCCAGGAATCCGAGCAGTCCCACCACGCCGTACGCTGCCGCGGCGCGCAGCGACTCGGCCGACATCGGGGCAACCAGCAGACCGACTCCGAGCACGAGCGCCGCCACCAGACAGACCCCGGCGCAGGCGGCATGCGCGACCGCGAAGTCGAACCGC
Organism: Acidobacteriota bacterium; assembly: GCA_016184455.1. Taxonomy (GTDB): domain Bacteria; phylum Acidobacteriota; class Vicinamibacteria; order Vicinamibacterales; family UBA2999; genus MELF01. The sequence continues at coordinate 57,790 of JACPCS010000109.1, forward strand.
GGCGCGGCGGCCGGCTTCGACACCGGGTGGCGGAGCATCCAGACGACATGGCCGAGAAAGGCGGCGAGTCCGGCGACGATGAGCGCACCGAACAGGGCTGACCACGCGCTTTGCATCAGGAGCGCGGCGAAGAGCCCGAGGACACCCGCTTCGAGCAGAATCGCGCTGGCGTACATGGATGGTCCGGTGGGCATCTTCGAGGGCAGAACCATCGAGACCAGGCGATAGCCGATGCCGACCACCATCATCGTCGCCCAGCCGATCGCGGCGAGATGGGCGTGTGCGAACACGTTCGACAGCACGAATCCCGGCAGCAGCGGCGCGGCCTTGTGAACGGCGATGAGCACGCCCATCGTCGCGGCCAGCCAGAAGTTCGCGCACGCGAGGATGATGTGCAGTCGAACGGCCGCAGGAATCGGCGCTCGCCTGACGCTGACCGCGATGCGCGCGGTCATGTAGAACGTGCCGGCCGTGATCGTGCCCGCCGACCACGCCATCCCCGAGTACTCCTCGATCCAGAAGTGCCCGACCATCCCGACGAGGCCGATCAGTCCGAGCGCGTACGCGGCGTAGTCCAGGCGGCGCACGCGCATCTCGATCCGGAGCGCCAGCGGTCCGACGATGAAGAACGCGCCGAAGATCGAAAAGGTGATCCAGCCGAGCGTGACCAGATGGACGAGCGCCAGCATCCACGAGTGGTAGAAGAAGCCCGCGACCGCGCGCGGCCACGCGAGCCCAAGGGCGCACGCCAGCGCCAGCGCCGCGTGCGCCGTGCCGAGGTAGAGCAGCGGCATCGTCCGGGCGATCGAGGTGATCGTGCCTCCCGTCCTTGCCATCAGGCCAGCATGGCCCGCCGGGGCGCGACCCGGCTATGACGCGTGTCATACGATTGAAGATCCATGAGCGCGACTGATCCTCTGGCAGGTTCAACCTGGAGCCGCCCGGAGACGGTGGCCGGGTTCACGAGCTCGCCGCCGAATGCGACGCTCGTTCGCTTCGCGCAGGACGAGCTGCATCGTCGCCGACGCGGGAAGGCGCTCGACCTGGGCTGCGGTGCCGGACGGAATGCGATTCCGCTGGCCGCGCAAGGCTGGGACCTGATCGGCCTGGACCTGTCGCTGCCGATGCTCGAGGCCGCCGTCGCGGGGAGCCGGCGCGACGATGTTCAGTCCCGCGCGCGGTTCGTGCTCGCACCGATGGATGCGCTCCCCATTCACGATGACAGTTGCGATCTCGTGATCGCGCACGGCATCTGGAACCTGGCGCCCTCCTCGGCGGTGTTTCGGCGCGCGCTTCGTGAAGCGGCCCGTGTGGCGAGAATCGGCGCGGGGTTGTTCGTGTTCACGTTCTCGCGCCATACCTTGCCGCCCGACGCCACGCCGGTGTCCGGCGAGCCGTTCGTGTTCACCCAGTTCTCGGGTGAGCCCCAGTGCTTCGTCACGGCGGACCAGCTCCTGTCGGAGCTGGCGGCAGAGGGATTCGAGCCCGATCCGGCCGTCCCGCTGACGGAGTTGAATCGACCGGGATTGGGACGGTTGCAGGGTGGAGCACCCGTGATCTACGAGGCGGCCTTCCGCCGCGTCGCTCTCAGATCCTCCTGATCGGGTCCGACCGGCGGAATTTCACGCACTGACCCGTAATCCTTCGCACTCTTGCACGGAGGAGGCGCCCCGCCGTGCCAGAGCAGGGACCGACGCTGCGGCATCACCGTTGCAGCGCGTGCCGTCACTCACCCCCGGAGGAGCGATGAAGCTGATCAAGGCGATTGTGCGCCCGACGAAGCTGGACGACGTGACCGAGGCGCTCGGGCAGATTCAGGTCACGGGGATGACCGTCACCGAGGTCCGCGGGCATGGCAGGCAGAAGGGGCACGTGACGGTGTACCGCGGAGTGGAATACGAGGTGAGTCTGCTGCCGAAAGTGCAAATCGAGGTCGTCGTCGCAGACGAATCGGTCGACGACGCCGTGCGGGCGATCGTCGAAGCGGCACGGACTGGAGAAATCGGTGACGGACGGGTCTTCGTGACACCGGTTGAAGAGGCCTATCGGGTTCGAACGGGTATCCGAGAGGTCGCGTGAGGCATCGGATCGCGCCTCCGAATGGCTCGAATCGACGCTGGAGGGATCGCCATGGCGGAACGTACTGAACGCGCGGTGATCAACGATCTGATCGAAACCTGCCGCGATGCGGAACGGGGGTTTCGGATGGCGGCCGAGCACGTCAACACCCCGGAGATGAAGGGGCTGTTCGTCCGGCTCGCGCAACAGCGACATGAATTCGCGGACGCGCTGCTGCCATACGCCCATCGGCTGGGCGGTGCGACCGACGGCGACGGGACAGGGATCGCGGCGGTGCACCGCACCTGGATGCAGTTCAGAGCGCGGCTGGCGTCGAATCCCGAGCGCGCGATGCTCGAGGAAGCTCTGCGCGGCGAGCGCCATGCCCTGGCCGTCTACGAGGAAGCCGTGCACGATGTGCTGCCGCCGGATGCGCGGGAGCTGGTCGAAACGCAGGACCTCGGAGTTCGGGTTGCCGGGCGGCTCATGGCAGACCTGGCAACGCACTGACGTCTCACGATCGAAAAGCGACGACGAGGGCAGCATAGAATGTTTCTGTACTCACAAGTCGCTGATGCACCGCAGTTCCGCCCTGCCTGAGGGCAATCCAGCCGACAATCCGCTGGCGCACGTCATTGACGAGCTCGCGCACCTGCTGCCCGCGCAGGGGCCGATCAGCATCTTCATCCACCACAACACGCTGCACGCGTTCGAGCACCTGCCGTTCGAAGAGGCGGTCGAGCACGCCGCCGAGCGCCTCGGACGCGAACCCTTTCTGTCGGAGTCGCGCTACCGCGAGAAGCTGGCGTCGGGCCGCATTCGCGCGAAGGATGTCGACGCTCTGCTGCGGGACGAGCTCGGCCCGAGCGCCACCGACGATGTGGCGGGCGTCGGACCGCGTGTCGATCTCTGGCGCGCCGTGGTGCTGCACGGCATTCCGGCCGCGACCGGGCGCGAGCTCTCGTGGATCCTCGAGGAGACGGACGCGCTCTCCCGGTTTCGCTCAGACCTGCCGGCCCAGGCCCGGTCGGCACTGGCCGCCGTGCGCGAGGCGGACGATCGCGCGGGCGAGCGGGGCGCGGTGCACCGCCTGTGGGACGCCTGCGTCGCGGCCGTCGGCCGTGCCGGCGAACGGCCCGCTCCGGCGGCGGACATCCCCATTCGTCACCGGGACCACCTGCTGGCGGTGTACGCCGTCGACACCGACGCCTGGATCCATCCCACGCTCATTCGATTCCTCGCCGGCTATCTCGATCAGGGCCTCGCGCACTGGTCGATGCCGGCGCGGCAGCTCGGCATCCACGGCTGCTTCCTCGAGATCTACCGCACGTCCGTGGCGGGGCAGTGCGGCCCGTGGGCGCGTACGTTCCCCCGCATCATCGAGGAGGATCATGCGGCCGGCCGCACCGCGCTCGGCTCGATCGCGCATTCGCTGGCCGAGCTCGGCGTCGGCGACGACGAGCTCGCGGACTATCTGAGCGCGGAACTGCTGGCGCTGCGGGGATGGGCCGGCATCGTGCGTCAGATCGAAGAGCGGCCCGACCGCGTCCCTGTACGCGATCTCACGGTGACGTTGCGCGGATACCTGGCGGTACGGCTGCTCTGCGAGCGCGCGGCGCTCGAGGAAGCGGCGCGCCGGGTGTCGTTCGACGGCCCGTTGTCGGAGCTGCGCGCGTGGACGGGCAACCGGCTGCCCGTGCCGGCGCCTCCGACGACGATCGACCGCGCATGGCGGCTCTTTCATGTGGCGCAGCTCTGCGGCCTCGACGTCTCGATTGTCGAACAGTGGTCGCTGCGCCACGTGGCGGAGCTCGAAGCCGAGCTCGAGCGGATCGACGACCTGCGGCGGCGCCGGATCCTGCACCAGGCGTTCGAGCGCGCGATCCGTCATCGCCTGTACGACGCGCTGGCGCACCACGTCCCGCAATCGCCGTCCGGGCCGCCAGCGTTCCAGGCCGTGTTCTGCCTCGACGAGCGCGAGGAATCGATCCGTCGGCATCTGGAGGAAGTCGAGCCGGCGTGCGAGACGTGCAGCACCGCCGGCTTCTTCAACGTGGCGATGTACCACGAGAGCGTGACCGACGCCCATCCACGTCCGCTCTGCCCGGTGGCGATTCGTCCCGACCATTACGTCGGGGAAATCGAAACCGACAGCGATCGCCTCGTACGGCGCTCGCAGCGTCTGCACCGGCGCGCCGCCGGCTTCCTCGGCTACAACGTGCACCTGGGCAGCCGGCTGCCGGTCCGCGGCGCCGTGCTGATGACCGCGTTCGGCTGGCTCGCGCTCGTGCCGCTCGTCCTCCGCGTCGTCTTTCCCTGGCTCTCGTCACGGTTGGGTGTGATGCACGAGACGACGGTCGGCGGTGGCCCAACCCGCCTGCAGGTGGATCGCGAAGACGCCGCGCCGCCGATCGGGAAGTACGCGGGCTTCACCGTGCGGGAGATGGCCGGTATCGTGCGCCGCGTGCTCGAAGACACCGGCATCCGCGGTCGCCTCTCGCCGCTCGTCCTCGTCATCGGACACGGATCGATCAGCCTCAACAACCCTCACGAGTCGGCGCACGACTGCGGGGCGTGCGGCGGCGGACGCGGCGGACCGAACGCGCGGGCCTTCGCGCAGATGGCCAACGACGCTCGCGTGCGCGAGGTGCTGGCGGCCGAGGGGCTGACCATCGACGCGGCCACGTGGTTCGTCGGCGCGCAGCGCAATACGTGCAACAACGACGTGACGTTCTTCGACGAGGCTCTCGTGCCGGCGGCCGTGTGGCCGCTGTTCGAACGCGCGGTCGTCGCCCTGGAGACGGCCAGGCGCCGCGAGGCGCACGAACGCTGCCGCCGGTTCGATGCCGTCCCGCGCTGGTATCCGCCGGCCGCGGCGCTCGCGCACGTCCAGGGGCGCGCGGCCGACCTCGCGCAGCCGCGCCCGGAGTACGGCCATGCCACCAACGCGTTCTGCATCATCGGCCGGCGGACGCGGACGCGCGGCGTGTTCCTCGACCGTCGCGCGTTCCTCGTCTCCTACGATCCGTCGCGCGACGACGATGGCGCGATCCTGGCCCGGATCCTCGCCGCCGTGGTGCCGGTCGTCGCCGGGATCAGTCTCGAGTACTACTTCAGCTACGTTGACCCGACCGGGTACGGCTGCGGCACGAAGCTGCCGCACAACGTGACCTCGCTCCTGGGGGTGATGGACGGCGCGCAGAGCGATCTGCGCACCGGCCTGCCGTGGCAGATGGTCGAGATCCACGAGCCCACGCGACTGGCCATCGTCGTCGAGGGGCCGCGGGACCGCGTGTCGCGTGTCGTGCGGGCCAACCCGAGCATCGATCGGCTCGTCCGACACCGCTGGATCTGGCTCGCCTGCCTCGATACGGACTCCGGCGCCGTGTGGGAGCTTCGGTCGACGGGCTTCGTCGCGCACACCCCGGAACAGCCACTTCCCGTGGTCGTGGGCGACTCCGCCGCGTGGTACCAGGGCAAACGCGGGTTTCTGCCTCCGGTGGCGATCGTGCCAGGGTCCGCGGCCGCCTCCGACGAGCGGCTGGTGCGGGTGCCATGGTCGGGATGATGCCGAGCATTCCGTTGACCGTGCTGGTGCTGGTCGGCGTCGGATCGCCGGCGCTCCTGTTCGCGGTCCTCGGCGGCGCGTCACTCGTCAACCGCCCGTCGCCGGAGCGATCGACCGGTCCGCTCGCGGCGGGGGCGATGACCGTGTCGTGCGTCGCGTTGGTCCTGGCGTTCGTCGTCTACGGAACGACGGCCACCGACGCGCAGCTGCTCTCCTACGGCGCCTGGTCGACGCTGCACGAGGGCGGCATCGCGATCGAATTCCTCGTCGATCGGCTGTCGCTCGGCTTCGCGGCGCTCTCGACCGCCATCGCGGGCGTCGTGTCGGCGTTCTCCAATCGCTACCTGCACCGGGAGTCCGGCTACAACCGCTACTTCGCGCTGCTGGCGCTGTTCGTGACCGGGATGCTGCTGGTGGCGCTGGCCGGCAATATCGCCGTCCTGTTCATCGGATGGGAACTGGTCGGCCTCAGCTCGGCGCTGCTCGTCGCGTTCTTTCACGAGCGGCCCGCCCCGCCCGCGAATGCGTTTCGGGTGTTCTCGGTGTACCGGATCAGCGACGCGGCCATGCTTTCGGCCGCGGTGCTGCTGCGCCACAGCGCCGGCACCGGCAGCCTCGCGCTCCTGTTCGGCGGATCCGTGGAGTCCTCAGCCGCGCTGACCGGCGCCAACGCCACGATCATCGCCGTCCTCCTCATCGTGGCCGTGGCGGGCAAGAGCGCGCTGCTGCCGTTCTCGAGCTGGCTGCCGCGCGCGATGGAAGGCCCGACGCCGTCGAGCGCCGTCTACTACGGCTCGCTGTCCATTCACGCCGGATGTTTCCTGCTGCTGCGCTCGGCGCCGCTCCTGGAACACGCGCCCGCGGCCCGGCTGCTGGCCGGGGCGCTCGGCGCGGCCACATCCGTCTTCGCGGCGATGACGACGCGCGTGCAGACCGACGTCAAGTCGTCGCTGGCGTACGCCTCGCTCACGCAGGTCGGCATCATCGTCGTCGAAATCGCGATCGGCTGGTACACGCTGGCGTTCGTTCATCTGGCCGGCCACGCGAGCTTCCGGCTGCTGCAGTTCCTGAGCGCGCCCAACGTGCTGCACGACCTCCACGGCATCGAGGCCGCCATGGGCGACCGCCCGGTGTCCGGCGGGAGCTCCCTCGAGCGTCTCATTCCCGATCGCCTGCGCCACCGTCTGTTCCTCATCGCGCTCGAACGCGGATTCCTCGACAGCATCCTCGACCGGTTCTTCGTCGATCCGTTCATGCGGGTGGCGCGGCAGCTCTCGCGCTTCGACGGGTGGCTGTGCGACGCCGTGCTGCCGGCCGAGCCGCAGGCCGCAGTCCCTGGAGGGGACGACCAGGATGAGTGATGCCCGGCTCTGGCTCGCCGGCGTGCTCGCCTTTCCCGTGCTGGTGATCGCCGCCTCGTGTCTGCGGATCGACGTCGAACGTCTGCGCCGCCTCGCGGTCGCGTCGGCGATTGCCATGCTGCTGGCGACGCTGGCGGCCCCGTTGTCGCCGGCCTTGCGCGGCTTCGCTCTCCGCAGCGCCGCGCTCAGCTCGATGCCGGGCGGAGAGGCCATCGTCCGCATCGACACGCTCTCGGCCGCGCTCCTGCCGTTCGCGGCAGGGCTGTGGCTGCTCACGGTGGCGGTGACGCCGCGCGCCGCGCTCGATCGGCGCGGATTGCGGCGGACGGCCGTGGCGACGCTCCTCACGTTCGCGTCGTTTCTCACGGAGAGCGCCGTCGTGCTCCTGGTCCTGTCAGCGGCCTCTGTCTGGACGTTCCTCTCGGCGCTCGACGATCCGGCACATCAGTATCAACGCCGGGTCGTGGCGGTCTATCTCGGGGTCTCGACGCTCCTGTTTGCCCTCGGCGTGGCACTCCTGACGGCCCCCGGCGTGCAGAACACGGTGCTCGAAGCTGCAGCCATGTGGTGCATCGTGGCCGCGGCCCTGGTGCGGAAAGGGATCGTGCCGTTCCATGCGTGGGTGCCGGAGGTGTTCGATCACGGCCGGCTCGGACCGGCGATTCTCTTCAACGCGCCGCAGGTCGGCGCCTATATGACCGTGGTGCTGATCGTGCCGCGCGCCTCACCGGAGATGCTGCGCGTGATCGCGCTGCTCGCGCTCGGAACCGCCGTGTACGGCGCGGCGCTCGCGCTCGTGCAGACGAGCGCGCGGCGGGCGTGCGGCTATCTCTTCATGAGCCAGTCGGCGCTCGTGATGGCCGGACTCGACTGCACGAGCGTGAGCGCATTGGCGGGCGGGCTGTTGGTGTGGCTGTCGGCCGGACTTGCCTTTGCGGGCCTCGCTCGCTGCGTCCTCGTTCTCGAAGCGCGGCGCGGCCGGCTGGATCTGTCGACGTATCACGGCGGGTACGAACGGATGCCGGTGCTGGCCGTCACCTTCCTGGCGATGGGCCTGGCGTGCACCGGCTTTCCGGGCACGCTCGGCTTCGTGGGTGAGGAGCTGCTGGTCGATGGCGCCGTCGATGTGTTTCCCGTGATGGGATTCGCCGTCGTCATCGCGTCGGCGCTGACCGGGCTCGCCGTGCTCCGGATGTATTTTTCGCTCTTCTGCGGCCGCGCCGAGGCCCAGGGGCACGCGGGCCTGCGGCTTGGACTGCGGCCGCGTGAGGCGTGGACGTTCGTGGCGCTCGTCGTCGCCCTCGTGGGGTTCGGCGTGGTGCCTCGCCCCCTCGTCGATTCACGATTCGCCGCCAGCGACGAGATCCTGCGGCTGCGGCAGCTGCGTATCGTCGAGAGCCGAAGGTAACTCCCGCCCCGTCATCCTACGCCGCAGGCCGATGCGCCCGCAGGAACGACTTGATGTGGCGCACCGCGAGCGGGATCCGCTCCTTCGGCTCCTTCCACGGGTAGAGGCTCACTTCGGCCTTCGGCGCCAGCATCGCGGACTCCATCGCCACGGCGTACGGATGCGCCGGGACATCGTCGGGCAGGATCAGCACGGGCGTCTGGCAGCTGCGAACGAAGTCGCGCGTGACGGTGAAGACGAAGTCCGCGTTGGTGCGATACATCCTCGTCAGATATCTCTCCACCATCTCCATGGTGATGCCGGGCCGGCGCTTGACCAGTTCCGGTCCCCAGCCGCTCATGCTGCCGTCGTAGAGCAGGGTGGGCATCTCCGGCCGGAAGCCAACGGGCTGGGCCGGCGCGGCCGCGACCACGCGACTGGGCGCGCGCTTCAACAGGTTCCAGATGAACGGGCCGCCAATGCAGAAGCCGAGCACCATGAACCTGTCGACCCCGAGGTGATCCAGCAGGCCGAGCTGGTCGTCGGTATGTGAATCCCAGGGCCGGTCGATCTCGAGCGGTCCCGTCGACTCGCCGGTGTTGGCGTTGCGCAGGTCGGCGAAGATGCAGCGGTACTCGTCGCTGAACGCGGCAATCGTGTCGAAAGGATTGCCCGCTTTGATGCCGGCGATCGACGAGTTCAACCCTCCGCCGGAAATCAGCAGCAGCGGGAAGCCGGTACCGGCCTCCTCGTAACGGATGCGAACGGCGCCTCGCTCGTAGAACGGCATGGCAACTCCTCCGTGCGCGGGACTATACCGCAACACACGGGTCCGTGCTTCTGCGCTACACTTCGGACCCATGTTCGCTCGAGTGCTCGCGGCCGTTGGCGTCGTCGCCCTGGTCGTCCCGGGCCCGGCCTCAGCCGAGGACGTGCGCGTGATGATCTCGGGCGGGTTCTATCAGGTCTATGCGGAGCTGGGGCCCGCCTTCGAGCGGGCGACCGGCCACCGCCTGATCACCACGCGCGGGCCGTCGATGGGCGACTCCCCCGAGGCGATTCCCACCCGCCTTGCGCGAGGGGAGATGGCGGACGTTGTCATCCTCGATGGGGGAGCGGCCGACGATCTTGCCAGGCGAGGCGTGGTGCGCGCCGACAGCAAGGTCGAACTGGCCCTGTCCCAGATCGGCATGGTCGTGCGCGCCGGAGCCGCGAAACCGGATATCAGCAGCGTTGAGGCGTTCAAGAGAACGCTCGTTGCCGCGCAGTCGATCGGCTACTCGGACAGCGCCAGCGGCACGTATCTGTCGACCACGCTCTTTGCCAAGCTCGGCGTCGCCGATCAAGTGACGCGAAAGACTCGAAAGGTTCGCGGGCCCCCGTCCGGCGAGCCGGTGGCCGCGGTGGTCGCGCGGGGCGAGGTCGAAATCGGCTTTCAGCAGGTCAGCGAGCTCATTCACGTCCCGGGTGTGACCTTCGTCGGTACCATTCCGGCGGAGCTCCAGCCGGGGTTCTCGTTTGCCGGCGCGATCACGACCGCAGCCCGGCAGAGGGCCCCGACGATCCGCAAGGCCGGCCTGACGCCCGTTGCCAGACGGTAGTTTCTCCCTCGGAGTCAGGCGCTCGGCTCGACGGGCAGGCAGATGAGCGTGGCGGAAGTGCTCAGGCGCCAGCGTTTCGAGGAGCACGAATGACTCGTGACGCTCGATCTTTGCCTTCAACTCATCGCGATCAATCGATTTCACGGCTTCAGCGGCGTGCGCCATCGCTTCTTCCTCCAACACTGGCAGCTTGCAAGGTTCCTGCACACGAGACCGACGAATAGACGCTCCGGGCGGACGCCGCGGTGCGCCGCTTGCACAGTCCGGCCGCGGGAGGTCTGCCGTGACGAGACGCATAGTCGGCGTGGCGCTGGTCGTGATCGGGATCGTGGCGCTCGTGTGGGGCGGGGTGTTCTGGACCG